>NZ_ARXR01000060.1 GCF_015356855.1 Alloalcanivorax venustensis ISO4
CCCGGAAGGGCCTAACACAGACCCGCGCCCTTGATGGAGAGGCTCACCTAGTACCATTGCACCGTGTCTCGGTTACGGAGTACCCGTCACGACAGGGCTTTCTCGAGGACATCCTTGCAGGCGTCACTATCGTAGAAGTCGCCGAGGGCTTGCTCGATCCAGGGGGTGAGGACGCCCTGCTGGTCGAGCACGGCGGCGCCGGTGGCGAGGGCGGGGGCCAGGGCCTGGCTGCGTTTTTTGGGGGTGGTGCCCATGGCCTTGAGCAGGGCGGGCAGGTCCTTTTCCAGTAACGATTGCACCGCCGCCTGGATGCCGGCGGCCACCAGGCGGCGGCTGTAGTCCAGGCGCGCGGCTTCGTCGGCGATCACGCAGGCGTGGGTGGCGACGTCACCGGCCAGGCCCTGGGGCGCGGTCCTGATGACGTCCGCCGGCTTGAGCGGCGCCAGGCGCCGGTAGCCGTCGCGGGCCAGTTCGGCGATTCGTTGGTCGGTGAGCTGGCGGTTAAGCCACTGCTCGCCGGTTTTCAGGGTGGCGCGGGTGTTGTGGCGCAGGTAGTCGCGGATGCTGTCTTCCAGGCCGCCCATGGCCTTGCCGACGCTTTTGCGGCCCAGCTTCATCATGCTGCTGACGCCGGGCAGCTTGGCGAGCACGTTCTCTTCCAGCAGGAAGTTCTTGATGCCGGTGTAGAGCATCTCGCTGACCATGTCGCTGACCAGCGGATGGTTGAGACAGGCGTGGATGGCTTTTTCGCGCAGGGTTTTCAGGCGCAGGGCCTGCTCCAGGATGGCTTCGAAGTGCGCCTCGTTCAGCAGCTCCCCCACCGTGGCCGGGTCGTCGCCGGCCTGTTCCAGAATCGCTTCGCTCACCGCAATGATCACCGGCCGCAGCCCCTGGGCGGTGTTCACGCTGGCCAGCCAGTCGTCCACCACCTTGGCCAGGGCGTCCGGGTCCACCAGGGCGCCCACCGGGGTTTTGCCCAGCGCTTTAACGCCGTCGTCCAGTTGTTGCTGCCAGTAGCGCTTCTCCTGCAGGCGCAGGCGGGCGTGTTCCACATGGGCGTTTTTGAGCGCGTCGGCCAGTTGGGCTGCGTTCATGGCGTTCCTCTTTTTATCCGGTCTGTTCCGTTGATCTGAGGCAAGGAGCGTGGCGGCGCCTCGTCTTTTAATGGGCACCTATCATGAGCCAACAAAGGACAAGAGCATGCAACTATCGCGACAAATCGCCCTGGCGCTGGCGCTAACCGGCATGGCCTGCGGCGGGGCCCAGGCGCATCAGGCCGGCGATTGGGTGGTGCGCTTTGGCGCCGCCACCGTGGAGCCGGACGTGGACAGCGACGCCTTCGCGGTGGCGCCCCTCACCGGCGGTACCGTGGATGTGGACAGCGACACCCAGGCGGGCGTCACCGTCACCTACATGTTGAAGGACTGGTTCGGTATCGAGCTGCTGGCGGCCACGCCGTTCGAGCATGACCTCTATCTGGAGGACACCGCGCTGGGGCGTACCCGCATCGGCGAGACCAAGCATCTGCCGCCCACGGTTCTGGCCCAGTTCTCGCTGCCGGGGTACGGCCGCGTTCGTCCCTATGCCGGCATCGGGGTGAATTACACCCGCTTCTTCAGCGAGCGCATCGACGACGGCGTGGTCAGCCCGTTGATCGGCGGCGCCGACGCGGATCTGCATCTCTCCAATTCCTGGGGGCTGGCCGCGGAGCTTGGGGTCGACGTGGCGCTGAGTGAGGGCTGGTTCCTGAACCTCTCCGCCTGGAAGATGGACCTGGATACCGAGGCGCGCCTTACGGTGAACGGCACCACCGTGGACAAGGTGGATGTGGCGATCGATCCCCTGGTGTGGATGGTGGGCGTGGGCCGCGCGTTCTGAGCCGGCTACTCGCTGTCCACGTGTTCCGGGTGGGCCTGGCGCCAGTATTCAAAGCCGCCGTCGAGACTGACCACGGAATGGAAGCCCTGCTCCGCCAGGTAGTCGCTGGCGCCCTGGCTGGAGTGCCCGTGGTAGCAGTACACCACCAGCGGTTGCTGGCGGTCGGTGGCGGCGAGGAAGTCTTCCAGGTTGGTCTGGTTGAGCAGCAGGGAACCGGGGATACGGGCTTCCTGGTGGCTGGTCGGGTCGCGGACGTCCACGAACAGGGTGTTGCCGCTTTGCAGTTTGATAACCCCTTCTTCCGGGCTAATGCGTTCCGCCATGGGATTCTTCCTTCCGGGGCTACTGGTCGGCGACCAGCGCGGTCTCTGGGTGCACGCAGTTGAGTTTCATGCCGATGGCCTGCTCCAGCTGGGGCAGCAGGAAGGCGTCGTCTTCGCAGGCGAAGCTGATCGATACGCCGCTGGCGCCGGCGCGGCCGGTGCGGCCGATGCGGTGGACGTAATCCTCCGGGTCTTCCGGCAGGTTGTAGTTGATCACGTGGGACACGCCTTCGATGTGAATGCCGCGCCCGGCCACGTCGGTGGCGATCAGCACCTGCAGGTCGCCGGCGCGGAACCGCTCCAGGGTCTTCATGCGCTGGTTCTGGGGCACGTCGCCGGAGATCAGCGACACGTTCAGGCCCTTCTTATGCAGCCGGTCGTTGAGCCGCCGGGTAATGTCGCGGCGGTTGGCGAACACGATCACCTTCGACATGTTCTCCCGGGTGATCAGGTTGTAGAGCAGGTTGAACTTGTCCTGGGTGGCGGTGATGTAGACCTTCTGGTCGACGGTGTCGGTGGTCACCTGGGTGGGCTCGATCTCCACCACCTGGGCGGCCTCGGTCCAGCGCCCGGCCAGGTTCATCACGTCGTCGTTGAAGGTGGCGGAGAACAGCTGGGTCTGCCGGTAGCGGGTGCTCGGGGTCATGTTGACGATGCGTTTGACGTCGGGGATGAAGCCCATGTCCAGCATCCGGTCGGCCTCGTCGAGCACCAGGGCTTCCACCCGGTCCAGCCACAGGTCGCGGCGTTTGGCGAAGTCCAGCAGGCGTCCGGGGGTGGCCACCAGGATGTCGATCAGCCGGGTTTGCAGGCGTTCCTGCTGGCGGTTGAAGTTCATGCCGCCGACCACGCTCATCACCTGCAGGTCGGTGTGGTGGGCCAGCAGTTTGGCGTCCTTCTCGATCTGCATCGCCAGCTCCCGGGTGGGCGCGACGATCAGCGCCCGCGGTTCGCCGGCGTAGCGCGGCACCGTGATCGGGTGGCGCAGCAGGTCGTTGATGATGGTGATCAGGAAGGCGGCGGTCTTGCCGGTGCCGGTCTGCGCCCGCCCGATGGTGTCGGCGCCGGCCAGCGCGTGGGTCAGCACCTGGGCCTGGATCGGCGTGCAATACTGAAAACCGGCGTCCGCGATGCCGTGCATCAGCGCCGGCTCCAGGTCAAAGTCGTGGAAGCGGGTTTCGCCTTCTTTTTCCGGGACCTGGAACTGCTCCAGGCTCCATTCGCTGGTGGTTTCGTTTTGCATGGATTCGCTCGGTTTGGGTGCTGCGGAAAACGGCCCGGCCATGGGAACGGGAACCTAGTGTATAAAAAGCGGGCAGCACTGTCAGAGGAATCTCGGGTTGTGTCTCAGCCAAACACGAGAATGCGGTTATTCGCCGGCATGGCGTGGTCGTGGATCAGCTCGCGGCCGTGTTCGGCGAAGCGTTCCACCACCCACTCCTGGTCGCGGATGCCCATGGCAATGTCGCGGGCTTTCAGCGACAGGTCGAACTCCCGGTTGCTGTCGCTGGTGTAGGTGCCGTGATAATTGAACGGGCCGTACACCAGGAAGCGACCGTCCGGCAGTAACGTCTCGCACACCCGGCGGATGCAAAGCTCGACCTGCGGACGGGAGACGATATGAAAGGTGTTGGCGGTGAAGATGTAGCGGTAGGCCTGCGCCGGCCAGTCGCCTTCCACGTCCAGCGCCAGCGGTTCGGCCAGGTTGTCGCTGGGGGCGTCGGCCAGCCACTGGGACAGGCCGTCCAGGTTTTCCGGCAGCTCGGTGGGCGTCCAGAGCACCTGGGGGAAGTGCGGCGCCAGCCATACCGCGTGCTGGCCTGTGCCGGCGCCGATTTCCAGCAGATCACCCGGGGCAGTGAGATAGTCACGCAATACATCAAGGATCGGACCCTTGTTGTTTTCGGCTGCCTGGGAGAAAGGTTTCATGGTTATTTCCGCATCATTTTCTGTCCGGCCACCATAATACGCTGATAGGCGGTCGGCATCAGGCGCTGCATGCTGTCGATGGCGCGGGCGTCGGAGCCGATCAGCACCCGGCGCTTATTGCCTTTCACGCCCTTGAGGATGGTTTGGGAGGCCTCTTCCGGCGTGGTGCGGAACATCTTCTCGAAATCGCGGCGCGCTTTGTCCACGTCGCCGGTGATCTTCTCGACGCCGGCGCCCATGCGCGCGTTGCGGGCGATATTGGTCTTGATGCCGCCCGGATGCACCGAGGTGCAGGACACCCGGCCGCCTTCCATTTCCAGCTCCTGGCGCAGGGCCTCGGTGAAGCCGCGCACCGCGAATTTGGCGGCGTTGTAGGCGGACTGGGTGGGCACGCCGATCAGGCCGAACACGCTGGACACGTTGACGATGTGCCCTTCGCCGGCGGCTTTCAAGTGGGGCAGGAACGCCTTGGTGCCGTGCACCACGCCCCAGAAGTTGATGCCCATCAACCACTCGAAGTCTTCGTAGCTCATGTCTTCCACGGTGGCGCCCAGGGCCACGCCGGCGTTGTTGAACACCAGATGGGCGGCGCCGAAGTGACCGGTGACCCGCTCGGCGAAGGCGTAAAAGGCGTCGCGGTCGGCCACGTCGAAGGCTTCGGTGATCAGGCGGTCGCTGCCCAGCCCCAGGCTGTCGGCGGTTTCCTGCAGGCCGACCTGATTCACGTCGCTTAGGGCGAGCCGGGCGCCGGCGGCGGCCAGATCCCGGGCCAGGGCCCGGCCGATGCCCGAGCCGGCGCCGGTGATCACTGCTACTTTATTCTGGAAGTCTTTCATAGTTGCTGTTCCGATTCCGTCTGAATGGCCGGAGTGTAGCGGCATCGGACATGCAAAAGGGGCCAATTCCAACGTCGAAGCTGGCCACGCCGCCGGCGCCGGGCGACGCCAGGGTAACAGAGCGGCGTCAGGTCAGCTCCAGGTAGCCTTCGCCGACGCTGGCGATGGCGGCACGGCTGCGCGCCATGGCGTCTTCCACGGCGGCGTCGTCCTTGCCGGTGACGGCCACCGGGGCGTGCACGGTCAGGTCCACGGTGCCCGGGTGCATGCGCAGGGAATCCGCCGGCAGAATTTCCCGGGTGCCGATAATGGTGACCGGCAGAATCGGCAGGTCCAGGTCCTGGGCCATGCGGAAGGCGCCCTTCTTGAACGGGCGCAGCTCACCGCTGCGGCTGCGGGTGCCTTCCGGGAAAAACAGGATGCTGGTGCCGCCGGTGAGGCGTTGTTTGGCCTGCTCCAGGCTGGCCAGGGCGGAGGCCCGGTCGCGGCGGTCGATGAACACATGGCCGAGCAGGGCGCAGCACACGCCGATCACCGGCACGCGCCGCAGTTCCTGTTTCATCACCCAGCGAAAATCCTGCTCCAGGTGCCCGTAGAGCACCCAGATGTCGTACTGGCTGAGGTGATTGGCGACAATCACATAGCTGCGCGACGGGTCCACGTTCTCCAGGCCGTGCACGCGCACCTGCACGCCGCTGAGCAGCAGCCCCAGGCGCGCCCAGGGCACGGCGCTCAGGCGCGCCACCCGGCGCGGGCCGAGAAACGGCACCAGACACAGGCACACGGCACCGGCCACCACCGTGGCCAGCAGCATCAGCGGTACGAAAATAAACCAGGAGTAGATAAAGAAAAGCGCGTTCACCATGCCAGTGGTCTCCCCCGGACGGCATCGGAAAAAATCCACATCAATGGTAGCGAAAAGGGCCGAATATGACAGGTGTCAGGGATTTTTTGTTACGTTTTTGGCCGGCTCCGGACGGCCCGGGCCGCGCAGGTCCAGCCAGTCGTAATAGTGCCCCTGATATTCGGCGCGGTGCACCACCCGGCGCAGTCGCTCAAGGGTGAAATAGGGCGCGTCGCGCAGCAGGATGTTGGCCAGCCAGGCGGGGATGTAGCCGCCGGGATTCAATTCCAGCTGGTAGACCACCTCCACCTCGCCCGGCGCCACGCGGCGGAAGCGCAGCATTCCTTCCATGTGCGGGAAGCGGACGTACTCCGGGTTGGGGGGCAGCAGGGTGGGGCGGTTACTGAGGTCCACCACCACTTCTTCGCTGGTCGGGTCGCTGGCCTGTATCACCCGGGTCTGCAGCACCGCCTCCCGGTCGGCCAGCGGCCAGGGCAACAGCGTGGTGAAGTGCAGCTGGCGCACCTGTTCGTTGCTGCGGCCCAGCTCCCAGGCGCTGTCCACGAAGTGCAGCCAGTCCGGGTAGGCCTGGTAATCGTTGAGCAGGGCCACCATGGCGTACTCATCGTCGAGCGGGAAGCGGGTCACGCCACGGAACGTTTTCAGCGCCGTCCGGTCTCCATGTTGCATGTAGACCTGAATGCCGTTGCGATCACTGACCAGTTGCCAGGCGCCGGCCTGGGCGGGCAGCCGCCCGGCGGTCAGCAACGCCGCCAGCAGAACCAGGTAGGGGATTGCCCGGAGAGAGGTTTGCATATAAAAGTCACCCGAAAGTCGTAGATGCATTATGCCATCATCGATGTCGCTTGTCTTCGCCGGGTAGGGGCAATCCCCGTACGCCGGTGTTAGACTTCGTGCCTTTCCTTGCACCTTGACAAACGGATGCCGAATGCCCATGGCAAGACGTGGTTTTCACTGGTTGCTTGGCGCTTTATTGCTGGTGAGTTTCGTGGCGGTGCTGCCGGAACACCAGGAACGGGTTTCCAAGCCTGAATTCAAGCCGGATTACGTGCCCGGCCACGACCGGTTGAACGGTCAATGGCAGATGCGTTTCGCCTCCGATGGCGAGACGCCGCTGGTGCACGCGCCCTCCATGGTGGCGCTGCCGGACGGCCGCCTGCGTGCGTTCTGGTTCGCCGGCAAGCGTGAAGGCGGGCCGGACGTGGCCATCCACTCGGCGATTTTCGACCCGCAACAGGGTGCCTGGAGCGAGGAAGAGCGGGTTGTCACCCGCGAGCAGATCCGCCTGCAGTGGGGCCGGCACGTGCGCAAGCTGGGCAATGCCGTGCCGGTGCTGGACGACAACGGTCGCATGCGGCTGTTCGTGGTGGCGGTGAGTTTCGGCGGCTGGGCGGCGAGCCGCCTGGTGGTGCTGGAGTCCGACGACATGGGCGCCAGCTGGCGGTTCGACGAGGCGCTGGTCACCTCTCCGTTTCTGAACATCAGCACCCTGGTGAAAACCCCGCCGATCCGCTACCAGGACGGCACCGTGGGCCTGCCGGTGTACCACGAAATGGTGGGTAAATTCGGCGAAATACTGCGCCTGGACGATCACAATCGGATCGTCGACAAGGAGCGTATCGGCCACGGCCGCAAGGCGATTCAGCCGCTGGTGCTGGTGGACGGGCCGAAACGGGCCACCGCCTTCCTGCGTAATGAAACCGATACCCACCCCGGCTTCCTGTACCGCAGTGAGACCCGCGACGGCGGCGGTGACTGGTCGCCGCTGCGCCCGTCGCAGCTGCAGAACCCGTCATCGGCGGTGGGTGGCGTGGTGCTGTCGCCGGGGCACTGGCTGCTGGTGGCGAACTGCAACCCGATGGAGCGCGACGATCTCTGCATGCGCGAAACCCATGATGGCGGCAAGACCTGGTCCGGGCGTTATTTCTTCCATAACCGGGCGCAATGGCGCGAAGGCAACGTGCCGCAGACCGAGTACATGGAAATGATTTCCGAGGAGGTGGCCGGCACCCTGGAAACCGAAAGCCCCTCGTTGCTGCGCCAGCGCGTGGAGCGCAACAAGTGCGCCGAACAGGGCTGCGAGTTCCAGTACGACTATCCGTATGTGATCCAAGCCGCCAACGGCGATGTGCATATTCTCTACACTTGGAACAAGTCGGCGATTCGCCACGCCTGGCTTCCTGAGGATCAGCCGCTATTGGGGGGGATGGCCGGTGATTTCTAGCCTTATTTGTGCCTTGGTGCTGGCGGCCATCTGGCTGCGTTTGAGCGCTCGTCTGCCGTTGCCGGTGCGCGGCGGGCTGGCGGTCGCGCTGGTGGTCTGGTCGTTGCTGCCGTTTCCGGTCGGGCTGGCCGGCTGGGTGATGAGTTATTTGAGCCACCTGAGCATTACCTCGGGCCTGCTGGCGGTGGCCGCCATTCACCACCGCCTGCGCGGCCGTTACTGGTTGCCGGTGGGACAGCTGCGGGCGGTGTGCGTGATGCTGGTGGGGCTGGCGCTGTTCTTCTACCCCATGAGCCTGGGGTCCAGCTACGCCGATCCCTATGCGCTGGGCTTCGGCGACATCCTGTTCAGCAGCGTGTTGCTGCTGATCGGCCTGTTCGCGTGGATGAACCGGGCCTACGCGCCCTGCGTGGTGTTGATCGCGGCCCAGGGGGCGTTCTACTTCAACCTGCTGCACTCGGACAATCTCTGGGATTATCTGATCGATCCCTGGCTGGTGTTCTGGGCCACCGGCTGGTTGGTGCGTGATCGCCTGGTGGTGCGCCGCGACGTGCGCGCCGCGCGCCGCCAGGCCGCGACCC
>NZ_ARXR01000061.1 GCF_015356855.1 Alloalcanivorax venustensis ISO4
GGCGCCCGGCCACGCCGCGCAGCGTGGACGTCACCCCCGGCGCCGTGCGGCTGAGCCTGCGCGACGGCCGCCGGGTGACCCTGACGCCGCCGTTCCGGGTGATGTTGCGCGAGCACTGGCTGGCCCTGCACTGCCCGCGCCGGGGCTGGGTGTGGGTGTTCCCGGACCAGGCCGGCCCGGCGGCGCTGACGCCGCTGCGCCAGGTGCTCTACCTGCAGCGCCGCTGATCAGGGCCGCCCCGGCACCAGCACCGAATCCTTGCCGACCGGGTCCGCGTCCGGGAATTCACGCATGAAGTGCAGGCCCCGGCTTTCCTTGCGCTGCAGCGCCGAGCGGATAATCAGATCGGCGATCACCACCAGATTACGCAGCTCCAGCAGGTCGTTGCTGATGTGGTAATTGCTGTAATACTCGGTGATTTCCTTTTTCAGCATCTCCACCCGGTGCTGGGCCCGCTCCAGGCGCTTGGTGGTGCGCACGATGCCCACATAGTCCCACATAAAGCGGCGCAGCTCGTCCCAGTTGTGGCTGATCACCACGTCTTCGTCGGAGTCGGTCACCTTGGAATCGTCCCAGGGCGCCGCCTCGCGGGGCTCGGGCAGGTCGTGCAGATGCTCGCCGATATGCTCCGCCACGGCGCGGCCGTAGACGAAGCACTCCAGCAGGGAATTGCTGGCCATGCGGTTGGCGCCGTGCAGGCCGGTGAAGCCGGTTTCGCCGAGCGCGTACAGCCCGGGCACGTCGGTGCGCCCGTCGCGGTCGATGATCACGCCGCCGCAGGTGTAGTGCGCCGCCGGCACCACCGGAATCGGATCGCGGGTGATGTCCAGCCCCAGCTGCAGGCACTTGGCGTACACGGTGGGGAAGTGCTCGATGATGAAATCCGCCGGCTTGTGGCTGATGTCCAGATACAGACAGTCCGCGCCCAGACGCTTCATTTCATGGTCGATGGCGCGCGCCACCACGTCCCGGGGCGCCAGCTCGGCGCGCTCGTCGAAGCGCGGCATGAAACGCTCGCCGTTGGGCAGCAGCAGGCGGCCGCCTTCGCCGCGGATCGCCTCGGTGATCAAAAAGCTCTTCGCCTTGGGGTGGTACAGGCAGGTGGGGTGGAACTGCATGAATTCCATGTTCGCCACCCGGCAGCCGGCGCGCCACGCCATGGCGATGCCGTCGCCGGTGGCCACGTCCGGGTTGGAGGTATACAGGTACACCTTGGAGGCGCCGCCGGTGGCCAGCACCACAGAGCGCGCCAGAATCACGTCGGTTTCGCCGGTTTTGATGTTGTGCACATAGGCCCCGCAGCAACGACGTTCGCTGTTGTGCTCCTGCAGAATCAGGTCCACGGCGACCCGGTGCTCAAAAAGCTGTACATTGTCGCGCTCCTTGACGCGGTCGATCAGCGTGCTGGAGATCGCCACCCCGGTGGCGTCGGCGGCGTGGATGATGCGCCGGTGGCTGTGGCCGCCCTCGCGGGTCAGGTGGTAGGGCAGGGGATTGGCCTCCGAGCCCTCCAGGCGGGTAAAGTCCACCCCCTGGTCGATCAGCCAGCGAATCGCGCGCGGCCCGTTTTCCACCGTGTAGCGCACCGCGTCGTCATGGCACAGGCCGCCGCCGGCCAGGTGGGTGTCGCGCACGTGGCTTTCCAGGGAGTCGTCGCTGTCGAGCACCGCGGCCACGCCGCCCTGGGCGTAGTAAGTGCTTGCATGGGTGAGTTCACCCTTGGACAGCAGCGCCGCCTGCACGCCGTCGGGCAGGCCCAGGGCCACGGTAAGGCCGGCGGCGCCGGAGCCGATGATCAGAACGTCGTAGCGGAAGGTGGCCATGAAGCCTCTTTAGCTGGGGAAATGTTGAACCAATGTGAAAACCGGTGCTTCCGGAGGCGCTAGTATAGCCGCCCGTGGAACACCTGATACAATACCGCGTTTTACCCTCCGCCAGGCTGGGAACAGTGATACCTTGACGGGAGCCCCGGTGTCAGACGAACAGTTGGTCAAGAAAGCCAAGAGCGGCGATCAGCGCGCCTTCGAGGTGCTGGTGCTCAAGTACCAGCAGCGTATCTTCGCGCTGATCAGCCGCTATGTGCGTGACCACGACGAGGTCCAGGACGTCGCCCAGGAAGCCTTTATCAAAGCCTGGCGCGCGCTGCCCCGTTTCCGTGGCGACAGTGCCTTTTACACCTGGCTCTATCGGATCGCCGTGAACACCGCCAAGAACCATCTGGTGTCGTTGAGCCGCCGTCCGCCGGGCTCCGACCTGGATGCCGCCGAGGCGGAGCAGTACAGTGGCGCGGAGATGCTCCATGAAATTGGAACCCCGGAGTCGCATCTGTTGTCCGATGAGTTGGAGGCAGTTATCCACAAGTCCATCGAGGAGCTGCCCCAGGAGCTGAGGACCGCCGTCACCTTGCGTGAATTCGAAGGTCTCAGCTATGAGGATATCGCGGCGGTCATGGAGTGCCCGGTGGGAACCGTTCGTTCCCGCATTTTCCGGGCCCGTGAAGCCATCGATGAAGCGGTGCGTCCCCTGCTCGGGTCGCAGCGCGGCGACAGAGGGTGACGACATGAACAGGGACTACGAAGCGCTTTCCGCCTTCCTGGACGGCGAAACCAACGAACTGGAAACCCGGCGCGTACTGCGCGACCTGGACCAGGCCGATATCGCGACCCTGGGTCGCTGGCAACTGGCCAGCGATACCCTGCGCGGGCACGCCAGCCGGGAAGTGCCGCCGGCGTTCAACGCACGGCTCTCCGCCGCCCTGGCGGCGGAATCGAAGCCCGCCAAGCGGGCCGGCATGATGGGCGGCTTTGCCCGGGTGGCGGTGGCCGCCTCCGTGGCCGCCGCCACCGTGATCGGCTGGCAGTACTGGAGCGTGCCCGCCGGCAACGGCGCGGCGGCGCCCACCATGGCCGCCAATGACGGCGCCGCGCCGTCCGCGCCCACCGGCAGCGCCACCATCGGCGCCACCCCGGTCGCCGCCGAGCAGCGCCTCACGCGGCCGTTCGGCGAGACCTCCCTGGTGGCGCAGGGCGCCCGTCAGGGCGAGCGCGCCACCGGCACCGTCAACACCGCCCAGCCGCGGGTGAACGCCATGCTGCTGCGCCACAGTGAATTCACCGCTCGCCACAGCAGCCAGGGCATGATGCCCTACGCCCGCCTGGTGAGCATGGACGCCCGCAACGGAGCACGCTAACGAAATGATGCGGACCCTCGCCCTCGGCCTCGCTCTGGCCGCCCCCCTCGCCGCACCCGTCGCGATTGCCGACCCCACGCCCGCCCAGGCGCTGCTGGAGGAGATGACCGAAGCCTCCCAGCAGCTGCAGTACCGGGGCCGCTTTCTGTATCAGCTGGGTGGCGAGGTGAGCACCATGGAGCTGAGCCACGCGGTGATCGACGGCAAGCAGTACCAGCGCCTCACCCACCTCGACGGCCGCCTGGTGGAAGTGCTGCAACTGGGCGATGAAGTGGTGTGCCTGCACCCCAACGGCACCCTGACCCGCATCAATGACAACGACACCGGCCTGCTGGCGTTCCGCGACCGGCTGTCCTCATCGATTCCCGAACAATACAACGTACTGGTGGACGGCGACGGCCGCGTGGCCGGCCGCGTCACCACCCGCATGCGCGTGGCGCCGCTGGACAACCACCGCTACGGCTACCGGCTGTGGGTGGACCGCGACAGCAGCCTGCTGCTGAAATCCGAAATGGTGGACGCCAGCGGCCTGGCCGTGGAGCGCGTCGAGTTCGTGTCCCTGGATCTGGAGCCGGGCCTGGAGCGTTCCGATTTCCAGCTGCCCAAGGTGATCGCCGAGCGCTCCCTGGAGAGCGTGGCCGCGGCCAGCCCCGAGCGCGTGCACGTGGAAGCCGGCTGGCTGCCGTCCGGCTTTGAAGCCGCCGACCGCGACTGGCGGCGGGTGGCGGACCTGCGCCAGCCGGTCACCGCGCAAAGCTACACCGACGGCCTGGCCACCTTTACTCTGTTCGTGGAGAGCGTGGCCAGCGATCAGGTGGAAGAGGGCGTCAGCCGCGTCGGCCCCACCGTGGCGATCAGCCGGGTGCAGAACCTGGACCAGCGCGTCTACCTGATGACCCTGGTGGGCGAAATTCCGCAGCCCACCGCCGAACGCATCATGGAAGCGGTGGCGATTCGCGCCACGGACAAACGGCCATGATAGAAGAGCAGGGGCGCGTGGTGGCCCGTGAGCCCGGAGCGATCTGGGTGGAAACGGTGCGCGCCGGCACCTGCTCGTCGTGCCAGGCCCGCCAGGGCTGCGGGCACAGCGTGATCAACCGCCAGGCCGCCGGCCAGCGCGCCCGCCTGCGGGTGGTCACCGATCTCAGTTTTCGCGACGGCGACCCGGTGGTGATCGGGGTGCCGGAAAAAGCAGTGCTCTACGGCGCCCTCTGGGTGTACGCCCTGCCGCTGGCGCTGCTGTTCGGCGGCGCTCTGCTGGGCGACGCGCTGTCGTTGACGCTGGCCGGGCGCGCCGTGGACGGCGCCGCGCTGTTCGGCGTCGGCGGCCTGCTTCTGGGCTTCCTGATCACCCGCCTGCACGGTCGCCGTGTCGCCGGCGCCGGGCGCTATCAGCCGCGCGTGCTGAGCCGCCCGGGCGGCGCCGCCGACGCTGAAACCACGATCCGGGTGCGGCCCGCGCGCTGACCCCGGCCTGAACCTAGAACAGGGTAGAAGGGAGCCTTTCCATGGGGATAACGCATCGTATTGTGTTGATGCTGGCCTTGGCCGGCGTGCTTGCCGCCTGCGGCCAGGACACCGACAACACCACCAAGCAGGACACCAGTGACAGCCGCGACACGGCGCCGGTGCGCGCCGACGCCGGTGACGGCGAGCCGCTGGTCACCGGCCTGCCGGACTTCACCGCCCTGGTGAAGAAAGAAGCGCCGGCGGTGGTCAACATCAGCACCGTCACCCGCCGCGAGCGCAGCCAGCAGTCGCAGATGGACCAGCTTCCCGAAATGTTCCGCCGCTTCTTCGACGAATTCGGCGGCGGCCCGGGCGGTCCCGGTGGTGCCCCGGCACCCCGTTCGGAAACGGAGTCGCTGGGCTCCGGCTTCATTATTTCCAGCGACGGCTATGTGCTGACCAACTACCACGTGGTCGGCGAAGCGGACGAGATCGTGGTGCGTCTGCAGGACCGCCGCGAACTGGACGCCGAGCTGATCGGCTCCGATCCGCAGAGCGACCTGGCGTTGATCAAGGTGGACGCCAGCGACCTGCCGGTGGTGGACATCGGCTCCTCCGACGACCTGCAGGTGGGCGAATGGGTGCTGGCCATCGGCGCGCCGTTCGGCTTCGACAGCTCGGTGACCGCCGGCATCGTCAGCGCCAAGGGCCGCAGCCTGCCCACCGACAACTACGTGCCCTTCATTCAGACCGACGTGGCCATCAACCCGGGTAACAGCGGCGGCCCGCTGTTCAACCTCAACGGCCAGGTGGTCGGCATCAACTCGCAGATCGTCAGCCGCTCCGGCGGCTACATGGGCCTGAGCTTCGCCATTCCCATCGACCTGGCCATGGACGTGGCCGACCAGCTCAAGGAAACCGGCGAAGTCAGCCGCGGCTGGCTGGGCGTGCTGATCCAGGAAGTGGACCGCGATCTGGCCGAATCCTTCGGCCTCGACAAGCCCATGGGCGCCCTGGTGGCCCAGGTGCAGAGCGGCTCGCCGGCGGCGGAAGCCGGCCTGCAGCCCGGCGACGTGATCATCGCCTTCAACGGCCGTGAAATTCAGCGCTCCGCGCAGCTGCCCAAGTGGGTGGGCGCGCTCAAGGCCGGCACCGAGGCGGAAATGACCGTGGTGCGCGACGGCGACGAAAAGACCCTGGAAGTGACCGTCGGCGAGCTGCCGGACAACCCCCAGGCGGGCATGGCCGGCCAGCCGGACCAGGACCAGGGTGAATCCGACAAGCTGGGCCTGGAAGTGCGCGCCGCCAGCGCCGCCGAGCTGGCGCGGGTCAAGGCCGATCACGGCGTGGTGATCACCGGCGTCCAGGACGGCCCCGCCGCCCGCGCCGGGCTGAGCAGCGGCGACCTGCTGGTGAGCCTCAACGGCAAGCCGGTGGACAGCCTGGACGCCTACCGGGAGATCGCCGCCGACCTGCCCGACGAGGGCACCGTGCCGGCCCTGGTCAACCGCGACGGCAACGCCCGTTTCGTCGCCATCAAGCTCTGAAGGTGAGTGCTCTCCAGAAAGGCCGCGCCGGGATCGGGTGGGCCCGTCC
>NZ_ARXR01000062.1 GCF_015356855.1 Alloalcanivorax venustensis ISO4
CTCGCCCCTGAAGAATGGCTGCGCCGCGAAAGGCGAGCGCCGCTCGCCGGCTAGTTCTAGCGGTCTCTGGAATCCCGCCGGGCTTGACGCCCTTTCGCGGGCAAGGCCCGCTCCTACGCCAGGCCTGGGTGTAACCACCGATCCATTCTTGCGGGGTCGGGCGTTCCATCCAGGCCTTTTTTTGCGTTAGTCGCATTAACCTTGCAACGCGCGCGAATCAAGGTCTTTTCCTCGTTTTTGAGCCTGAAATGCCTGGTTTGGCCACGGTTTCCGCTGTTTTCGACTGTCCTCCGGGGTCGATGCGTGCTTCCGTCTTCGCTTACAACGATTGTCCGCACGGTAGGACAGACAGACCGGCTCGTGCCGGTCACGCTCGTTTTTCTAGATCGACGAGGTGCCCATGGACGAGCACGACACCATCTACAAGCTGCTTTTCGCCCACGACCGGATGGTCCAGGACCTGTTGGTTGGCTTCCTGCCTGATAAGTGGGTCGCAGCACTGGACTTGGAATCCCTGGAGAAGATGAACGGCAGCTACGTCACTGACGACCTGCGTGGCCGGCACGGCGATGCCGTTTGGCGAATACGCTGGGGCGAGGAGTGGCTTTATGTGTATCTGCTGCTGGAATTTCAGTCCTCGGTGGACCGCTTCATGGCGTTGCGCATTATGGTCTACACCGGCCTGCTCCATCAGGACTTGATTCGGCGTGGTGAGCTGGGGGCCGACCGTAAGTTGCCGTCGGTACTGCCAGTGGTGCTCTATAACGGCGAGCGCCGCTGGCGGGCGCCCACTGACGTGCGAGCTCTGGTCCAACCACCGCCGGACGGGCTGGAACGCTTTCAGCCCGATCAGGCGTTCCTACTGATCGATGAAGGCGCTTACAGCGCCGACGACCGCCAGCCGATCAATAACCTGGTGGCCGCGCTGTTCCGGCTGGAGCATCACCGCTCCTCCGACGAGGTGGCCGGTCTTCTTCAACTTTTGGTAAAGTGGCTGTCAGGTCCGGAACAGGCCGGCTTACGCCGGGCTTACCTGGAATGGCTGCGCCGCCGCCTCCCCAAATGGTTTCCCGGCGAGACCTTCCCCGAGATGCACGATCTGCAGGAGGCGTACGAGATGATCACCAACCGGTTCGAGGAATGGAAGGAGCGTCAGCGTCTCGCGGGCGTTGAGCAAGGCGTGGCTCAAGGCGTGGCTCAAGGCGTCGAGCAAGGCCGCGCGCAGGGCATCGAGCAAGGCCGCCTGGAAGGCGAACGCGCGCTAGTGCTCCGTCTGATAGAACACCGCTTCGGCGACGCTCCCGCCACGCTTCGCCTGCGCCTGCAAAGTGCCTCCCAGGCTGAGCTGGAAGATCTGGCTGACCGCATTCTGGACGCCTCCAGCGTGGATGATCTATTCCAATAGGCAGTAGCGCCGGGCTTGGCCTCCTATGCCGCGCTGGCTGCGTTCCTTGCGTGGCCGCTCCATTCCCCGAACGACTAACCCAGCACCCCGTACTTCCGGTACACCTCTCTCACGAAATGCCGTGAGCCGGTAAGCCGGCAACGCTTCACCGCCGTGTCGATCATCTTTTCTTCGTGAGGATCCAGCCCGTTGCTCATGTACATCCGGTAGGCTTCGGCCCGGTCTTCGATGCTGCCACCCAGACGGGTGTACTCCTCCGGGTCTTCCAGCCAGTACTGATGGGTCTTGCCCAGCCGCATGCGGTAGCTGCTGCGGTGGTAGTGATACGCCGACGAGGCGAGCCGCTGGGTCACCGGCAGCCGCTCGATGTAGCAGATGCAGGCCAGCATCCACTGCCCGGGCTCCACCGGGCTGGAGCGGTAGCGCACCTCCCATACGGACGTGGCGCCGTGCAGCCTCTTGCGCCGCGACGAGGCGCTGCAACTGAGCGCCTTCATAAACCGGGACAGGTTCCCGGGATCACCCAGCGGCGTGGCCAGGATGTGCAGGCCGTCGGGCAGCAGGCAGAAGGCGTGGATGGCGAGCTCGTACTGCTGGCTCAGCGCGCGTATCTGCCCGAGGCAGTGGGTGTAGTCGGCTTCGTCGAGAAAGACGGGTTTCTGGTCACGGCTTTTGCGCACCAGGTGGTGCGGGTGGCCCGCGAGCAGAAGGCGATCCTTGCCGGGCATAACTCCCCCTTAATTCCGTTGTTTTTGGGTTCGTTTTTATTGAGCCTACCCTTTTACCACCCGATGTATGAAGAGAATTTCGGCGGCGGGACGGATTAATATTTTTGCCAGGATTTCGCCATTTTAAAAACCACCCTTAATATCAGTCAGTTACGATTTTCTTCTGCGTTATTTTTATAATTGTCCGTCCCTTTTTCGCCTTTATCGCACTCACTTCGCCTTCACTTGCAATAATTACCCACCCGACAGCCGAGACAACCCGGCTGGCCCCACGACACCTCGCCTGCGCCTTCCGCGGGATGGTTCCTCGCTGCTTTTGCACGGATCGCAACTTTCGTTGCCAAGCACGCAAAATGGCGCTTTTTCAGCTTTCTGACACGGTTTCCCGCCATTCCCCACAGCCAGACCGCTAACGCCAGTGGCACCCTGCTTCCTCAACGCAAGGAGGTGGACAATGACGACTAACGGAGCCCAAAAAATGGGTGGCAAAGAAAGGCGCGCTTATTGTATCTTATTGGATACAGGCGGGAGAAGGAGTGCATGAACTGCGCGTTCCCGTGGGCCCAGGTTACCGGGTGTACTACCTACAGAGAGGCGAAGCCATTTATGTATTGCTGGTGGGTGGCGATAAAAGCAGCCAAAGGCGCGACATTGCAACCGCTAAACAGATGGCGGCGGCCATCAGGAGAAAACCATGAAATCATCAACCTCACAAGAACTCGGTTTACGCCCTTTCGACATCACCGAGTTTTTGGACAACGATGTAGCGATCACCGAATACCTGACGCAGGTGCTGGCAGAGGGCGATCATGAAGAGCTGCTTGCCGCCATTGGTCATGTCGCCCGGGCTCGCGGCATGACCGACCTGGCACGTCAAACCGGATTGGGCCGCGAAAGCCTCTATAAGGCATTGCGCCCTGGTGCCGATCCACGCTTTTCGACGTTGATGAAGGTACTGCACGCACTCGGCGTACACTTGCAGGCCGTGCCCGACAAGATCGCCTGACCTCTAATACCCGACAGGTAAGAACACGGGCGCTCACTGCATTTGCGCTACTCGCAACTTTCGTTGCCAAACACGCAAAATACGGCTTTTTCACCTTTTCGGTCTCTTTTTCCGCCTTTTTGCCCTGCTTGGACAGCTTACAGGCCTCTAACCGACTTTCCGCGCTGGCTGACAATATTTTCAGCCTTCACGTACAGCCACCCGAGGCCGCAGCCACTAACCTCAGAAACCTTCAGCCGTGCCACCCGCTTGACTCCCAAAATGGGAGAACCTAGAATTGCGCCAGTCAGGGAGAGATGATGCGAGTCATTGCGAAACGGACGTTGAGGCAGTTCTGGGAATTGCCTGACCATGGTGATTCGGAGAGGCCTCTCACGCAGTGGCATCACATGATGGTCAAGGCGCACTGGGACACACCCCAGCAGTTGAAGGCAGACATGAGCACGGCCAGTGTTCTCAAGCACGGTCGGGTGGTTTTCAACATAGCCGGCAATAAGTACCGCGTGATTGTCGCCATCCGGTATGACTTGCAGATTGCCTGGGTGCGGTTCGTAGGCACTCATGCTCAGTACGACCAGATTGACGCGGAGACAGTGTAATGAACGTTCAGCCGATCCATACCGACGACGACCTCGAGCGCGCTTTCGCTCGTCTGGAACAGCTGTGGGATGCGGAGGAAGGCAGCCCGGAGGCGGATGAACTGGAAGTGCTCTCCATCCTGATCGAAAAGTACGAAGACGCACACTATCCCGTTGGCCCTTCGGATCCCGTCGAGGCGATTCTGTTCACGCTTGAGCAGCGCGGCCTGACCCGCCGCGATCTTGAGGCTTACATCGGCTCCAGCGGGCGGGTCTCCGAAGTCCTGAACCGAAAGAGAGCGCTCAGCCTGCAGATGATCCGCAATCTGCACGCCGGCCTCAAGATTCCCTATGAAAGCCTTCTGAACGACACCGCCGCCTGACCTCTCCAATAGGTGCTGGCACTTTAAATGGATGTGCCTCCTGGCCGCTTTGCGCTACCCGCAACTTTCGTTGCCAAACACGAAAAATGGCGCTTTTTTAGCTTTCTGACCCGGTTTCCCACCTTTTTGCCCTGCTTTGCCACCGTATTGACCCCTAACTGACTTTCCGCGCTGGCTGACAATGTTTTCAGCCTTCACTTACGGCGCCCCGGGGCCGCAGTCGTTAACCTCGAACCTCCTCAACGGCCTTATCCAAGCTCGCCCGGTTGACCGTATCTCAAATGAGATACATTATGAGTAGTCTGATAGGAGAAAGACCATGGCCGCTGAAACGACGATGTTGCATGTACGAATTAACGAAAAACTGAAAGGCGAAGCCGCCGAGACTCTGGCCGGCCTGGGTTTATCGGTATCAGACGCCGTTCGGATCTTGCTGACTCGCGTGGTTAAGGAACGCGGCCTGCCCCCCGGCCTGACCACGGATCCCGAGTTCTACGACGCCTGGTTCAAGGCCAAGGTGCTTGAGGCAATGGAAGACACCCGCGCGGCCGCCTCTCACAATCAGGTCATGGATGATGCGAGGAAACTCATCGAACGGAAGCGACTGCGGAAGGATTAAATAGGCGCTGCCGTACGGATGCCTCCAGGTTCCTTGTCCCACTCATAGCACGGCCTCCAGGTAGGGCCGGATGACCTTTTCAACTCGACATATGCGGGCATACTCAAGAACCTTATTAAACTGCGGCGCTTGCCTTTTCCGATAGAGCTTCAGCGCCTCCAGCACCACATCCATACCCATGCGATTCCGAAACTTAAAGCAGTCCGCCAGTGTTTTTTCAGCGCTGTATATTCTCAAGATCAAGCCATCCTCGAGAAATTCCTCAATACCGGCGCCAAAAGCCACCTCGGAGTACCGATATCCCCGCACAGGCGGGTAATCCAACTTGGGAAGCCGAGCTCCCCGGGCCACAGCCAAGTGGACGTGATGAGGGATTTGAGTCGTGATCTCATGCCATGAAAGTGCCGATTCGAGACATAGAACCGCTCCGGGGAAGCGCGACATCGCGGCGATCAAATCCGGGTGCCCGAGCGGCGGAAGTTCCGCCAGCCTATAAACGCCCCTCGCTACCGGTTCAATCAAGCCTTCGTCACGTGCCCGATAAAACGTGTAACGGCTTATCCCCGCGCGTAGCGCTTCGCTCATGCGCAGTTGGCCACCATAGGCGTGGAATGTCTCCTGCAACGAGGTAAACGACGGCTTTTGGTTTCTTGAATAAGACAAAGTGTCACCACTTATTTATATATGGATACACATTGTCTTATTTGGCGAATAATTTCAAGGTCTGGCCGACTGCGTTCTCGATGCGTCCGGAAGGACGGGGTCAGGTCTTGTCTTTTGCCTCTCCAAACAACGGGCACCTGCCTCTGTTGCCCTATTTAGCTAACCACGGTGCTTTTCAGGACCCGCAACCAACCTTCTGCGGACACGCAAATTTCCCCTTTTTGCGTCTCTCGCCCTGCCAAAAAGCTACGCGCAGATTCCACATTCGCCTACACGGATTGTCCGCCACATAGGACAAACAACCCTGCTCGTCCCGGTCACGCTGGGCGATATATATTGACTGAAGGCCCGCGGACTAGCTCCACCGTGCCGACTGTCCGGAATACATACATCTTTCTTTTTTGTATTTTTTAAACTACAATGAGCATTAAATGTATTCAGTCGCCTGTTGTGTGGCGGACGAAAAGCGAATCAAACCCGTGACATCCGACGTGCCCGG
>NZ_ARXR01000063.1 GCF_015356855.1 Alloalcanivorax venustensis ISO4
TATTTAAGATACGATGAACTCCTCTCCCTACAAGGCCCATGTGAGCGACCCTGTTCCAAAGGAACGGGGAGCAGGCGCCAAAGGCGTCGCGAAGCGATCGCGAGCAAGCTCGCGACCTAAAGTAGGTCAGCCCACGCCAAGCCTCCGCTACCGGCAAAGCGACCTAAGTAGGTCAGTAGGTCATCCCCACTCCACACCCCTCTGGAATCCTGCCGGCCGGCAGAGCCGGCCTTTCGCGGGCAAGGCCCGCTCCCACAAGCCCCACTCCCCAAACACCTTTCTTCCCCAGGGCCACCCCAAAACCCCCGATTTTCCCTCACCACCCTTTATCCCATGCCCATGTATCTCTATGCTCAGTAAGTTACGTCGGTGATTGGAGGCTCTATGCAGTGGGTGAAGGCCTTTGTGGCCGGTTTTCTGGCTACCCTGGTGTTCCATCAAGGCCTGCTGGCGCTGCTCCATGCCGCAGCGGTGGTGCCGGTTTCTCCTTATAACTGGGCGCCGTCCGCGCCGTTGGGCGTGCCCGCCGTGTTGTCGCTGGCGTTCTGGGGCGGCGTCTGGGGTCTGCCGTTATGGTGGCTGATCCGTTTTAAGCCGGCCCACCTCTACTGGTCGGTGGCCGTTCTGTTCGGCGCCATCGCGCCCACCGTCGTCGCCATGCTTCTGGTATTCCCCATGAAAGGCATTCCGGTCAGCGCCACCACCTGGGTTGGCGGCTTTATGCTGAACGCGGCCTGGGGTCTCGGGGTCGCGGTGTTCATGGGGCCGGTGTTCCGGGCCTATCCGGTGGCCCCGGAAATGATCGTTAAATAAAACAGCGGCCGCGGCGCCGCGCCGGTGCCCGCCGTATTAACTCGTGTTTTTGGTTTGGGAAAAGGTGATCGCTATGACGAATGACAATAATGCCGCCATGAAGACCCCCGTCCAGGCGCTGGAAGACCGCCGCCGTCAGCAAGGCGACAGTGTTGCCATGGTCCAGCCGCTGGGTGGCGACCAGGTGCGCCGCTATACCTGGAACGAGGTGGCCGACGAGGCCTACCGCATGGCCGCCTATCTCAAGGCCGAAGGCATTCAGGCCGGCGACCGCGTGGCGCTGGTCTCCAAAAACTGCGCCGAGTGGATCATCGCCGACCTGGCGATCTGGGTCGCCGGCGGCGTCAGCGTGCCGCTGTACCCGACCCTGTTGGCGGATTCCGTGCGGCTTATTCTCGAGCACAGCGAGTCCAAGCTGCTGTTCGTGGGCAAGCTGGATGACTGGGACATGATGAAGGACGGCGTGCCCGAGGGCGTCAAACAGGTGGCGTTCTCGCTGGCGCCGGACGAAGTGCGCGGCAAGGTGCCGGTATGGACCGACATCGTCGCCAAGCAGGAGCCGCTCGCCGAAGCCGCGTCCCCGGGGCCGGACGACCTCGCCACCATCATCTATACCTCCGGCACCACCGGGGTGCCCAAAGGGGTTATGCACCAGTACAAGAGCATGTCCGCGGTGGGCGCCAAGGTGATCCAGGTCTACAACCTGGAACCTTCGGACCGGATGATTTCCTACCTGCCGCTTTCCCACGTGGCGGAGCGGGCCGCCGTGGAAATGGCGCTGCTGTACGTGGGCAACACCGTCTACTTCGCCGAGTCGCTGGACACCTTCGGCGAGGACATCAAGCGCGCCAAGCCCACCCTGTTCTTCGCGGTGCCGCGTATCTGGTCCAAGTTTTACCAGAAAGCCTCCGAGGCGCTGCCGCCCAAGAAGCTCAATACGCTGCTCAAGATTCCGCTGCTCAACAAGGTGATCAAGAAGAAGGTGCTCGGCGCCATGGGCCTGGACGAATGCCGCGTGGCGCTGTCCGGTGCCGCGCCGCTGTCCACGGACATCATTTCCTGGTTCAACAAGATGGATCTGGAAATCCTGGAAGTGTACGGCATGACGGAAAACTTCGGCTGGTCGCACACCACCGAGCAGGGTGACCAGCAGATCGGCTGGGTCGGCACCCCCAACGACGGCGTTGAATGCCGCATCGGCGAGGCCGGCGAGGTGGAAGTGCGCAGCGTGGCCAACATGAGCGGCTACTACAAGCAGGCCGACCTGACCGCCGAGGTGCTGACCGAGGACGGCTGGCTGAAGACCGGCGACGTGGGCGAGATCGACGGCCGCGGCCGTCTTCGCATTACCGGCCGGATCAAGGAGATCTTCAAGACCGAGAAGGGCAAGTACGTGGCGCCGGCGCCGATCGAAAACCGGCTCGCCAGCCAGCCCGGCGTGGAGCTCGCCTGTGTCATCGGCGCCAACATGGCGCAGCCGATCGCGCTGCTCAACCTCACCCCCGAGGAGCAGGAAAAGCTCAGCAAGGGCACTGAGAAAGAGCACTTCACCCAGTCACTGAACGCCTTGCTTGAGAAAGTGAACAGCCAGATCGACGCCCACGAGCGCCTCAACGCCCTGGTGGTCTGCAAGACCCCCTGGACCGTGGAGAACGGCTTGATTACGCCGACCCTCAAGCTCAAGCGCAACGAGATCGAGAAATACTACGACGCGGATCTGCCCACCTGGGCGGCGTCCCGTGGTGTGATCTGGGAGCAGTAATCGTTGAAGGATTCCGATCCGGACCTGCATCTGATCCGGTTGCTCGCCGACGGCCGCTTCCACTCCGGGGGTGACCTCGGCGAGGCGCTCGGTGTCTCCCGCGCCGCCATCTGGAAACGTCTGCAGCGCGCCGCCGAGGCCTACGGCCTGTCCGTGGAGTCGGTGCGCGGCAAGGGCTACCGCCTTACCAGGGCGCTGGATCCGCTCGACCCGGCGGACCTCGAGGAGGCCCTGCGCGGCCGCGCCGAGCTCCACTTTCAACCCGTGACGCAGTCCACCAACGCCGACGCCATGGCCCTGGCGGCGGACGCCGGCGGGCCAGTGGTGGTGACCACGGAGTACCAGAGCGCCGGACGCGGCCGGCGCGGCCGGCAGTGGCAATCGCCGTTCGGCGCCAACCTCTACTTGAGCGTGCTGTACCAGTTGTCCGGGGGCTTCTCGTCGCTGGGCGGGTTGAGTCTCGCCGCCGGGGTGGCGGTGAGTCGGGCCCTGGCGGACACCGTGCCGGAGCTGGGGCTGGGCCTGAAGTGGCCCAACGACCTGCTGGTGGACGGCGCCAAGCTGGGCGGCGTTCTGATTGAGCTGGCCGGCGAGATGGAGGGGCAGGTCCAAGTGGTGGTGGGCGTCGGCATCAACGTGGCCATGAGCGACCACCAGGCCGAGGCCATCGACCAGGACTGGACGGACCTGCGCCGCGCCAGCGCGGCGCCGCCGGACCGCACGCGGCTGGCCACCGCCGTGGCCGGCGAGCTGCTCACCATGCTCGACCGGTTCGCGGTGGACGGCTTCGCGCCGTTCACGGCGGCCTTCGATCAAATGGACGTCTGCCGGGACCGGCCGGTGGTGATTCATACTGGAGCCGGTCAGCGCACCGGGGTGGCCCGGGGCGTGTCCGAGGACGGCGCTTTGCGGGTGGAAATAGACGGAGAGATCCATTACATGCACGGCGGCGAAGTGAGCTTGAGATTACAATGAAGTTGTTCGTGGATGTGGGTAACACCGCCTTGAAATGGCGCCGCCGTGGGGCGGACGGGACCGTGCAGGGCGGCGCCGCCCACGGCCGGGACTGGCCCCGGGCCCTGCAGGCGCCGCTGGACGCCGGCGCTGCCGGATTCGAACAGATCTGGGTGGCGTCGGTGGCCGGCGCGGAAGCGGATGAACGCATCGGCGCCTTGATCGAGGCGCGTACCGGGGTGCCCCCGCGGTTCTACTACTCCCGGCAGGAGGACTTCGGGGTCAGCAACTGCTACCCGGAGCCGCGCCGGCTGGGCGTGGACCGCTGGGTCGCCCTGGTGGAGTGCTGGCAACGCTTCGGTGCCGGCATCATTATCGATTGCGGCAGCGCCCTGACCATCGACGCGATTGATGGCGAGGGCCGTTTTCTGGGCGGTTATATCGTGCCGGGGCTGGGGATGCTGCGCAGTGCGCTGCTGCGCGACACCGCCGACGTCCACGTGGACCAGGCCCGCCCCCGCCTGACGCTGGGGCGCTCCACCGGTGAGTGCGTCCATAACGGCCTGCTGCGCATGTCTGTGGCGTTCGTCACGGATGTGGTGGTTGAACTGCGTGAACGCCTTCCGGATACTTGCAAGGTATTGGTGACCGGCGGCGACGCGGACGAGCTCAGTTCCGCCTTTTCCTTTGAATTCATGCATTTGCCCGACCTGGTGCTGGACGGCCTGGAGCGGGTGGCGGCACGTCAATAATAAAGCTTGGGGGCGACAGTCGGTGCGATGGGTCTTTTACAGCCTTCTGGTGGTGAACCTGGTCTACCTGGGCTGGCAGCTGGTATCCGACGCCGTTTGGGGTGGCGGATCGTCGGCCGTTATTGAGCGCGCCGACGCCGGTGAGTCTCCCGACGCCCCCGCCCTGCGGCTGCTGAGCGAAGCGCCGCAGCCGGACCGGGCGCTGCGCCCGGACGCACCGGCGCGCCCGGGGTTGTGCCCGGTGGTCGGGCCCTGGTCGGCCCGCGGTGAGGCGGAGCGCGCCCGCGTGCAGTTGGAAGCGGCCGGGTTGGCGGCAACGATCCGCGCGGTGACGGTTCAGAAAGACCACCTCAACTGGGTTTACCTGCCCCCCTACGACAGCCGCGAGCGGGCCCTGGAAGTGCTCAGCGAACTGCAGTCCCGGGGCGTGGACAGCTTTATCGTCAAGGCCGGGGAGGACGCCAACGCCATTTCCCTGGGGTATTTCACCAGTGAGGAGTCCGCCGAAGGGTTGCGCGTAAAAATGCATAATGCCGGGTATCCGGCCTTTGTGCGCGAGACCTCGCGACCGGTGACCGAATACTGGCTGTACATGCCGGAACGGGCGGATGGCGCCGCGGCGCTGGAGGATTTTCTGGTCGGCAACCCGGCGGTGAGCCGCGATCGGGTGGCCTGCCGGACCCCGGCACCACAAAACGGATAATCGCCGCGGCAATCATTGCACCCCCGATGGGCTTTCTATAGAATGCGCAGCCCTTATGCTGCTGGCGTAGCTCAGTTGGTAGAGCAGCTGATTTGTAATCAGCCGGTCGGGGGTTCGACTCCTCTCGCCAGCTCCACTTTACGCTCGCTAAGAGCTTGAAAATCCCTGAAAAGATGTTGACAAGGGGTTGGGGCGTAAAGAGAATGTAGGCCCTTTTCTGGAGGGGTTCCCGAGTGGCCAAAGGGATCAGACTGTAAATCTGACGCGAAAGCTTCGGAGGTTCGAATCCTCCCCCCTCCACCAGATTTAAGCCGACAGGCTGGCAGGCATAGGAAGGTTCGCGGGCATAGTTCAACGGTAGAACCTCAGCCTTCCAAGCTGATGATGCGGGTTCGATTCCCGCTGCCCGCTCCAGACTGCGGTGACAATTTGGATGCCTGACAAGGCAATATGAAGTTTACGCTCATGTAGCTCAGTAGGTAGAGCACACCCTTGGTAAGGGTGAGGTCACCGGTTCAAATCCGGTCATGAGCTCCAATTTCCGGGCCCGGGTAGAACCCGGGTCCGGCTTCATGTGTCTTGGTGGTGCCCGGGTGGCCCGCGATATTGCGGTCCGTATTGTGTTTTTCCAGGCAGACGCGCCGTTCAGACGGGGATGCACAACCAAGTTGAGAGGTAGAGAGTCGTGGCAAAGGAAAAGTTTGAACGTAA
>NZ_ARXR01000064.1 GCF_015356855.1 Alloalcanivorax venustensis ISO4
CACACCGCCTCCTTTTGACTTCTAACGCCTGCCATAAACGGCGCGAGGAACGAGCGTCCGGCGACCGTAGGGAGCGAATTTAATGGCTTTGTTAAACAGCGCTAGACTCTAATGAACGCCATCTTCATTATGAAGCCTACAGCTCATTTTCCCAGCCGACCCCTCGCGTCAAGACTGAAAACGCTTCAGTACATTAATTAGCCTTTAACGGGAAGGTGCCCCTTTGCCTTAAGTTTGTGGCCAACTTTAACGATCTCATCCAATGCTGGGATCAGTTCCTGACCAAGCTCGGTCAGTTCGTACTCAACTGAAGGCGGTGAAGTGTCCCGGACGTGACGCTGGACGACTCCGCGCTCTGTCAACTCTGCTAGGCGGGTTGAGAGCACTTTTGCTGAAACAGGCGGAATGTCAATTTTCAACTCATTGAACCGCCGCGGTCCAACCCGCAAGCACCAAATTACATTGGGTGCCCAAGCACCTGCTATCACCGCCATGCACTCAGTAAGCATGCAAGGCTCGGGTGGCGCTGGGCTTTTGTTAAGACGAACTTTCAGTGACATAGGAGTAACCAAGTTTCCTTGAGGTAACCCAATTCTACCTGCAAATGGCCAGTTACTTCTAGTACCTAACTACCCGTTGGATATCATGTGCGTGTCGACCACTAAACATGAGGAATAACTACGCATGAAGCTATACTACAAACCCGGCGCTTGCTCCTTGGCCTCGCACATAGTACTCAATGAACTGGATATTGCCTTCTCTCTCGAGCGAACGGATACCGCGCAAGGCGTCACGGAGACTGGGCGGAGCTATGCCGACATCAATCCGAACGGTTACGTGCCCGCCCTGGAACTGGAGCCCGGTCTGGTACTGACCGAGAATCCCGCGATTCTAGAATACCTAGCTGACCTCATGCCAGAAAAAGGCCTGGCACCGCAGGAAGGCACCTTCGAACGCACGCGACTACGGGAATTACTCGCATTCCTGTCCTCGGAGTTACACAAGGCGTTTAGCCCCTTTTTTTCTGGCGGTGAGCTGACAACAGAAGAGCAGCAGGAGGCGGAAACAAAAATTGCTAAACGGATCGATCCTATTGAAGCTCGACTGTCGCATACACGCGCTAATCTGCTGGGGGACCAACTCGGTGTAGCCGACTTCTATGCGTTCGTAATTCTCAACTGGACTCAGTTCATCGGCTTCTCGCTAAGCCCATGGCCATCCACTTATGCATTCTGGAAGAAACTTCGCTCACATCCGAGCGTCGTCAAGGCACTTGAGACTGAAGGGCTATTGCCGGTGGAGGATCCTCAATGAATGCTTTTTCCGAAGTTCACGAGTTGCTCGATCAGTACTTCGACACACTGTATTACTGCGACATTCAAAAGTTTGATGTGGTTTTTCATCCGCAGGCGATATATGCCACGGCTGACGAGGCACCATTGCTCTACCGGAGCATGCCCGCGTACCGCGAGGTAATTGCGCAGCGCCGCTCACCAGCCTCGCGCAATGAGCAGCGTCGAGATGTCGTGGATTCCATTGAATTTGCGGGAGACAACACGGCTTTTGCTCGTGTTCGTTGTTCCATCGGCGAGCGCGACTTCGTTGACATGCTGTCGCTCGTCCGTACCGAAGGTCGTTGGCACATTATCGCCAAAATATTTCAAATCATTGAAAAACAAGGAGAGAGCAATGCCTTACGTTAACATCAAGGTCACCCGTGAAGGGGTAACAGAATCGCAGAAAGCGGCATTGATTAAAGGAGTAACTAATCTGCTTGTTGATGTACTCCAAAAATCTCCGGCAACCACGATGGTTGTTATCGATGAGGTTGAAATGGAGAACTGGGGTATTGGCGGTCTACCCGTAGAGGAATACAGGCGCAACAGGGCTACCTCGAACGGTGATACTAACAACAAAGATCAATGAGCAATGAAACCTTCGGGATGAGTGTCGTCATGGTGGTCGCCGGAATAGGGATACCAATCATGGCGGCACTCAACAGTGGGCTAGGCGTCCGGCTGGGTAATCCCGTGGCAGCTTCCAGCATCCTGCTGGGCATGGCATTGATGGTGAGTCTGGCGTTCACCCTCAGCAGGCCGCTTCCCGAAACTAGTCTGTTTGAGGCGACGCCACTTCATTATTTCATGGGCGGCATTTTCGTCGCCTTCTACATTCTATCCATCACATGGATTGCACCAAAGATTGGCATCGGCAATGCGATATTTTTCGTGCTTCTCGGTCAGATTGCCGCCTCTGCTCTAATCGACCATTTTGGATGGTTCGGCACGCCAGTATCAACTCTCTCTGTCAGTCGTGGACTCGGTATCGCGCTCATGGCTGCAGGTGTCTATTTGGCGCGCAAGCCGCTGATACTATGATCGGCGGCTCGGGTTCTGTAGCTAAAAGAGCTGATAGCAGTGGAGCAGACATGCGCTGTTTAACGCCCGGCTCACGCGCCGGTTTGGAGCCGTGAAGCGGCGGAAAATCGGTCGCTGTGCAGCCGATTGTTATAAATTTACTACAAGCAGACCTAGAGGCTATATGAGCTGAATAAGGGCCGAAGTTTGTCGGCAATGTCTTCAGTTTCCTCTAGAGATAATTCGGGGACATCACCCCATTCCGTTCCTCCAGTTCCCAGGGTTCCTGCCACGTGAAAATGTACGTGAGCGATAGACTGACTGGACGGGACGCCATTGTTTTGCCAAATGGTAATGCCTTTTGGCTTAAACTCGCTCTCGATTGCTTTAGCAATATCTCTCACAGCAACAGCGAGTTTTCCTGCTTCTTCTTCAGTAACATCCAGTATGGTTTCAACATGCCGATTGGGTATTACCAGCATATGGGGACAGCCCCTCTGCTCCCTTGTCACTAGGATTGAAACCATATTCCCTTTATAGACAAATGAAAACGGTCTTTCACCTGACAAGTATGCACAAAATGCGCATGAATCATTATTAGGAAGCTGAATGCTTTTTTGATCTTTCATGATGGGCTCAGTGACGATAAGAAAGATTGGAGCTCTAGCCTGTCTAGTCGATCATAATCAGAAGGTTGGACCACTATTCGCAATTCATCCGAAATTTTTTGCTGCCGCGAAGCAAACATAAACGATAGTGCTATTAGGCGTATAGAATCTTGTGCTGGAAGAAGATTTGACATTCTTGCTTGGCCGCCTCCGATTACTGGTATGGAGATGGGGCCATGATTTCCGAGTTCATTCTGTTTATCCCACAATGAAACTAGACTTTTCCAAACACCATCGACAGTGCCAAAAGCCTCATTTCTCTGATTCATTTCACAGTACGAAAGAAAATATATGATTCGCGGCGAATGTCGAACCGGAACCACTGTACCAACGCCATATTTCTCTGTCTTACCTTCCTTGTCAATTACACCTACATGGCCGAGCGTAGATAAAGTGTGATGCAACTGCTCATCTAGCGCTTTTACATCGCCTCCAAAAATATTATTAATCGTCTGCCCTAAAAGGCTTCTCTGAGATATAATATTTGGCAACTCTGTATCAAACGTATCGCAAACGCCAACAACTAGGTGGCCATCTTGTTTCAAAAGGTCACCTTTAATTATTTTTATTGTAGTTTTCGGCGCAGAGTAGTCCATTTCAATTGGACGAGGCCAAGACACGATAAGCCCGAAAACAATGGAGATAAGCACTGTTCCGACTATTACGTCCAAGCCCTGAAGACTAGTGGCCTGTGACGGAAATGCTATTATCACGAACTGAAAAATCGCTGAGATAAACCCACCGCAGGCAAATGCGTTTACTAAAAAGCTTTTCCAAAACCTCCACGTTTTAATATCAGCAAGGATATTCATTTACAGTCCTAATTTTTTGTATATGTCTTCGGTGTAGTAATGTGGCCCCTTATTGGTCGAGCCACTATAAATTGGAGCATATTTGTCCAGAGCAAATTTTATAATTTTCGGCTGAAACGATACTGACAACGAATAGTAATCAGCGTCCAATAGCGGCTTTGGAATAAAACTCTTATTGATGAACCTTCCGCCATCCTTGTTGGCTACCACTATCGGAAGATCAAACTCCTGAATCACGTCAATTTCATGGGCTAAGAAGGAATAACCATCTCCGCCTTTTTTCTTAGCATCAGCACTACCTATTAGGACTACTTGTTTGGCGTTTTTAAGCCTCTCACGTAATCTGCGTTTTATCGTATCCCTAGTGCTGGTATCCCTAGCCGCGAACAGATCATGTGCATCGTAAAAGTTGAAGTCGATCTTATCGTTTTCTCGCCATGCCTCCATTAACCGATAAAGTCGAATGTCCTCGCTGGCGAATGCGACGTAGGTCTTGTTTCTGTAACTCATGACTCTGAAATCTCCTATTTATAACGCCTTAGCTCAGCGGCATTTGAGGCGACGCCTGATTTTGCGGCAGCAAAATTAGGTGGCGGGTCAAATGTCCGCTGCAGCGATTTGTTGGGCATCAACCACCCGACCCTTCTCGCTTCGACGCCTATCTGTCTCGGATGGTAACTTCAATTGGTGAGCCCGATTCCAAGATGCAGCGCCCGACATACTTAGCGACGGCCCCGAATGCGTTTGCAGCTTCAAAGTCAATTTCAACAACGTTGCGGCCAGTTCTTTCTATCACGCGGCTGGTTGTTCCCAATGCCAACGCGGGATCGTAAGTACTGGGATTGGTTGTTCGGGCCTTCAATTGAGCATTGCAGATTGAAATTGCGTCGCCGGTTGATACCCGAGTAGCCGCTTGTTTAAGGGAGCCACCTGCTAAGTCGTCCTCTGAAACCCAAAATCTCTTAGTGTTTGATTGCTTGTCGTTGCAGTCGATGTAGAACATTCCCTGCCGCGACGTTGATTTGGCAGCGTCCACCAACAAGTGGCATGCGTTGTTTTCCCGCATGAGCTTCGCAGTGTATTCACCCATGAGGTCTGCTTCTCTTGCGGTCATGCCGTGAGACTTGGGGTTCTTGGAGAACCTATCCGATAGCTCAGCAATCACCTCATCTCTGGATTTGGCCTTACTACTGCAGGATATGGGCTTCTTCATGATCCTATGGGTTATCGCTTTTCCGTCATAGGTCCAGTTGTTCGACACTGAACCGCCGGTATGAACAGTTCCATCCTCATGCACGATTTTGGTAATCGTGTTGCCGCTGAGCGTCACCTTTTTCAGTCCGCAGGTGAGCGTCTTTGCATCAGCGCCAGTTGACACCAAGAGCACGACCAAAAGCGCAATAAAGCTACCGCAGCCATTGAATTTCTGTTTCACCACCTTCTCCTCAAGATTGCCTGTCTCATCGAGCTCAATGCTGCCAAGGTGCTGCACTTGATGCCCAACGTTAGCCATGAGCCGCGCGAGGTA
>NZ_ARXR01000065.1 GCF_015356855.1 Alloalcanivorax venustensis ISO4
CGGCTGGCACCGCGAGGAGCGGCCGGCGGCGTTGCTGGATCCGTTCTGCGGCAGCGGCACCCTGGTGATCGAGGCGGCCTGGATGGCCGCCGGCGTGGCGCCCGGCGCGCTGCGCCGCGAGTACGGCTTCAGGCCTGGCGCGGCTGCCGCAAGCCGCTCTGGGAAGAGGCCCTGCGCGAAGCCGCCGCCAGCCTGGAGGGCGGGCTCAAGGGCCTGCCGTCGCTGAAGGGCTTCGACGCCGACCCGGACACCATTCAGTACGCGCTGCACAACGCCGAGCGCGCCGGGGTGCGCCGGCGGGTGCATTTCGAGCGGCGCGAGCTGGGCGCCCTGCGCGGCCGGGACTTCGCCGACCAGGGGCTGCTGGCCACCAACCCGCCCTGGGGCGAACGGCTGGACGAGCAGACCAGCGCCGCCTGGCTGTACGCCGGCCTGGGCCGCATCCTCGGCGAGAAGGCGCCGGCCTGGACCGCGGTGATGCTGGGCGCGGACGTGGCCGCGCTGGACCGCTCCGGCATGGACATGACCCAGCAGTGGAAGGTGCGCAACGGCGCGTTGAACAATTTCATCCGCGTCAGCCGGCCGCGCCCGCCGGCGCCGCAGCCGCCGCTGCGGGTCGGCGACGCGCCCGGTTTCGAGCTGCCGGAACCGGCCATGCCGCTGTTCAACCGCCTGCGCAAGAACGGCAAGCACCTGCGCCGCTGGCTGGAGCGCGAGGACATTCAGGCTTACCGCCTCTACGACCGGGACCTGCCGGAATTCAACGTGGCGGTGGACGTGTACGGCGATCAGGCGCTGGTGCAGGAGTTCAAGGCGCCCAAGACCGTCGACGAGGACAAGGCGAAACAGCGCCGACAGTGGGCGGTGAGCGCGGTGCGCGCGGCCCTGGGCGTGCACCGCGAGCAGGTGCACCTGCGCACCCGCGAGCGGCAGAAGGGCAACCGCCAGTATCAGAAACTGGATGGCCAGGGCCAGTACCGGGTGGTCCGCGAGGGTCAGGCGCGCCTGCTGGTGAATCTGAACGACTATCTGGACACCGGCCTGTTCCTGGACCACCGCCCGCTGCGGCTGCGGCTCGCCGAGGAGTGCGCCGGCAAGCGCTTCCTCAACCTGTTCGCCTACACCGGCGCCGCCAGCGTGCAGGCGCTGGTGGGCGGCGCCCGCCGGGCGGTGACGGTGGACGCCTCGCGGCGCTACCTGGACTGGGCCGCCTGCAACCTGGCGGTGAACGGCTTCTCCAGCGAGGCCCACCCGCTGGTGCGCGCCGACGCCATGGCCTGGCTGGAGGACTGCCAGGAGCAGTTCGACGTGGTGTTCTGCGATCCGCCCACCTTCTCCAACAACAAGTCGCGCCAGGACTTCGTGGTCCAGGAGCACCACGGCGAGCTGATCCGGCGCATCATGAAGCGCCTGGAGCCCGGCGGCGTGCTCTACTTTTCCTGCAACTTCCGCCGCTTCGAACTGGAGGAAAGCATCGCCCGCTGGTATCAGGTGGAGGATCTGACCGCCTGGAGCCTGCCGGAGGACTTCCGCCGCAACAGCGCCATCCACCACTGCTACGCGATCCGACACGGAACCCTTTGATGACTGTCGTGCTATACACCACCCTGGGCTGCCACCTGTGCGACCAGGCCCGCGACCTGCTGCTCACCGTGAACCAGCAAATCGATATTCACGCGGTGGATATCGCCGAGGACGATACCCTTATCGCGGAGTACGGCGAGCGTATCCCGGTGCTGCGCCACGGCGACCGCGAGCTCGCCTGGCCGTTCGGGTTGCTCGACATTCAGGCGCTGCTTTCGGAGTAAAGATGGAAAAGATTACCGTTAAGAAACTCAACGGACGGCACGTGGAAAAGGTGCTGCTGCGGTCGGTGACGCTGTCGATCTGCATCGTGCAGGTGGAGATCGACGGCGTGAGCTACCACGTGGTGGACGAGAAAGGCCAGATCGTGCGCTTTAACGGCGCCGAGCACGCCAACAACGTGCTCGGCAAGATGACCACCGACAAGGCGGTACTGGTGCACAACTCGCCCTACGCGGAAATGGCCGGCCAGCCCGAAGACGGCCCGCAACCCGCCCTGGAGGTCGACTTCAACTGGCGCGCGGAAAAAGCCTGAAGCTGCCGGGTGGCTGAAAGCCACCCTTTCGCGGGCAGGGCCCGCTCGCACAAATCGAGTGACTCAGACGAGCCCGAGAAAAGTACGGGTATTGGCGAAGGTACGCGCCGCCAAGTCTGCTTCACTCTCGCCGCGCAGACCGGCGACGCGCCGCCCGATCCAGGGCAGATAGCAGGGCTCATTGCGGCGCTTGCGCGGTGGCTTCTCCGGCAGATCCCGGGGCAGCAGATAGGGCGCGTCGGTTTCCAGCAGCAGGCGGTCGCCGGGAATCTCCGGCACCAGCGCCGCCAGGGCGCCACCGCGCCGCTCATCGCACACCCAACCGGTGATGCCGATGTGGCAATCCAGATCCAGGTAGTCGAACAGGGCCTCGCGCTGATCGGTGAAGCAGTGCACCACGGCGGCGGGCAGCTTGTGCCGCCAGGCTTTCAGAATCGGCAGGAAACGGTGGTGGGCGTCGCGCTGATGCAGGAACACCGGCTTGCCGGCCTCGGCGGCCAGCGCCAGCTGTGCCTCGAAGGCGCTTTCCTGGTCGTCCCGGGGCGAGAAGTCGCGGTTGAAGTCCAGGCCCATCTCCCCGGCCGCCGCCACCTCGGGGTGCGCCAGCAGCCCGGCCAGCGCGCGGCCGGCCTCGGCGTCGAAAAAGCGGGCGTTGTGCGGGTGAATGCCGGCGGTGGCGAACAGGGCCGGGCCGGCGTCGGCCCATTGCCGGCACAGCGCCACGGCGGCTTCCGACTCCGGCACACTGGTGCCGGTGAGCAACATCAGGGCCACGCCGCTGTCGGCGGCGCGGGCCAGCACCTGTTCACTGTCCTCGGCGAACTGCTTGTCGCCAAGATTGACGCCGATGTCCGCCCAGCGCGGGCCGTGCTCCGGCATGCCGCTCATCCGTGGCTGGGCTGGGGTTGTCCAAGGCGCGCGTTGAGGCGCTCGCGCAGGTCTTCCACCCGGCGCCGGTTGGCGCCCAGGTCCCAGTAACCGATGCGCGAGGCGGAGCGCACGTCGATCAGACCGTCGTCGTGCACGTACAGGGTCACATCATCAACGAACCGCAGAATCCGGCTGGTGAAGCGGGCCTGAATGCGGGCCGGACCGATCCGCTCGTAGGCCACCCGGGGCAGGGTGTCGAGCACCTCTTCCAGCATCGCCAGGCTGTCGGCGCGGTTGCCGGCGCCGGGCAGCGGCGCCACCCGGTGACGTTCGTCCTCGGCAAGGCTCGACACGCAATTCGGCGCGGACGGGCAGGGGGCAAGCAAACGGGTGTCCGACATACGGTTCTGTCTCTCACTACTCTCGTTACTGGCGTCGTCGCCGGCGCCGGCGTTGCCCTGGCAGGCGGCCAGAGCGATGCCCAGCAACAGGGTTGCCAAAAGGCGGTTAACGGTGTCAATGCGCATTGGGATCACGGATCAGACCCACGAAAATACCCTCGATCATCAGCTCGTCGGCGGCCACGCGGATCGGCGCGTAGGCGTCGTTGGCCGGCAGCAGCGTGGCGCTGGAGCGGTTCAGTTTAAGGGTTTTCACCGTGACTTCATCGTCAATGCGCGCCACCACGATCTCGCCGGACCGGGCGGTCTGGCTTTTGCGAACCGCGATCAGGTCACCGTCGAAAATGCCGGCTTCGATCATGCTATCGCCCTGGACCTTGAGAAGATAGGTGGGGCGCTGGCGAAACAGCCCCTGGGGCACCGGCACGGTGCGCTCCACGTTTTCGATCGCCTCGATCGGGGTACCGGCGGCGACCTTGCCCACCACCGGCACCTCATCGCCCATTTCCAGCGCCAGATCGAGAAGCTGGATGCCCCGCGAGCGGTCGCCGTGCAGGCGGATGTAGCCCTTGCGCTCCAGGGCGCGCAGGTGGTCGGACGCGGCGTTCTTCGATTGAAAGCCCATGCGTTCGGCGATTTCAGCCCGGGTCGGGGCCATGCCGGTCTCCATCTGGGACGCACGAATGCAATCGAGAACCTGCTGTTGGCGTGCGGTTAATGCGATGCTCATGTCGGCCTCCTCGGGCACGGTTCCGCTGTTACGTACACTGATAATACGGACAGTGTAATATGTCCAGTGGTTTTTTGCACCGTACGAGTGAACAGCGGCCTGTTCGGCGGTGGCAATCCGGGAAACGTTCGGGCTAGGATGAGGCCGCCATACACGGGGAAGAGGGGAGACATGAAGCACGCCCAATGGCAGGAATCGGATCACGCGCGGGTGGAGGCACTGCTTTCCGGCGTGCCGTTTTTCAATGAGGTGGCGCGTGACGACGCGGACCAGCGGGCGCTGCTTCTGGCGCGCACGGAAATCATCGAGGCCGGCCCTGGCGACCGGGTGATCCGCGCCGGGGAAGTGGAATCGTCACTGTACTTTCTGCTGCGCGGCCAGCTGGTGGTGCAGGGCGAGAGCGCCGACGGCGCACCCTCGGCGGTGCTGTATTACGTGTCCCCGGGCGAGGTGTTCGGGACGCTGTCCATGCTGCTGGGCACCGCCCGCAGCGCCACCATCCGCGTGGCGGACGCCGCCCGCGAGGCGGTGATGGCGAAGCTGGAATTCACCGATTTCGACCGCCCTGACTCGCCCTACACGCTGGCCACCCGGCTGGCGTTCTTCCATATGCTGGTGCATCAGATCCGCTGGGCGGTGGAAGTGCAGAGGATGCAGGCGCCGGACCAGGAGCTGGTGGCGGCGCTGCGCAAGGTGCCGATCTTCACCGGCCCCCGGGACAGCGACGAAGAGCTGGCCGCGCTCAAAACGCAAGCCCGAGAGCTAGCCGGGCTGCTTTACAGGTGGAACACTAAGCCGCCCAGCGCCACTGGTAACGCCCAACTCACCTAATGGCACCCTGTGGGAGATTCTATGGTGCCTAACA
>NZ_ARXR01000066.1 GCF_015356855.1 Alloalcanivorax venustensis ISO4
CCCCCGCCGCGCCGGCGCCGTCGACGCAGGACAAGGACACCGCGGCGGAGCAACCGGCCGCCGCCGGGGCCGCGCCGGACGCCAAGGCCGCCGGGGATGACCAGGCCGCCGCCAAGCGCCAGAAGCGCCTGAAAGCCCTGAAAACCGCCTACAACATGGCGCACAAACAGTACAAGGAAGCCCACGCCGCGGTGGAACGGGCCGAGCGCGCCGGCCAGGAGAGCGATGAGGCCCTCGCCGCCATGCACGCCAAGGTGGAGAAACTGAAAGCCAAGGCGGACCACTGCCGCGACGCCCTGGACGCGCTGGTGGAGCAGGCCAAGGCGGATATCCTCGCCCACACCGGCAAGGACCTGAAAACCCTGAAGCTGGACGCGGCCCGGGCGGAAAGCGCCCTGCGCGACAAGGCCGACGAGCTGGAGCGGCGCCGCGACACCTCCGACGCGGACACCCTGGAAACCCTGAATTCGGAACTGGACGCTTTGCAAGAACACGCGCAACTGACCCGCCTGGCGTTGAAAACCGCCGTGGAAGAACAGGGGCTGGTGGAAGAATGAGCCTGATCAACGCCCCTTCCCCGCACACCAGCCGGCACACCGACACCGGCGCCGTCATGCGCCAGGTGGTCTATGCCACCCTGCCCGGCCTGGCGGCGCTGGTCTGGCAGTTCGGCCTGGGCAGCCTGCTCAACGTGCTCTGGGCGGTGCTGGTGGCGGTGGTCTGCGAGGCCCTGTTCCTGCGCGCCCGGGGCAAGCCGGTGGCGTTTTATCTGAAGGACTGGAGCGCGGTGGTCACCGCCGTGCTGCTGGGCCTGGCGCTGCCGCCCACCGCGCCCTGGTGGCTGACCCTGATCGGCGTCGGCTTCGCCATCGTGGTGGCCAAGCAGCTCTATGGCGGTCTGGGCATGAACCCGTTCAACCCGGCGATGATCGGCTATGTGCTGTTGCTGATCTCTTTCCCGGTGGCGATGACCCAGTGGATCGCGCCCGGCGAGGCGCCCGCCCCGGCGGACAGCCTCGCCCTGTTCCTCGGCCAGGCGCCGGCGGACGCCTTCACCGGCGCCACGCCGCTGGACACTTTCCGCACCTGGGCCGGCGACGCCGAGGCGCTGGCCGGCCGCGACATTCTCGCCGGGCAGCTGGCGGGCCCCGGCTGGGAGGCCGTCAATCTGGCGTTCCTGCTCGGCGGCCTCTACCTGCTGGCGCGCCGTATCATCACCTGGCAGATCCCGGTGGCGTTCCTGGCCGGCCTGGCGCTGCCGGCGCTGATCGCCCACCAGGTGGACGCGGCGCGCTTTGCCGGCCCGCTGTTCCACCTGTTTTCCGGCGGCGCCATGCTGGGCGCGTTCTTCATCGCCACCGACCCGGTGAGCGCCGCCACCAGCCGCCTGGGCCGGTTTATCTACGCGCTGCTGATCGGCCTGCTGATCTGGGTGATCCGCACCTTCGGCGGCTACCCGGACGCGGTGGCGTTCGCGGTGCTGCTGCTCAATCTGTCGGCGCCGTTTATTGATTACTACACTCAGCCGCGCGCCTACGGGCACCGCAAGGCGAACAAGGGGGCCAACCCATGATCCGCCAGGCGATAACCCGCAACGCCGTGATCCTGGGGCTGTTCGCCATCGGCACCGCCGCCGCCCTGGCGCTGACCAACCAGGCCACCCTGCCGCGGGTGGAGTGCAACCGCCAGAACGCCCTGATCGCGTCTCTGGCCCAGGTGATGCCCGACGACCGTCACGACAATGTGCTGATCACGGACCGCATTGAAGTGCGTGACCCGCTGCTCGGCAACGGCGCGCAGCATATCTACCGGGCCCGCCGCGACGGCGCGCCGTCCGGCGTGGTGCTCGAAGCCACCGCCCCGGACGGCTATGGCGGCGCCATTGATCTGATCGTGGGCGTGGACACCGGCGGCCGCGTGCTGGGCGTGCGGGCGGTGCCGCCGCACAACGAAACCCCGGGCCTGGGCGACAAAATAGAACGGCGCAAATCCGACTGGATCACCACCTTCAACGGCCGCTCCCTGACCAACCCGGACGACGCCGGCTGGGCGGTGAAGAAAGACGGCGGCAGCTTCGACAGCTTCACCGGCGCCACCATCACCCCGCGCGCCGTGGTCGGCGCCGTGCACCGCGCCCTGCTTTATTTCCGTGATCACAAAGAGCAGGTTTTCCAGGCACCGGCCACCGACGACGCGCCAGACAGCATGAGGGAGGCCTGCCGTGGCTGAGACCGACTACCGGAAAATCACCCTCGACGGGCTCTGGAACAACAACCCGGCCACCGTGCAGATACTCGGCCTGTGCCCGCTGCTGGCGGTCACCGGTACGGTGGTCAACGCCCTGGGGCTGGGGCTGGCCACGCTGGTGGTGCTGATGGGCTCCAACGGCGCCGTGTCGCTGATCCGCGGCTATGTCACCGACGCGGTGCGGCTACCCGCCTTCGTGATGATCATCGCCGCTCTGGTGACGGTGATCGAAATGCTGATGCGCGCCTTCACCTTCGAGCTGTACGAAATCCTGGGTATTTTCATTCCCCTGATCGTCACCAACTGCACCGTGCTGGGCCGCGCCGACGCCTTCGCCAGCAAGAACCCGGTGCTGCCCTCGCTGCTGGACGGCTTCATGATGGGCGCCGGCTTCCTGGTGATCCTGGTGATTCTCGGCGGCATGCGCGAGCTGATCGGCCAGGGCACGCTGTTCGATAACATGCAGTTATTGCTGGGCCCCGTCGCCTCCGGCTGGCGCCTGGAAGTGTTCCCGGACTACCCCGGCTTCCTGTTCGCGGTGCTGCCACCGGGCGCCTTTATCGGCCTGGGGCTGATCATCGCCGGCAAGAACGTTATCGACCGGCGCCTCAAAGCCGCCCGCAAGGCCCGGCAAGCGGACCAGCCCACCGCCAGCCGGCGGGTACGCACCACCGGCAAGGTGAGCTGAAAAGCGGGTGATCGGGCCAACACGGTTGCCGTTCTAATGTCGTAGCCCCAGTGATCTGGTTCAAAAGCACGGCGCTTTTAACAGCGTTATACAACTTTCACCGGGCTTCCCGGGTAAAAATAGCGCCCACTACGTTAAAGCGCGCGCCAGTGATCGGCGCATGCCAAGAATCAGAAAGGAGGCCATTATGAAAACAGCAGCAACCGTGGCACTCGCCGTGGTAGGCACCGTGGCCGTCGCCGGTGTCGGTTACGGCGGCTATCAGGCGCTCAACGACGAAGGCCCTTACGCCGAAGTGGTCAAAGTGGAGCCCGCCACCAAAACCTGGCAGGAACCCAACCAGCGTTGCGAGCAAGTCACCGTGCAGCGGCAGAAACCGGTCAAGGACAAACACCAGATCGCCGGCAGCGCCATCGGCGCGGTGGTGGGCGGTGTTATCGGCCACCAGTTCGGTGGCGGCAGCGGCAAGGACGTGGCCACCGCCGCCGGCGCCGTGGCCGGCGGTTACGCGGGCAACAAGGCGCAGGAACGCATCCAGGAAGGCAACACCTACACCACCACCGAAGAGCGCTGCCAGACCATTATGGAAACCCGCAGCGAACAGGTCGGCTACAACGTCACCTACCGCTTCGACGGCCAGACCCAGACCGTGCGCATGGAAAACGAACCCGGCGACCGCCTGCCGGTGGAAAACGGCCGGGTGGTGACCGACTAAGGCGCCCCGGAAGCGCACCACGCCGGCACCCACCGGGTGGCGTCGCCGCCCGGTTCCCCCTTCGTTATACTGTCCGTTTTTCGCCAGCGAACCCGACGCCATGAATCGCGAAAAACGCACCGAAATCTTTCGACGGCTGCGCGAACAGCGGCCGCAACCCACCACCGAACTCTATTTCACCACGCCGTTCGAGCTGCTGGTGGCCGTGGTGCTGTCCGCCCAGGCCACCGACGTGGGCGTCAACAAAGCCACCGCAAAACTCTTCCCGGTGGCCAACACGCCCCACGCCATCCGCGCCCTGGGCGTGGACGGCCTCAAAACCTACATCAAGACCATCGGCCTGTTTAACTCCAAGGCCGCCAACATCATCAAGCTCTGCGACCAGCTGATCGAACAGCACGACGGCGAAGTGCCGCGCTCCAGAGCCGCCCTGGAAGCACTGCCCGGTGTCGGGCGCAAAACCGCCAACGTGGTGCTGAACACCGCCTTCGGCGAGCCCACCATCGCCGTGGACACGCACATCTTCCGGGTCTCGAACAGGACGCGCATCGCGCCGGGAAAAAACGTGGTGGAGGTGGAGCAGCGGCTGATGCGGACCGTGCCGGAAGAGTTCAAGCGGGACTGCCACCACTGGCTGATTCTGCACGGGCGCTACACCTGCGTGGCGCGCAAACCCAAATGCGGCGAGTGCCTCATCGCCGACCTCTGCGAGTTCCCCGTTACCAAGCGGCCAGGCTGAGTACGACCTCTCCAGAGAGCCCGCGCCGGGATCGGGTG
>NZ_ARXR01000067.1 GCF_015356855.1 Alloalcanivorax venustensis ISO4
TGTTAGGCACCATAGAATCTCCCACAATGCTCGCTCCAGCTAGGTGGGCAATACAGCCCAGAGCGCGGCGAAAATAAGCCACACCGCTAGTGCGCGGAGCATCAGCTCCTGGAGGGCTTCGAGGCGGTTGACGCCGGCCTGGAAGGCGGGCTCGTCGCTGTCGGCGTCGCCGCCGAGGGCGGCGTCGGCGGCCAGGGTGAGCAGGCCGCGGCTGTCGTCGAGGCGCCAGATGCGCCCGCTCACGGCCTGGGCGACCATGCCGAAATGCCCCACCAGGGCCAGCGCCAGGGCGGTCAGGCGCGCCGGGATCCAGGCCAGGGCGATGTCCAGGCTGCGGGCCCAGTCGCTGTGCTCCGGGTGACGGCGCAGCCAGGCGCGGTTAAGCACGAACAGCAGCGCCGCGCCGAAGCCCAACACCGTGACCCAGAACAGCACCGCGAACAGGTCACCGGCGCGCAGCACGAAGCGGCCGGCGAGATCGTTGAACCAGGCCCGCTCGTTGTCCGGGCCGTCATCCAGCGGCCCGGTGTCGAAGGCCCGGGCGGCGCTGCCGGCCAGGGCGTCGCGGTCGTTCATGCGCCCGCGTACCAGCAGGGTGTCCATGCGCCGGAACTCGCTCTCCACGCCGATCAGCCAGAGCAGCAGCACGCCGCCCAGCAGCAGGGTCAGCAGCGCGCCCGCCAGGCCGCACAGCCAGCTGAACAGCAGCGCCACCAGCAGCGTCGGCAAGGCCACCGCCAGCCACCAGGCCAGCGCGCCGCCGCCCGGCGACAGCCGATCGATAAAGCGCTGATGGCGCTCCTCGCGGGTCAACCAAAGCGGCCAGCCGCCGTCACGACGGCGCAGGGCGAGCACAAGAAGAATGACGAGTAGTTTCATATCTCCGTTTATACCATGTTGCCCAGAGAATTGTAGGAGCGGGCCTTGTGGGAGCGGGCCCCGCCCGCGAAAGGGAGCGAAGCTCCCGGCAGGATGCCAGAGAGGTGTCTAACGGTGTCACAAACAGCGTCTCTGGGATCCTGCCGGCAAGCAGAGCTTGCCTTTCGCGGGCGAGGCCCGCTCCCACAAGGGCTCGGTCCAACCAAGCCGTTAGAGTCGGGTCCAGTCGAAGGCCGGGCCCGGGTCGGTCTTCCGGCCGGGCGCGATGTGCTCGTGGCCGGTGATGGCGTCGTTGGACAGGCGCGGGTAGTGGGCGATCAGAGCGTCGAGCAGCGTGCGCAGGCTGCGGTACTGGGCGTCCTCGAAGGGAACGTGGTCGGCGCCTTCCAGCTCGATGCCCAGGGCGAAGTCGTTGCAGTTGTCCCGGTCGCGCCAGCGGGAGACGCCGGCGTGCCAGGCGCGCTGGTCGCAGGCGACGAACTGCACCAGCTCGCCGTCGCGGCGGATCAGAAAGTGGGAGGACACCTTCAGGTCGCGGATCTCTTCGAAGTACGGGTGTTCGGACGGGTCCAGGCGGTTCTGGAAAAAGGCTTCCACCTGGGGGCCGCCGAACTCTTCCGGCGGCAGGCTGATGTTGTGGATCACCACCAGGGAGATGTCTTCCGGGTCCGGGCGGGCGTTGAAGTTGGGCGACGGCACTTTGCGCGCCTGGTCCACCCAGTGATTGGTGAGCGTCAGCATGGCGCTATTTTCGCGGGCCGGGCCCGCTCCCACAAGGGCCCGCTCGCACAAGACGTCAGGCGCTTTGCATGCGGCGCAGGTCGCTGATCACGGCTTCCAGGGCGCGGTCGAACAGGGCGCCGTCCTCGATCAGTTTGACCTCGCCGTCGTGGAGTGCCTGGGCCAGGCCGGCGGCGTCGTATTCGCGCACCTTGATGCCGCGCCGGTTGATGAACACCAGCTTGGCGCCGTCGCGGATGTTGGCGGCCAGCTTGGCGCGCTGCGCGTCCTCGCCGTCGCCGATTTCCAGCCACTGGCCGGCGCGCAGGCGTCGGGCCCGTGCCACCAGCTCGTGGTCGTCGGGCAGCGCCGAGGGGGCTGGCGGCTCGGGCTCCGGCGCCTTGGGCACCGCCACCCGCTCAGTCTCCAGCCCCTTGATCAGGCTGTCGTGGACCGCCAGCAGGTCGTCCAGCAGGGCGCGGGTTTCGCCGGCGTCGTATTGAATGGATTCCAGGCCGTGCTCCAGCGCGCGCACCACTTTCGGGCTCAGGTCGCGCAGCTTCTCCAGGTCCGCCGGCGCGCGGTGGGGCATCACGCTCCACACCAGCGCGTCCACCACCTTGGCGTAGCGGCGCCAGGTGTCGCTGTCCTCGCCCTGGCGCAGCCAGGTCAGGTAGAGCACCTGCTGCCAGCCCTGGCGCAGCAGGCGCACCGCCACGTCCGGCACCTGGCGGCCGGCCAGGCGCGCATCGATGTAGCGGCGCACCGCGTCGGCGGCTTGCTCGGCGCGGGCCTTGCCCTCCTCGGCTTCGCGCACCCGCTCGGCGACGCGCTCGGCGCGGGCCCGCTGGTCGCTGAAGAACGATTCGAACTCCGCCAGCAGCTCGCTGAACAGGGCGGCGTCTTCGTCGTAATCGTCGATGATGGCGTGCACTGCCCGGTCGATGCGCTGGTAGGTTTCGTCGTCGTAGCCCTGCTGCGGGTCCCACTGGCAACCGGCGCGGGCCAGGGTGTTGAGCAGCAGGCGGGCGTCGTGTTCTTCGTTGCTGAAGAAGGTCTTGTCGGCGATCGCCACCTTCAAAAGAGGGATCTGCAGACGGCCGATCAGCGCCTTGATTTCCGAGGGCAGGCCCTCGTCGTCGAGGATGAAGTCGAACAGCATGGCGACCAGGTTGATGACGTCGTCGTCGGCCTGATCCAGGGCGTGGATGGCCTCGCTGTTCTCGCTCTCGAGCAGGTCGGAAAGCTCGTCCTTGACGCTGCGGTCCTGGGCGTCGGCGCCGCCCTCCAGAGCATGCTCAAGGCGCTGCAGGCGGGTGAGCAGGCCGAACAGGTCCTGGCTGCTGACCGCCTGCACCGGCGCATCGGCGGTGAGCGGGGCGCCGTTCAGGTGGGCCACGCCGTTGTGCATGATCGCCATGCCGGAGGTGGGCGCGGCGCCACCGCCGGCCA
>NZ_ARXR01000068.1 GCF_015356855.1 Alloalcanivorax venustensis ISO4
GAGAATGGTAGCGTGAAACGAAGCGTGCCCACTTTATCGGGGGAAGATCATAAATTACTTGCCGCACTCGCAATTTACCGGTAAGCAAGGCGTTAGCTTAAGGGGGCACGTTGAAACGATTTTTGACTCGCGGGCCGAAAGAAGGCAGATGTAATATCTGTGGAGAGTTTGGTCAGCTCACAGAAGACCATACGCCCCCAAAAGGATCTGTGCGGGTGACACAAATGGAGGTTAACCACCTAACCTCCGTTCTAGGTGCTGATAGGCCGGGACCAAAGCCCCGAATATCTCAGAATGGAGTCAAATTCAGAACTCTCTGTAAAAGGTGCAACAATAGCGCCTTGGGACTGAATTGCGATCTTGCATTTAATGATTTCACGCAAGGAATTAAATCTTACCTAACCAGCAGCATAAAGTTGCCTAGCGTAATGTATGTTAGCGGAAAGCCAGGGAAAATTGCCCGCGCCGTTTTTGGTCATCTTTCCGCTGTGGGTGTCGATAGGTTTCACGAAGGCGATCGCAGCGATGAAATGATGGAGTGGTTCTTGGATGAATCTCTCCCAATGCCTTCAAGACTGCGGATAAAGTATTGGGTCTACCCGTATAAGACTCAAATTTTAATAAGAGACTCTGCCATCAGAGATCTCAGGGCACAGGATGCTGCCGTATTTTGGCTAATGAAGTTTTTTCCTGTTGCTTTTCTCGTTCTCTGGGATAGTCCATCTGGATATGAGTACCCTCAGTTCGCAGATTTAGCCCGATGGGGAAACGCAGACCCAGAAGCAGAGATAGAATTACCTATCTATCTGAACAGCGTGCCCCATGAACGGTGGCCTGAAGCACCTGAAGATCACAGCTTTTTACTCTATGGGGAAGGAGCAGTTGCAGCCAATGCCAGAATTAAAAGAAGAAGCTAACAAGTGGCGGCAGACAGACCAAATTTCCGCCTCTGCATGGCTCCGATTAGCCTGCTGCGCCAGGCGTTAGGCTTCACGGAGAGGGTATGACCAGAGCAAATTACCACCTACCACCGATACCGGACGGCTTCCAGATCTACGAGGAACGACTTGAGGTGGCTGGCCTAACCCATCGGAAGGCGGGTGCGGCGCGGTTTGCGCGCGGCAAGCAGAGAGCTCTGGAATGGGAGCCGGAGCCCGGGAATCGATACGATAAGAACGCGATCAGACTAATCGGTTGCCACAAGGGCATCTTTCTTACGAAGCGTACGCTGCTTGGCTACGTGCCGAAGGAAGTTGCGAACACCCTAGTCGAGAGAGGGTTCGTCGAGGACGCCCAGCCACGCCTTCTAAAAACTTACGTCAGTGACGGAGGTTTCGTTGAAATCCTGTTCCAGATCGTCGGTCCAAAGGCTCGCATAAGTGATTATAAAGGAACTGAGGAAAGTGAAGAGCGCCAGCACTACACTGATGCCGTTGAGCAGGTAAAGCAGCTTAAGCGGGACAAGCGGCACGATGAGGCAATTGCTCTCCTCCAAGATTGCGTTGAGGAAACGGAAGCTGAATCCCGGAAGAACGGCGCCGGTTGGGGTGTTGCTCCCTGGTATTACGAGCAACTCGCGATCCTTTATAGAAAAGAGCGGCGGTACGCTGACGAAGTAAATATTTTGGAGCGGTACCCCAGTCAACCACACGCCCCAGGTGCTGGGCCCGCGAAGTTAGCCGAATGGCTCGAGAAGGCACGGCAGCTCCTGGAGCGAACGAAAGCCTAACCATCGCTTGAAGCCGACGCGGCAAGCCGCGCGGCTTAAGCGAAACGTTAGAAGTCAAAAGGAGGCGG
>NZ_ARXR01000069.1 GCF_015356855.1 Alloalcanivorax venustensis ISO4
ACCCTAAATACAGCCTGTTGAATATATAGACAGGTATGAGCTAACCCAGCGAATTGAAACATCTTAGTAGCTGGAGGAAGAGAAATCAAGAGAGATTCCCTAAGTAGTGGTGAGCGAAAGGGGAAGAGCCTAAACCAAAGGGTTTACCTTTTGGGGTAGTGGGACAGCAATAACGAATCATGGAGACTAGACGAAACAGCTATCGAAAGTCAAAGGATAGTAGCTGAATCCCGAGTAGCATGGGGCACGAGGAATCCCATGTGAATCAGCGAGGACCATCTCGTAAGGCTAAATACTACTGTGTGACCGATAGTGAACCAGTACCGCGAGGGAAAGGTGAAAAGAACCCCGGAAGGGGAGTGAAGTGGGAGTCCGATTAACCGGATGACCGCGTGCCTGTTGAAGAATGAGCCGGCGACTTATAGGCACTGGTAGGTTAAAGCGAGAATGCTGGAGCCAAAGGGAAACCGAGTCTGAAAAGGGCGATAATCAGTGTTTATAGACCCGAACCCTGGTGATCTAACCATGGCCAGGATGAAGCTTGGGTAACACCAAGTGGAGGTCCGAACCGACCGATGTTGAAAAATCGGCGGATGAGCTGTGGTTAGGGGTGAAATGCCAATCGAACCAGGAGCTAGCTGGTTCTCCCCGAAATGTGTTTAGGCGCAGCGGTAATGATTATATCTGGGGGGTAAAGCACTGTTTCGGTGCGGGCTGGGAGACCGGTACCAAATCGAGACAAACTCTGAATACCCAGAGCACACATTGCCAGTGAGACAGTGGGGGATAAGCTTCATTGTCAAGAGGGAAACAGCCCAGACCACCAGCTAAGGTCCCCAAATCATCGCTAAGTGATAAAGGAGGTGAGAGTGCACAGACAACTAGGAGGTTTGCCTAGAAGCAGCCACCCTTGAAAGAGTGCGTAATAGCTCACTAGTCAAGCGCTCTCGCGCCGAAAATGAACGGGGCTAAGCGATGTACCGAAGCTGTGGGATTAATTAATTAATCGGTAGGGGAGCGTTCCGTCGTAGGTAGAAGCAGTAGCGGCGAGCAGCTGTGGACGAAACGGAAGTGAGAATGTCGGCTTGAGTAGCGCAAATGTATGTGAGAATCATACACCCCGAAACCCTAAGGGTTCCAGAGCCAGGTTCGTCCACTCTGGGTTAGTCGGGACCTAAGGCGAGGCCGAACGGCGTAGTCGATGGACAACGTGTCAATAATCACGTACTATCCGGTGGGAGCATTGCTAGGGACGCATGAAAGATAGCCATACCCTGATTGGTTTGGGAGGGGTTTACGAACTCCGAGTGGGGAAGGATAGTGCCAAGAAAAGCTAGGGATGTGATGAAAGCAGGATACCCGTACCCGAAACCGACACAGGTAGGGAGGTTGAGAATACCAAGGGGCGCGAGATAACTCTCTCTAAGGAACTCGGCAAAGGTGCCCACTGTATAAGTGGGTCGCAGTGAAGAGATCCAGGCGACTGTTTACCAAAAACACAGGTCTCCGCAAACTCGTAAGAGGACGTATGGGGGCTGACGCCTGCCCAGTGCCGGAAG
>NZ_ARXR01000007.1 GCF_015356855.1 Alloalcanivorax venustensis ISO4
CGATCCCGCCGAGCCCGGCGCCGCCGCCCGCGCGGAACGGCGCGGCCTCGACCTGCACGCCCTGACCGCCGAGCTGAGCCGCCGCGAATGCAACGAGGTGCTGGTGGAATGCGGCGCCACCCTGGCCGGGGCCTTTGTCCGCGAGGCCCTGTTCGATGAGCTCATCGTCTACCTGGCCCCCACGCTGCTGGGCGCCGACGCCCGCGGCCTGCTGGATCTGCCGTTCGACCGCATGGACCAGCAGATCCGCCTGCAATGGAGCGACCTGCGCCGCGTCGGCGACGACCTGCGCCTGACGCTCACCCGACCGTAAACGGAGGCGGCCCATGACCCTGAACGTGGGGGTGTACCTGTACCCCGGTGTGGAACTGCTCGACTTCGCCGGCCCCTGCGAGGTGTTCACCACCGCCAACCGGCTGGCCCCGGAGGGCGCGCCGTTTTCGGTGTTCTCGGTGGCCGCTGAGCGGCGGCCGGCCACCAGCCGCGCGGGCGTGGTGATTCAGCCGGATTACAGCTTCGCGGATCATCCCCCGATCGACGTTCTGCTGGTGCCCGGCGGCGTGGTGGACGAGGTCATGAACGAGGCGGCCGTGGTGGGCTGGATCGCGGAAGTCTCGGCGGCGGCGCGGCTCACCGCCTCGGTCTGCAACGGCGCCTTCCTGCTCGCCGCCGCCGGTGTCCTGGACGGCCGCCGGGTGACCACCCACTGGGAAGACATCGACGCTTTGCGCACCCGGTTCCCGGCGCTGACGGTGGAGGACGGGCCGCGCTGGGTGGATCAGGGCGAGGTGGTCACCTCCGCCGGCATTTCCGCGGGCATTGATATGAGCCTGCATCTCGTGGAACGGTTACAGAGCCGTACCCTGGCCGCCGCCACGGCACGGCAGATGGATTTTCACCGGGCGAGCTGATTTCGGGGGGAGGTCGCCGTCATGCAATGCCCCAAATGCGAGCACCCGCGAGGCGCCGGGGACACCACCTGTGGCGGCTGCGGGCTGGTCTTTCACAAGTACGAAGCCTACCTGGAGCGCCAGCGCGAGCTGCGGGAAAATCAGACGCCGCCGGGCCCGGACCGCGCCGAGCGCCTGAAAGCGTTTTTCCAGAGCCTGCTGGTGCCACCGGATACCCTCTACCGTTACCCGGCCCTGTACGCGCTGCTCTGGGTGGGTCTGGTGGTGTGGGGCTGGAGCTACATCACACAGAGCCTCCACCAGCTCGGTTACCAGCCCGCCTTCCTGCACAACGTGAACCTGCCGTTCCACGAAGCCGGGCACGTGATCTTCGGCCTTTTCGGCCAGTTCATCGGTTCCCTGGGCGGCACCCTGGGGCAACTGCTGGTGCCGGTGATTTGCGGCATCGCCCTGCTGCGGCGCCACGACACCTTCGGCGCCAGCGTCTGCCTGTGGTGGTTCGGCGAAAACTTCCTCGACATCGCGCCCTACATGGCCGACGCCCGTGCCGGCGAGCTGCCGCTACTGGGCGGCAACTACGGCAAGTCCTCCCCCTACGGCTTCCATGATTGGGAATTCATTCTCGGCGAGACCGGGCTGCTGGCCTGGGACAAGACGCTGGCGGCGCTGACGCTGAACAGCGGCAGGGCGATCATGGTGCTGGCCATGGTGTGGGGCGCCTGGCTGCTATGGCGGGGCTGGCGCCGGCAGCGCGGCTGACCTCAGGAGGCGATGGCGACCACGCCGCGGCCGCGGTCCTTGGCCTGGTACAGCGCCTGGTCGGCACGGCGCAGGGTGCGCCGCCAGTCGTCGTCGGTGAGCTCCGCGAACCCCATGCTGGCGCCGATGCGCAGGTCCTCGCTGTCGCCGGCGGGGATGCTTTCGAACGCCTCCAGCAGGCGCCGGGCGATGGAGTCCGCCGCGTCCGGGTTGGCGTCCGCCAGAAACACCACGAACTCGTCGCCGCCCCAGCGGCAGGCGATGTCGCCGTCGCGCATGGTGTGGTCGATGCGTTGCGCCACGGCGCGCAGCAAGGCATCGCCCCGGGTGTGGCCGAAGCGGTCGTTAACGACCTTGAAATGATCCAGGTCGATGAACAGCAGACCGCCCCGGGCGTGGGGGCCGAGGCCGTCCAGATGGCTTTCCAGAAAGGCGCGGTTGAACAGCCCTGAAAGCGGGTCACGGGTGGCCTTGTCCGCCAGGTGCCGCAGCTGGTGGTCGGTCTCGGTGCGCTCGCTGAGCGTGCGCGAATAATGAATCACCATCGCCGCCAGCGCCGCCACCTGGAACGCCACGAACCCCGGCGTCAGCGCGCTCAGCGGCAGCAATTCCACGCCCATCTCGCGCAGGGTGTCATGCACCCCGGTGAGAAACACCAGCACGAAGCCGATCACCGTCAGCCACCAGGCCAGGGTGCCGCCGGTGCGCCGGGCGCGGCGCACCATCCGCCAGTTGGTGTAGCTGAACGCCACCATGCACAGCACGAAGAAGGGCGCGCCGGCGGCGCCGTAATCCGCGAACACCTGGCTGCCCTCGATGGTGGGCCGGTTGCTGGCGATGATCAGCGCCGGATGATCCACCCACAGCACGCTGGCCAGCAGGGCGCCGCCCAGGTAAATCGCCGCCAGCCGCCAGCGCGGCTCGTGCCGGCGGCGCAGCACCCGGTGCATGCAGATCAGCGCCGCCAGCCCCATCATCACCGCGCTCAGCGCCACGCGGTAGGGCGTCATCACCGCGTCCAGGTCGCCGGTCACGGCGTCGATCCGCGAGGTCAGATCGCCGGCGATGTACACCGTGGCGCACAGGTTGGCCAGGGCGAACTGCAGCGCCGCCGGCGCCTCCCGGTCGCGGTACAGATACAGCGCCAGGGTGAACACACTCAGCAGCAGCAACAACGCCACGGCCGCGCCGGTGGCCATGATGTTCAGCCACAGCGTCCAGGTATTCGTCCCGGCGCCGGCCAGGAAGGTGGAAGCAGAGTGTTCGGGCATGGTTTCCGGGGCGACTAAAAAATGAGCGGCAAGAATACCAAAAACACCCGTCAAAACCGTTGTTTCTTCGTTTCAGCTTATTCGGGACACGTCTCTGTGGCTTTGGGCTCTTTACCAAGCGGCTTTTGCTTTCTCCGGGTGGCCAGGGCTAAGCTCCTGAGAAAAATGAGGGCCTCACCATGACCACCGGAACCTTTCGCCTGCTGCTCGTGCTCTGGGCGGCGCTGTTCGCGCTGCTGTTCGTTGTGATCGTGATTCCGCCGCTGATCGGTGACCCGGATCTGCTCGCCGCCATCAGTGCCGGTTTCGTCAATCCCTATGCCACCGGCTATTCCCTGGACACCATCATGTGCTGGGTGGTGCTCACCACCTGGGTGGCTTACGAAGCGAAGGCCCGGCCGGTAAAACACGGCTGGATCGCGCCGCTGCTGGGGCTGGTGCCCGGCGTCGCCACCGGCTTCGCCGTCTACCTGCTGTTGCGGCTCAATTCAGGCACCAATAAGTGATTACACCGCTTCTCTACATCGCCGCCGCCCTGGCGGAAATCGCCGGCTGCTTTTCGGTCTGGGCCTGGTGGCGGCTGGAGAAAACGCCGCTGTGGCTGGTGCCCGGCCTGGTCAGCCTGGCGCTGTTCGCCTGGCTGCTCAGTCTCGTCGACACCGACTACGCCGGCCGTGCCTACGCCGCCTACGGCGGCGTCTATATCGTTATGTCGCTGCTCTGGTTGTGGCTGGTGGAGCAGCGCGCCCCGGACCGCTGGGACCTGCTCGGCGCCACCATCTGTCTGCTCGGCGCCGGGGTCATTCTGTTCGGCCCGCGCGGCGCCTAACGCAACCCCAGCACCCACTCCCGCACCGCCGCGATGGCGGGCTCGCGCAGCCGCTCTTCCGGGTACACCAGGTGGAACGGCTTGGCGTGCAGGTCCGGCCCGAACGGCTGCACCAGCCGGCCGCGGGCCAGTTCGTCGGCGATCAGCGCCTTGCTCATCAGGGCGATGCCCTGACCGTCCAGGGCGGCGGTGATGGTGTGGGTCTCGTCGGAGAACACCAGGCCGGCGCCCATGTCCAGGTCGGGCACCCGCGCCAGCTTTTGCCAGGTCGTCCAGCTCAGCAGGGCGCCGGAATGGCTGGGCGGCTGGTAGTGCAGCAGGGTGTGCCGGTGCAGATCGTCGTGCCGGGTGATGCCCAGGGTCGGGCTGCAGGCGGGGACAAAGACGTTATCGAACAGCTTCTCCGACACCAGCCCGGGCCAGTGGCCGTCCCCGTAGCGGATCGCCATGTCGGCGGCGACGCCGTCCAGCGCCACCAGGTCGTGGGAGATCCGCAGGTTCAGATTCAGTTGCGGGTGGCGGTCACGCAGCAGGCACACCCAGGGCAGCAGAAAACGCCCGGCCACCGCCGGGATGGTGGACAGCGTGACGGTCTGGTGGCCCGGGTCGTGGCGCAGCCGGGCCACCGTTTCCGCGAGGGTATCGAACGCCTCGCTGGACGCCGTCAGCAGGGTCTGGCCGGCGCCGGTGAGCACCAGCTGGCGCGGTTTGCGCACGAACAGGGCCACGCCCAGATAGTCCTCCAGTTGCCGCAGTTGGTGGCTGATGGCGGTGGGGGTCACCGACAGTTCCTGGGCGGCGGCTTTGGCGCTGCGGTGGCGGGCCGCCGCCTCGAAGGCGCGCAGGGCGGACAGGGAGGGCAGTTTGCGGGCGCTCATGGGGTGCCTTATGGATGAGTTTTATTTTGCCTTCACGGCAAGAATTCATCGTTTGTCGCGGCTTTAAGCCTCCGGTTTCATGGGAAGCCTGTCAAGCAGGAGTGAGATCAGCTCACCTGCAAGCCAACCCTGACCGGAGACAATGCCATGACCCGCTTATTGCACCTCGACGCCAGCCCCCGCCCCGGACGTTCCGGCACCCACGAGCACGGCTCGCACAGCCGGCGGCTGAGCCACCACTTCATCGAGCACTGGAAAGCCGCCCGGCCGCGGGATGCGGTGACGCGCCGGGATCTGGGCGTCCGGCCGCCTTCGCTGCTGAACGTGGAGTGGATCGAAGCCGCCTTTACGCCGTCGGCCCAGCGCCCCGCCGCCCTGCAGCAGGTGCTGGCGGAGAGCGACAGCCTGGTGGACGAGGTGATCCAGTCCGACGTGCTGGTGCTGGGCGTGCCGCTGTACAACTACAGCTACCCGGCGGCGTTCAAGGCCTGGATCGACCAGATTGTGCGCGTGGAGCGCACCATCTATTTCGATCCGGCCAACATCGATCACCCGGTGGGCCCGCTGCTCAACGACCGGCCGCGCCACGCGGTGATTCTGTCGTCCCGGGGCGGGTTCGGCCTGGGCGCCGGCGGCCCGCTGGCGCACCTGAACCATCTGGAAGCCAGCGTGCGCACCGCGCTGGAACTGATCGGCATCGGGCACTTCCATGAGATCGCCATTGAGTACCAGGAGGAGGGCGGCGAGCGGCTGGACGCGTCGGTACGCGACGCCCTGGCCGAGGTGGAGCGGCTGGTGGCCCGGCTGCAGCGGGACGCTTTCCCCGTGCCGCGGGCGGTATCCGCGTGATGCCGGGGCCCCGGCGTTTGGTTTACACTGTAAGCCTTTGCCGTCCGGCCCTGTGCCCGCAGACCATGGAGCGCCCCGTTGCCCAAGAAGCCGAAAACCGACCAGGAGATCGCCGCCTTCCGCGAGCGCGTCTGCGAGGTGGCCACGGAACTGTTCGTGGAGCGCGGACCGGATAACGTCACCATGCGGCAGATCGCCGCCGGGGTGGGCGTCAGCCCGATGACGCCGTACCGCTATTTCCAGGACAAGGACGAGATTCTCGCCACCGTGCGCGCCGCCGCGCTGGACCGCTTCGCCGCCGCTTTGGAGGCGGGGCTGGCCCAGGGCAGCGACGCCCGCGAGCGCGCCCGCGCCATCGGCGACGCCTATGTGCGCTTCGCCACCGAGCATCCGGCGGCCTACCAGCTGATGTCGGAGATCTCCCAGGTCGACGAGAGCCGCTACCCGGAGCTGGTGCGCGCCAGCCGCCGCGCCCGGGAGACCATGGTCGGCTATGTGCGTGATATGATCCGCGAAGGGATGATGGACGGCGACGCCGACCTGATCGGCTATATGTTCTGGTCCACCCTGCACGGCATCGTGGTGCTGGACATGGCCGGGCGGCTGGGCGGCGAGATCGACGCGGACACCCTGCGCAAGAAAACCATGCGCACCCTGCTGGCGGGCATGGCGGTGTCGCCGCCGCGCCGCGACGACGAATCCTGACCGAATCGCTCACCGGCGGACGCCAGCCGATGTCAGGAAGCGCTTGATTTTATAAAATGTACGTTGTAAATATTTGCCTTCCGAACCGGACGCCGTGCCAGAGCACGATCCCCGGTTTATCCGAATTCGAAAGATTTACAAAGTAAACGTCACCCACTTAACAGGAATCGCCATGTCTCTGCCCCCGGAAATCGCCAAACGCCTGCGGCTGCCCGTGATCTGCTCGCCGTTGTTCATCATTTCCAACCCGGACCTGACCATCGCCCAGTGCAAGGCCGGGGTGGTGGGCTCGTTCCCGTCGCTGAACGCACGGCCGCTGTCGCAGCTGGACGAATGGCTGGCGCGCATCACCGAGGAGTTGGCCGCCTGGGACCGGGAGCACCCGGACCAGCCGTCCGCGCCGTTCGCGGTGAACCAGATCGTGCACAAGACCAACGACCGTCTGGAGAAAGACCTGGAGCTGTGCGAGAAGTACAAGGTGCCGATGGTGATCACCTCCCTGGGCGCCCGTGAAGAGCTCAACCAGGCGGTGCACGGCTGGGGCGGCACGGTGATGCACGACATCATCAACGACCGCTTCGCCCGCAAGGCCATCGAGAAGGGCGCCGACGGCCTGATCGCGGTGGCGTCCGGCGCCGGCGGCCACGCCGGCCAGCTGTCGCCGTTCGCGCTGATCCAGGAAATCCGCCAGTGGTTCGACGGCCCGCTGGCCCTGTCCGGCTCGATCGCCAGCGGCTCCTCGGTGCTGGCGGCCCAGGCCATGGGCGCGGATCTGGCTTATATCGGTTCGATGTTTATCGCCAGTGAGGAGGCCAACGCCGACCAGGCCTACAAGCAGATGATCGTCGACAGCAAGGCCACCGATATCGTCTACAGCAACCTGTTCACCGGCGTGCACGGCAACTACCTGGCGCCGTCCATCGCCAAGGCCGGGCTGGATCCGGCCAACCTGCCGGAAAGCGACCCGTCGGCGATGAATTTCGGCTCCGGCGGCAGTTCCAAGGCCAAGGCCTGGAAAGACATCTGGGGCTGCGGCCAGGGCATCGGCGTGGTGGACGCGGTGCGCCCGGCGGCCAATATCGTCGACCAGCTCGCCGACGAGTACCACGCCGCCGCCAAGGCGCTGGACGCCAAGCGCTACTAAGGCTTGTAACGCGCTCCCAGGGAGCGCGCGCCAGCCGCTAAAGACGCCGGGCCAGGGCTTCCCTGGGCCGGCGTACTTTTTTCTGGCCCGCCTGACGGTCGTTGTCGGTGTCCCGGTAGCCCAGGCCCATCAGCGCCACACTGCGCAGCCCCTGCTCGCGCAGGCCCAGCAGCTGGTCCAGCCCGGGCGGATCGAAGCCCTCCATGGGCGAGGCGTCGACCCGCTCCATGGCCGCCGCCGCCAGCGCCATGCCCAGCCCGATGTAGGCCTGGCGGGCGGCCCACTGAAAGCCTTCCTCCTCGGAGGCGAAGCCGGCCATCTTGCCTTTCACGGTGTTCTCCAGCCCGGCCAGCGCGTCCCGGGGCAGGTCGCGCTCACGGGCGATCAAATCCACCATTTCCTCGACCTGGGCCTCGGTGACCGGGCTCCAGGCAGCGAAAATGATCAGGTGCGAGCACTCGGTGATCTGCGGCTGGTTCATCGCCACCGGCGCGATGCGCCGGCGCAGCTCCAGCGGCTCGGCGACCAGCAGGGTGTAGGGCTGCAGGCCGAAGGACGACGGCGCCAGCCGGGCCGCCTCCAGAATGCGCTCCACTTTCTCTTCGGGGACCTTTGCCCCGGTCATGCGTTTGGTGGCGTAGCGCCAGTTGAGGGCGTCTTCAAGCGTCATGGGGACTCCAGTGTCGAAACAGTGCCGGTTCGCGGGTAAGCCGTTATCCTCTCCGGTATCGAGGCACAGCGTCCACACCCGCAACACGGAGAAAGATCGTGCAATCCTACACCGGAAGCTGCCTGTGCGGCGGCATCGCCTTCGAAGTCCGCGGCCCCCTGGCGCCGATTCAGGTGTGCCATTGCCAGCAGTGCCGCAAAGCCCAGGGCGCCCCCTTCGCCACCAACACGCCGGTGGAGGAAGCGGCCTTTGAGCTGCTGAGCGGTCGCGAGCTGATCACCGAATACCAATCCTCGCCCGGCAAGGTCCGCGCCTTCTGCGGGCGCTGCGGCTCGCCGGTCTACAGCCGCAAGGCCGACCTGCCCGGCGTGCTGCGGATCCGCGCCGGGCTGTTCAACGAGCCCCTGGAGGCGCGCCCGGTGTTTCACGCCTACACCGGCTCCAAGGCCAACTGGTGGCCGATTCTGGACGATCTGCCCTGCTACGAAGGAATGGCCGACCCGGCCGGAAAGCGCTGACCGGCCCCCCGTCGGCGGTGTGCGCATTTGGCCCGCCGCCGCCGGACGTTTATGATAGGCGCCCCTTCCTCCCCGCGTGTCTCTGCAGGAGCGGCAAACCATGTTTACAGGCATCATCGAGGCCCAGGGCCATGTGGCGGCGCTGACGCCCAGTGGCGGCGACGTGACGCTGCGTATCCACAGCGACGAGCTGGATTTCGGCGACGTGAAGCTGGGTGACTCGATCGCCGTCAACGGCGTCTGCCTGACGGTCACCGCCCTGGCCGGCGGCGACAGCTTCAGCGCCGATGTCTCCGGCGAAACCCTGTCGCTGACCTCCCTGAAGCAGCTCAAGAGCGGCAGCCGGGTGAACCTGGAGAAGGCGATGACGCCCTCCACGCGCATGGGCGGGCACCTGGTGAGCGGCCATGTGGACGGCCTTGGCACGGTCAAGGCGATGACCCCGGACGCCCGCTCGGTGCGCATCGACATCGAGGCGCCGGCGGAGCTGGCCCGCTACATCGCCCAGAAGGGCTCGATCACCGTGGACGGCATCAGCCTGACGGTGAACAGCGTGGACGGCGCGCTGTTCTCGCTGAACATCATTCCCCACACCCAGGACGTCACCACCATCCAGGATTGGAAACCGGGGACGCCAGTGAACCTGGAAGTTGATATCATTGCGCGCTATCTGGAGCGGCTGCTGCTCGGCGAGCGCGCCGCCCGGCCCGGTTCGGAGGGCGTGTCCATGTCGTTCCTGGCCGAGCACGGTTTTCTGAAGTAGCTCGCGGCGGTGGCCCGAGGGCGCGCAAACACCGGCACGCGCGGCGTGCATTAAAAGGTAGGTTTCATGCAACTCAACAGCATTGAAGAACTGATCGAGGACATCCGTCAGGGCAAGATGGTGATCCTGATGGACGACGAGGACCGGGAAAACGAAGGCGACCTGGTGATGGCCGCCGAACACGTGACTCCCGAGGCGATCAACTTCATGGCCCGTTTCGGGCGCGGCCTGATCTGCATGCCGATGTCCAAGGAGCGTTGCGAGCAGCTGGATCTGCCGCTGATGGTGCGCGCCAACGGCAGCGGCTTCGGCACCAAGTTCACCGTCTCCATCGAGGCCCGCGAGGGCGTCACCACCGGTATTTCCGCCGCCGACCGGGCGCGCACCGTGCAGGCCGCCGCCGCCAAACACGCCAAGGCGTCGGACATCGTCCAGCCGGGGCATATTTTCCCGCTGATGGCGGAGCCGGGCGGCGTGCTGCGCCGCGCCGGGCACACCGAGGCCTCCTGCGACCTGGCGGTGATGGCCGGCTGCGAGGCCGCCGGCGTGATCTGCGAAGTGATGAACGAGGACGGTTCCATGGCGCGCCGCCCGGACCTGGAACAGTTCGCCCAGGAGCACGGCATCAAGATCGGCACCATCGCCGACCTGATTCAGTACCGCGCGCTCAACGAACAGACCATCGAGCCGGTGTCCGAGCACCCGCTGGACACCTGGTACGGTGAATTCCGGCTGGTGGCGTTCCGCGACACCGTCGACGGCCATGTGCACATCGCCCTGGTCAAAGGCGAGGTGCACGAGGATAAGGAAGTGACGGTGCGGGTGCACCAGGTGGACCCGCTGCGCGATCTGATGAGCGCCAAGCTCAACGGCCGCACCGGCTGGAACATGCACCGGGTGCTGGAAGCGGTGGCCGACGCGGAAACCGGGGTGGTGATCATCCTCGGCCAGGACGAGGACTCCGAGCCCACCCTGGACCGCCTGCAGGCGTTTTTCGACGGCACCGCCAACAAGCCCAAGGGCGAGTCGCGCACTTATCGCAACATCGGCACCGGCTCTCAGATTCTCAAGGCGCTGGGCGTGCGCAAGATGCGCCTTCTCAGCTCACCGATGAAATTCAACGCGCTTTCCGGTTTCGACCTGGAGATCGTCGAATACGTGGAAGCGGACGGCTAAGGAAAAACACATGCACGATATCAAAACCTTCGAAGGCACTCTGAACAACGTGGGCGGCCGTTACGCCCTGGTGGTGGCGCGTTTCAACAGCTTTGTGGTGGAAGCGCTGCTGGCCGGCGCGGTGGACACCCTGGTGCGCCACGGCGTGGCCCGCGATGACATCGAGATCATCCGCGTGCCCGGCGCCTGGGAGCTGCCGGTGGCGGTGAAGAAGATCCTGGAAAAGCGCGACTACGACGCGGTGATCGCGCTGGGCGCGGTGATCCGGGGCGGCACCGCCCACTTCGAGTACGTGGCCGGTGAGGCCGCCAAGGGCATCGCCGCGGTGCAGAACGACACCGGCGTGCCGGTGGCCTTCGGTGTGCTCACCGTGGAGTCCATCGAGCAGGCGATCGAGCGCAGCGGCACCAAGGCCGGCAATAAAGGCGCCGAGGCCGCGATGTCCGCTCTGGAAATGGTTTCTCTGTTCAAGGCGCTTTAATGACCCAGTCCGCCGTACCGTCTTCCCCCGCCGCGCGCCGCAAGGCGCGCCGCTACGCGTTGCAGGCGCTGTACCAGTGGCAGCTTGCCGGCGCCACGCTGAGCGATATCGAGGCCCAGTTCCTGGCCGCCAACGATATGCAGAAGGTGGACCGCACCTATTTCCACGACCTGCTGCACGGCGTGCCCGCCGAAGTGACCGGCCTGGACGAGGCATTGCGCCCGTTCCTGGATCGCCGGGTGGAGGAGCTGTCCCAGGTGGAGAAGGCGCTGCTGCGCATCGGCGCCTTCGAGCTCAAGGAGCGTCTGGATGTGCCCTATCGGGTGGTGATCAACGAAAGCATCGAGCTGGCCAAGGTGTTTGGCGCCGACGACTCCTTCAAGTACGTTAACGGCGTGCTGGATAAACTGGCGCGGCGGCTGCGTTCCGCCGAGACCGCCCACCGCCCCGCCGCGTCCCGGCAGGCCCCGGACGACGATGGAGCGGACAAGGACTGACCGTGGCATAACAAAGGGAGCGTTTGATTATGGATGAATTCGCTCTGATAGAACGCTACTTCCGCCGCCCGGACCAGCCGCCGGGCGACGGCGTGGTGCTGGGCCCCGGCGACGACGCGGCCCTGCTGTTGCCCCCCGCCGGCGACGAGCTGGTGATGACCCTGGACACCAGCCTCGGCGGCCACCATTTCCCCGACGACCTGCCCGCCGCCGATGTGGGCCACCGCTGCCTGGCGGTGAATCTGTCCGATCTCTACGCCATGGGCGCCCGCCCGCTGTGGTTCCTGTTGTCGGTGACGCTGCCGCAGGCCGACGAGGCCTGGCTGGCGGGCTTCGCCCAGGGCCTGTTCGATCTGGCGGACCGGGCCGGCATCGCGCTGGTCGGCGGTGACGTTACCCGTGGGCCTTTGAGCGTGAGCATCCAGGCCACCGGCGCGGTGACGCCGGGCCGTGCGTTGCGCCGCAGCGGCGCCCGCGCCGGCCAGCGCCTGGCGATCGGCGGCGTGCCCGGGCAGGGCGGCCTGGGGTTGCGTCACTGGCAGGCCGGCGAGCGCGCCTCGGTGAGCGCCCGCCACCTGGCCCGGCCCGCTTTCCCGCTGGATCTGGGCGCCGCCCTGGTGGGCCGGGCGGGGGCCGCCATCGACGTCTCCGACGGCCTGTTGCAGGACCTGGGGCATATCCTCAAGGCGAGCGGCGGGCTGGGTGCGGAGCTGGATCTGGCGACGCTGCCGGTGAACGAGGAGCTGGCGGCCCTGGACGAGGCGGACCGTTACCCGTTGCAGCTCACCGGCGGCGACGACTACTGCTTGCTGTTTACCTGGCCGGACGCCCGGCCCCTGCCGCCGGGAACCAGCGACATCGGCATGATCACCGAGAAGGGGCCGATTCTGCTGCGTTACCCGGACGGCCGCACCGAGCCCGCCCGACCGGGGGGCTGGCGGCACTTTTAGTCCGGGCCGGGCAGGCCGGCTCAGGCGCGGTGGGGCAGGGCGTCGTGCAGACGCTTCAGGCGCCGGCGCACGCTGGCTTCGATGCCGACGGCGTCCAGGCCGTGCTCGGCGAGCAGCGCGTCCCGCTTGCCGTGGTGGATAAAGTGATCCGGCAGGCCCAGGTTGAGCACCGGCACCACCACGCCTTCGTCGATCAGCAGCTCGTTGACCGCTGAACCGGCGCCGCCCATGCGCTGGTGGTCTTCCAGCGTCACCACCAGGTCATGGCGGGCGGCGGCGTCCAGCACCGCGCCCCGGTCCAGGGGCTTCACCCAGCGCATGTCGATCACCGTGGCGTCGAGTTTTTCGGCGGCCTCCAGGGCCGCCGGCACCAGCGCGCCGAAGGCGAGCAGGGCGACGTCGCCCTTGCCCTGGCGTAGCGTGCGGCTTTCGCCCACCGGCAGGGCGGTCATGGTGTCTTCGATTTTGGCGCCGGGGCCGGTGCCGCGCGGGTAGCGCACCGCCGCCGGGCCCTCGTGCAGCCAGGCGGTGTAGAGCAGCTGCCGGCACTCGTTCTCGTCCGACGGCGCCGCCACGATCATGTTCGGCACGGTGCGCAGGTAGGCGAGGTCGAACACGCCGCCGTGGGTGGCGCCGTCCTCGCCCACCAGGCCGGCCCGGTCGATGCCGAAGGTCACATCCAGGTCCTGCAGCGCCACGTCATGGATCAGCTGGTCGTAGGCGCGCTGCAGGAAGGTGGAGTAGATCGCCACCACCGGTTTGCGGCCTTCGCAGGCCATGCCGCCGGCCAGCGTCAGGGCGTGCTGCTCGCAGATCGCCACGTCGTGGTAGCGCTCCGGGAAACGGCGCGCGAAATCCACCATGCCGGAGCCTTCGCACATGGCCGGGGTGATGCCGATCAGGCGCGGGTCCTGCTTGGCCAGGTCGCACAGCCACTGGCCGAACACTTCCTGGTACTTGGGGCTCTTCGGTTTGGCCGGCTTGGCCACTTCCACTTTCGCCTTGGGCTCGATCTTGTTGATCGCGTGGTAGCCCACCGGGTCCGCTTCCGCCGGGCCGAAGCCCTTGCCCTTGGTGGTGTAGACGTGCAGCAGTTGCGGCCCTTCCAGGTCGCGCATGGTCTCCAGGGTGGCGGTCAGCTCGTCGATGTCGTGGCCGTCGATGGGGCCGATGTAGTTGAAGCCGATCGCCTCGAACAGCATGTCCGGGCTGACCATGTTCTTCATGCTTTCTTCGGTGCGGCGCACGAAGTCCCAGGCCGCCGGCATGGCGGAGAGCACTTTCTTGCCGCCTTCGCGCAGGGCGATGTAGGTCTTGGACGACCAGATGCGCGCGAAGTAGTTGGCCAGCCCGCCCACGTTATGGCCGATCGACATGGTGTTGTCGTTGAGAATCACCAGCAGGTTGGCGCGGGTGTGGGCGGCGTGGCTCATGGCTTCGAAGGCCTGGCCGGCGGTCATGGCGCCGTCGCCGATCACCGCCACGGTGCGGCGCTTGTCGCCGGCCTGCTCGGCGCCCAGGGCCATGCCCAGCGCGGCGCTGATCGAGGTGGACGAGTGGCCCACCCCGAAGGTGTCGAATTCCGACTCGGTGCGTTTCGGGAAGCCGGACAGGCCGTGCTGCTGCCGCACGGTGAGAATCTCGTCGCGGCGGCCGGTGAGAATCTTATGCGGGTAGCACTGGTGGCCCACGTCCCACACCAGCCGGTCGTGGGGGGTGTCGAACAGGTAATGCAGGGCCACGGTCAGTTCCACCACGCCGAGGCCGGCGCCGAAGTGCCCGCCGGCGCGACCCACGGCGTAGAGCAGGTAGGCGCGCAGTTCGTCCACCATCTGCTCAAGGTCCGTTTCGGGCAGTCGCCGCAGGTCCGCCGGCGCGCCTATGCGGTCCAGCAACGGCGTGTGGGGGCGGGTCAGCGGAATGTCGGTAAACGTCTTTTGCATTGGTTGGGAGCCTGAATCAGTCGGCGTCGGCTTGGCAAGGGGAGGGCATTATAACGATCCTTGGGGCCCGTCGTCAGTGATCTAGTGAGACCGCTGCACGATGTAGTCCGCCAATTGTTGCAGCGGCCCGGCGGCGTCGCCGTAGCCGGCGAGGGCGGCGCGGGCCTGCCGGCACAGGGCCTGGGCGCGCTCGCGGCTGGCCTGCAGGCCGAGCAGGGCCGGGAAGGTGCTTTTGCCGTGCTTCTCGTCGGACTTGCTGGGTTTGCCGAGCTGTTCGGTGTCCATGGTCACGTCGAGGATGTCGTCCTGGATCTGGAACGCCAGGCCGATGGCGTCGCCGTAGGCGGTCAGGTTGCGCGCCAGCTCGGCGTCCGGGCGGCCGGCGGCCAGGTAGCCCAGGGTCAGGCTGGCGGTGATCAGGCGGCCGGTTTTCAGGTAATGCATGCGTTCCAGGGCGGCCACGTCCTGCAGCTGGCCGTGGGCGGCCATGTCCTGCATCTGCCCGGCGGCCATGCCGGTGCCGCCGGCGGCCTGGGTGAGGGCGCGCACCATGCCGACGCGGGCGCCGTCCGGGTAGTCGCCGGCGCGGCTGAGCAGCTCGAAGGCGAAGGTGTGCAGGGTGTCCCCGGCGAGGATCGCGGTGGCTTCGTCGAAGGCGCGGTGGCAGGTGGGCTGGCCCCGGCGCAGATCGTCGTCGTCCATCGCCGGCAGGTCGTCGTGGACCAGGGAATAGGCGTGGATCAGCTCCACCGCCACCGCCGGCACGTCGGCCTGTTCCAGGCTGCCGCCGGCGAGCCGGCAGGCGGCGTACACCAGCATCGGGCGGATCCGCTTGCCGCCGGCCAGGGCCGCATAGCGCATCGCTTCGGCGAGGCGCGGGGCGTCGCTGGCCGCGGGGTCGGGCAGATGGTCGCGCAGGGCCTGGTCGAGCCGCGCGCGCACGGTGGCGTTGAGCGGGTCCAGGGCGTTGAGGTTACTGGTCATCGCGGCCTTCGAACGGCACCGGCTCGGCTTGCGGGTCCTGCTCCAGCAGGATGCGCACCTTCTGCTCCGCCTGGCTCAGCGCCTGCTGGCACTCGCGGGTCAGTTTGACGCCCTGCTCGAACGCCTGCAGGGACTCTTCCAGGGTCAACTCACCGGATTCCATTCGTTCCACAAGGGCTTCCAGGCTGTCCAGGGATTGTTCCAGTTGCGGGGTCTTTTTGGCCATGTGTGCGATAACCTCGGGTGACCTCGTGGGATGGCCGGCGCAACATACTTCAGCACCGCCGGGGGGTCAATTGGGGCGGCCGCCGGCCCTGGCTTCAGGCGCCGGGCGGCCCGTCGTACTTCTTCGCGCCCAGGCCGGTGTCGTACCAACCGGCCCGGTCGGCATAGAAGATGTGATCGTTGGGGTCCAGGTCCGGGGTTTGGTCCAGTCCGCCGGCGGGGACGATCACGCCGCTGCCGTCGCGTTTTTCATGGGGCACCATGCTGCCGCACTGGACGCAGAAGGCGCGCGAGAAACTCTTCGCCTCGGGCAGGTCGAAACGGCGCACCTGATCCTGGCCCTGGAGCCATTCCAGCGCGTCGGCGGCGGCGATCAGATTGGCCGCGTGGGCGGTGCCGCTGAAGCGCTGGCAGCGCGAGCAATGGCACAGGTGAAACTGGTGAAAGGGGCCGGTGATCCGGTAGCGGACCTGGCCGCACAAGCAGCCGCCTTCGTAGGTGGTCATCGGCGTAACTCCTGACGCTGGAGGTGTGTGAGCATTCACTACGGGTGGTGCCGTAATGAGCAGTCCCGGTTGATTCCAAAAGGGTCTAAACACGCCCTTCCGCCTTGTGGGGCGGCGTCCTATAGTGAAATGCCCGCCGGGTCGTCGCAAGCGGCTTCTTCCTCTGATCTCCTTAATCTATGGCGTTTCGCTTGCGGAGCCGGCGGGGATCCTGCCTGTTTGCCAGCGTGCTAGAATCCGCGCCCATGAAACGGATCCTCGCCCCCATGGAGGGTCTGGCGGACTTCTGGGTGCGCCGGGCCCTCACCGATGTCGGCACCTACGACTGGTGTGTCAGCGAGTTCGTGCGCGTCAGCGGCGAGCTGTTGCCGCCCCGTGTCTTCTACCGCTGGTGCCCGGAGCTGCGCGATGGCGCCCGCACCCGTTCCGGCACCCCGGTGCATCTGCAGTTGCTGGGCTCGGACCCGGTGAGCATGGCGGACAACGCCGCCCAGGCGGTGGCACTGGGGGCGCCGGCCATCGACCTCAATTTCGGTTGCCCGGCGAAGATCGTCAACCGCCATGGCGGCGGCGCCATCCTGCTGGATGAGCCGGAGCGGGTGCACGCGGTGACCCGGGCGGTGCGCGCGGCGGTGCCCGCCCACATACCGGTGTCGGTGAAAATGCGGCTCGGCAACGAGGACATGGATCTGGCGCTGGATAACGCTCTGGGCGTGCAGGAGGCCGGCGCCGCCTGGCTCACCGTGCACGGCCGCACCAAGCGGCAGGGTTACCGGCCACCGGCCTATTGGGACCGGATCGGCGCCATCCGTGAGCGGGTCACTCTGCCGGTGATCGCCAACGGCGAAATATGGACCCTCGAGGACGCCCGCCGCTGCCAGGCGGAGAGCGGTTGCCAGGATCTGATGCTGGGGCGCGGCGCGGTGGCCAACCCGATGCTGACCCGCGAAGTGGCGGGCGGCGAACCCACCGGCTGGACGGAAGTGCTGGCGGTATTGCGTGCTTTCGGCGCCGACATCGTCGGCACCGGCAGCGAGGCGCAGCTGTGCGGCCGGGTCAAGCAATGGCTCAGCTACAGCCGCCGGCGCTGGCCGCAAGCGGGGCCGCTGATGGAGTCGGTGAAGCGCGAGACGCGGCTGGCGGATCTGCGCGCCATTCTGGAGCGCGAGTCAGGGGGAAACAACGACGGCCAAGTTGTATCTTTTTAGGCCGAAACCTGCCTTTCCAAAGGCCCTTTCGAGGCCTGTTTCAGCCCTCTCGGAGCCCGGTTTGGCGCCCGGTTCCGGGCAAGCGGCCGCCGCTGTAAGCCCCGCGATGAGCGCTTCTCCGCCATGCCCTCGGCGTCCCCCGCCGCATGTTTTCATTTTTTTAGGGGGGCCTTTAACCTTTTTTCGATCACGACACCGGCATGGTCCGTGCTATCCCTTAAAAGGCGGTTATGTGAACAGGGTTTTGCAGGAGAGCGGAACATGTACGAGGTACACGCTTTTTTCGCCGAGGGTGAGGCGACCAAAGCCATGGAACCGGAATACGAAGCCGGGGAACGCTACGTTCTGATTGTGTTTTGCCGTCGTCCCCGTTACAGCGTCCACGACTTTAAACTGGTGGAAGAAGTCGCCGGGCGTTTCGGCTGGGAAGACGTGCAGGTCTCCCACGGGGGGGTGCTGCAGCCGGAATTTCTCAACGGCGATCTGTGCGATCTTCAGGACAGTTTTATCGAAGCCCTGCACAAGGGCGGCGCGGTGGTGTCGCTGAACGACTGGCTGATGTGCGCGCTTTACGTCCGCTGAACCCGCTCCAGGCCCTTCGACTAAAGTCATACTGTGGCTGAACACACCTTTGTTTACTCTTGAGCCAGCTGGCCCGTGTCAACGCGGGTCCCGTGTTTGTCAGTGCGCAAAGGGGTAAACAAATGAGAGAAGAAAACGCCCGTGCCTACTGGGCCGCTAATCTCAAGCTCATCTTCACCTATCTCATCATCTGGTTCGTAGTGTCCTACGGCTGCGGCATCCTGTTCGTGGATGCACTCAATAACATTCAGTTCTTCGGTTTCAAACTGGGTTTCTGGTTCGCCCAGCAGGGCTCGATCTATGTGTTCCTGGTGTTGATCTGGATGTACGCCTTCACCATGAACAAGCTCGACCGAAAATTCGACGTCCACGAAGAGTGAGCGCCGCGAAAATAACAAAGAGGACCAAGAGATGGATGTTCAACTACTAACGTATCTTTTCGTCGGTGGCTCGTTCGCGCTCTATATCGGCATCGCGATCTGGTCGCGGGCGTCATCCACGAAAGACTTCTACGTCGCCGGCGGCGGTGTATCACCGATCGCCAACGGCGCGGCCACCGCGGCGGACTGGATGTCCGCGGCATCGTTTATTTCCATGGCGGGTATCATCGCCTTCTCCGGTTACGACGCCTCGGTGTATCTGATGGGGTGGACCGGCGGCTATGTGTTGCTGGCGATGCTGCTGGCGCCCTACCTGAGAAAATTCGGCAAGTTCACCGTGCCGGACTTCATCGGTGATCGTTACTATTCCAACGTGGCGCGTACCGTCGCGGTGATCTGCGTGATCTTTATCTCCTTTACCTATGTGGCCGGCCAGATGCGCGGCGTGGGTATCGTGTTCGCCCGCTTCCTGGAAGTGGACGTGAACATGGGCGTGGTGATCGGCATGGCGATCGTGTTCTTCTACGCCGTACTCGGCGGCATGAAGGGGATTACCTACACCCAGGTTGCCCAGTACTGCGTACTGATTTTCGCCTTCCTGGTACCGGCGGTGTTCCTGTCGATTCTGATGACCGGCCATGTGCTGCCGCAGACCGGCTTCGGCGCCACGGTACTGGACGCCGCCGGTAACGACACCGGTGTTTACCTGCTCGAGCGACTGGACGGCATTGTTCAGGATCTCGGCTTCGGCGCTTATACCGAAGGTCAGAAGTCCACCATCGATGTGTTCTTCATCGCCGCCGCGCTGATGTGCGGTACCGCCGGTCTGCCCCACGTTATCGTGCGTTTCTTCACCGTACCCACGGTCCGTGATGCGCGTATCAGTGCCGGCTGGGCGCTGCTGTTTATCGCCCTGCTGTACACCACCGCTCCGGCGGTCGGCGCCTTCGCCCGTACCAACCTGATCGAAACCGTGCATCAGACCGAGTACGAAGAGCTGCCGGGCTGGTTCTATAACTGGGAAAACTCCGGTTTGATCGGCTGGGTGGATAAGAACGACGACGGCCGGGTACAGATGTCCGCCGGCGCCGCCTTCAAGGGCACGCCGACCTTCGCCGGCGACCGCGACGAAGTGACCGGCTCCCACGGTCAGCGCGTGGTCACCAACGAAGTCACCGATAACGATGCGGAAGTGTATATCGACCGTGACATCATCGTGCTGGCGAACCCGGAGATCGGCAATCTGCCGGCCTGGGTGATCGCACTGGTGGCCGCCGGTGGCGTGGCCGCGGCCCTGTCGACGGCGGCCGGCCTGTTGCTGGTGATCTCGTCGGCGGTGTCCCATGACTTGCTGAAGAAAACGCTCAAACCGGATATTTCCGAGAAACAGGAGCTGCTGGCGGCGCGTCTGGCCGCGGTGGTGGCGATCCTGATCGCCGGTTACTTCGGTATCAATCCACCGGGCTTCGTGGCGCAGGTGGTGGCGTTCGCCTTCGGTCTCGCCGCGGCCAGCTTCTTCCCGGTGATTCTGATGGGGATCTTCTACAAGCGCATGAACAAAGAGGGCGCGATCGCGGGTATGGCGGTAGGCCTGGCCTTCACCTTCTCCTACATCGTGTACTTCAAGTTCGTGTCGCCGGAGCTGAACAGCGCCGAGAACTGGCTGTTCGGGGTATCACCGGAGGGCATCGGTACCGTCGGTATGGTCCTCAACTTTATCGTCGCGTTCGCGGTATCCCGTGTGACCGCGCCGCCGCCGGAGCACATCCAGCATATCGTTGAAGACATCCGCGTACCGCGTGGCGCCGGCGGGGCTTCCGCCCACTAACGGCGCTACTACAAACGGAGTAAGCTGAATATCGGGGCCGCGTATCCGCGCGGCCCCGATCTCCGTTCAGGACCTGGCCATGATCGACGTGGACTTTACCCAACTACCGTTTTCATTGCTGGACGAGGAACACCGCCACCGTCTCGAGAACGCCATGGAAATGGCGTACTTCGAAACCGGTACGGTGATTATCGAAGCGCGCCATCCGGCGCAGTTTGTTTATCTGGTTCACAAAGGCGCGGTTCTGGAACTGGACCCGACCCTTCCCGCGGAGGCGGGACGGCTTGGTGTCTACAGTGCCGGTGATCTGTTCGGCGCGCTCAGCGTGCTTAACGGTCGCAGCCGTTACCGGTTTATTACCGAAGAAGAAACTCTGTGTTATCTGATACCGGCCGACCTGTTCCAGTCGTTGTGCCAGGATCAGAAAGAATTCGACGATTACTTCCGCCAGCGCCTCGCCAGCAAGAACCAGCTTCTTGCCGAGCGGCGCGAGGGCGGGGTGACCATGGCGGGCTTTATGCTCGCCAAGGTGCATCAATGCATGCGCCAGCCTTTGATACTCGACAGCGGCGGCACCATCGCCCAGGCGGTCGCCGCGCTTAACGAGCACAACGCCGACAGCCTGCTGATGGAGCGCGACGGCCATGTCGGTGTGATCACCAAAACCGACCTGCTGCGCGGCCTGGTCAACGACGGCCTGACCCCGGACTCTCGTGCTCTGGCGCTGGCCAGTTTCGAGCTGGTGACGGTGCCGCCGGATCAGTTTCTGTTCGCCGCCCTGGTCAGCATGACCCGCCACGAGGTGCAGCGGGTGGTGGTCATGGACGGCCGCCGTCCGGTGGGCGTGGTGGAGCTCACCGATGTGCTCAGTTTCTTCTCCAGTCGCTCCTACGTGGTGGGGCTGGAAGTGGAGAAGGCGGACAACCTGGAGGCGCTGGCGATGGCCAGCGCCCGTCTGCCGGAACTGATCCAGGCGCTGATGGCGCAGGGCGTCAAGATGCGCTTCGCCATGGATCTGCTGGCGGCGCTGAACGGCCGCATCATCAGCAAGGCGTTCCAGTTCGTGGTGCCGGAGAGCCATCAGGAGCACGGTTGCCTGCTGGTGCTGGGCAGCGAAGGGCGGGGCGAGCAGATCCTCAAGACCGATCAGGACAACGCCTTGATCGTCGACGACCCGGAGAACTGGCCTGAGCGCGACGCGCACATGCAGCGCTTCACCGAAACCCTGCTGCGGCTCGGTTACCCCCGTTGTCCGGGCAACATCATGGTGTCCAACCCGGAGTGGGTGGGCAGCGCCACCGACTGGAAGGCACGCATCGGCCGCTGGGCCAAGCAGGGCGACGACGCCTCGATGATGAACCTGGCGATTCTGCTCGACGCGCACCCGGCGGCGGGGCGCACCGAGCTGGTCGATGAGCTGCGGCGGGACCTGTTCCGGGTGTGCAGCAACAACGATCTGATCCTGTCGCGCTTCGCCCGGCCGTTGTTGAAGTTCTCCACGCCGCTGAACTGGTTCGGCGCCCTGAAGAAGCCCCAGCAGGGCATCGATATCAAAAAGGGCGGCCTGTTTCCGGTGGTGCACGGGGTGCGCGCCATGTCTTTGCAACACCGCATCGGTGAGACCGGCACCTTCGGCCGGCTCGACAGGCTGGTGGAGGCGGGGCATATGGAGACCGGCTTCGCCGAGGAGCTGGGCGAGTCCATGGCGCTGTTCGCGGAGCTGCGGCTCAAGCAGCAGCTGGCCCGTCTGGAGGGCAACGACGAAGAGGGCCGCAACAACCAACTGCTGATACAGGCGCTGTCGCCGTTGGAGAGAGACCTGCTCAGGGAGTCCCTGCAGGTGGTCAATGAGTTCAAGAAGCGCCTGACCCGGCGTTTTCATCTGGAGTACTAACGATGTTGAAGCGTCTTGTGCAACGGCGGCGCCACGGCAAGGGCCCCTATGGTCATTTGTTCGCGGCGCCACCGGGCGACGAAGTGATGGCGCTGGATTGCGAGACCACCGGGCTGAACACGCGCACCGCCGAACTGGTCTCGGTGGCGGCGGTGCCGGTCAGCGCCGGCCGGGTTCAGGCGGGCGCGGCGCTGGACCTGCGCATGGCGCGGCCGGCCAGTTTGAACGGCGAGTCGATTTGCATTCACGGTCTGCGCGGTGTGGACTTGCACGACGGCGTGCCGGTGGAAGAGGGCCTGCGCAACCTGCTCGACTTTATCGGCAACCGGCCGCTGGTGGGCTGGTGTCTGGATTTCGATCTGGGGATTATCAACCGCTATCTGCGTGCGTCCCTGGGGTTCGACCTGCCCAACCCGGTGATCGAGTTGTCCGACCTGTATCGGCGGCGGCACCATTATCGCAATCCGGAGTCGCTGCCGGACCTGCGTTTCGAGCGTGTCGCCGGCGAGCTGGGGGTGCCGGTGATCGGCCGGCACAGCGCCCGCGGCGACGCCACCACCGCCGCCTTGATGTACTTGAAGCTGAAAAGCGAACCATAAACGGAGAATAACAATGCAATACCTGCAAGGGGCGCTGTTGGCGCTGGGCCTGCTGCTGGTGCTGGTGGCCTACGGCCAGTATATCCGCCGCACCGGCGACTGGGGCGGGGTGCTGCGCTTCTGGCGCCGGGGCATGGCGCTGTCGGTCACCGAGTTCAAGATCCAGCGCGCCGGCTTGCTGGTGATGATTCTGGCGGTGGTGTTGCGTTTCGTGGCGGTGCTGTTTCAGTGGTAAAGCCGTGATGATCGGACGGAGGCGCTCTCTTGTTTAGTCTCTGGCAGCTGGGTGTGTTCGCCCTGCTGTATGTGATGGTGCTGTTCGTGATCGCCTGGTGGGGGGACCGCGCCGAGCGGCGCGGCCTGCGGGTGGTCAATAACGCCTGGACCTACAGCCTGGGCCTGGGCGTGTACTGCACCTCCTGGACCTTTTACGGCGCCGTGGGCGAGGCCAGCGGCAACGGCTGGACCTACCTGCCCATTTATCTCGGCCCGATCCTCACCATGCTGCTGGGCGGCGAGTTGATTTATAAGCTGGTGTCGGTGGGCAAGCAGCACCACATCACTTCGATCGCCGACTTCATGGCCGCCCGCTACGGCAAGTCCCGGCAGCTGGCGGTGCTGGTGACCCTGGTGGCGGTGGTCGGCGTGCTGCCCTACATCGCCTTGCAGCTCAAGGCGGTGACCCTGTCCTTCGAGCATGTGGTCGGCCCCCAGGTGGCGCCGTCGCCGGACATCGCCCTGGTGGTGGCCACCCTGATGGCGATCTTCACGCTGCTGTTCGGCACCCGCCATATCGACGCCACCGAGCACCAGTCCGGGCTGATGCTGGCGGTGAGCTTTGAATCCTTCATCAAGCTGGTGGCGTTCGTGATCATCGGCCTGTTCTGCCTGTTCGCGATCTTCGACGGCCCGGTGGATATGTGGCAGCGGGTCCGTGACGTGCCGGCAATACGGTCGGTGTTCGAGCCGGCCCTGTTTTCGCAGAGCTTCGTCACCGCGCTGCTGCTGTCGATGCTGGCGATCATCTGCCTGCCCCGCCAGTTCCATGCCGGCGTGGTGGAAAACAACGACCTGCAGCACCTGCGCACCGCCCGCTGGGTGCTGCCCACCTACCTGGGCCTGTTCGCGCTGTTCGTGCTGCCGATCGTGGCCGCCGGCATGATCACCCAGCCCGGCTCCACGCAGCCGGATATGTACATGCTGTCGCTGCCCATGGCGGCCGACAATCAGGGGCTGCTGCTGTTGTCGTTCATCGGCGGCATCGCGGCGGCCACCGGCATGGTGATCGTGTCCACCATGGCGCTGGCGATCATGCTCACCAACGAGGTGCTGATGCCCGCCTGGGTGCAGTACCGGATCCAGGGCGACGAGGAACTCTCGGACCTGAGTAACCAGGTGCGTCTGCTCAGACGGCTGAGCATTGTGGTGATGCTGGCGCTGGCGTTCCTGTTCCATATTCTGATCGACCGTTTTGAAGGGCTGGCGCGCATCGGCCTGCTGTCGTTCGCGGCGGTGGCGCAGCTGGCGCCGGCGCTGTTGGGCGGGCTTTACTGGCGGCGCGGCCACCAGAGCGGCGCCTTTGTCGGCCTGGCGGTGGGCTTTCTGGTGTGGGGCTACTGTCTGCTGTTGCCGTTGATGCTGCCGGTGGAGTGGGTGGATTACCTCAACCGGGCCGGTCTGCTGGGGCTGGGCATACTGCGGCCCAATGCGCTGTTCGCCATCGAGGGGCTGGAGCCGCTCACCCACGGTGTGTTCTGGAGCCTGAGCCTTAATCTGCTGGCCTATGTGTGGCTGTCCCGCCGCGCCACCCAGGCGCCGCTGGACGACACCCAGGCCACCCGCTTCGTGGACACCCCCACCGACTGGTGGCGCGAGGGCATGGGCCACCCGCTGATCACCACCGGCGAGCTGCTGCAGGTGTGTGAGCGGGGCCTGGGCCACCCGCGCGCGCGGGGGCTGTTCTTTGATTATCTGCAGCGCCGCCAGATATCGGAGGACCCGGCGCTGCCGGCGCCGCTGCATCTGGTGCGCTACGTGGAGCGTTTGCTGGCCGGCGCCATGGGCGCGTCCACCGCCCGCATTGTGATGGGCTCGCTGCTCAGCAAGCAGAACGTGCGCCGCGACGACATGGTGCGGATCATGGATGAGGCCTCGCAGCTGATCCAGTTCAACCACCAGCTGCTGCGCACCACCATCGAGACCATCAGCCAGGGCATTTGCGTGGTCGACCGGGATCTTAATATCGTCGCCTGGAACCAGGCCTACGTGAATCTGTTCGATTACCCGGAAGGCTTTATCCGGTTGGGACGGCCCATCGAGGAAGTCTACCGGCACAATGCGGAACGCGGCTTTTACGCCAGCGACGATCTCGAGCAGGACGTGAAAAAGCGGGTGCAGTTGCTGCGCGAGGGCAGCGCCCACCGCTTCGAGCGGGAGCTGCCCAACGGCGTGATCGTGGAGGTGCGCGGCAACCCCATGGAGGGCGGCGGTTTCGTCAGCACCTACATGGACATCACCGAACGCAAGCGCGACGAAATCGCCCTGCGCCAGATCAACGAGAACCTGGAGCAGATGGTCTCCGAGCGCACCCGGCGGCTCTCGGAACTGAATAGCCAGCTGGAGCAGGCCAACGAGGGCAAGACCCGCTTCCTGGCCGCCGCCGGCCACGACCTGATGCAACCGTTGAACGCCGCGCAGCTGTTTGCCTCGTCCCTGTCCCAGCGCCTGGCGCGCAAGGACGAGGCGTTCGGCTATGAGCGGGAAGTGTTGGGGCATATCGACAGCTCGCTGCGTGCCGCCGAGCAGATTATTTCCGCGCTGCTGGAGATCAGCCGCCTGGACACCGGCACCATGCAGGCGCACCCGCGCACCGTGGCGGTGCGCCCGCTGATGCAGCAACTGGGGCAGGAGTTCAGTGTGCTGGCGCGGGCGGAGGGGCTCACCCTGCGCACCGTGTTCAGTGATCTGCAGGTGCGCACCGACGAGGCGCTGCTGCGCCGGGTGCTGCAGAATCTGCTCTCCAATGCGGTGCGTTACACCGAGCGCGGCCGGGTGCTTTTCGGCTGCCGCCGTCGCGGCGACACGCTCTCCATTGAGATCTGGGACACCGGCCCGGGGATTCCGGACGACCAGCAGGCGCGCGTGTTCCATGAGTTCCAGCGCCTGCCGCAACTGGGGCGCCGACAGATCAAGGGGCTCGGTCTGGGGCTGGCGATCGCCGACCGTATCTGCCGGCTGCTGGAGCACCGCATCAGTGTGCGCTCCTGGCCCGGGCGCGGCACCGTGTTCGCCGTTTCCGTGCCGCTGGTGGTGGGCGAACCGGAGGTGGCGTCCCCGCCGGAACCGGCGGTGTCCGATCAGCGCGACGTGGCCGGGTTGCGGGTGTTCTGTGTGGATAACGATCCGGCGTTGCTGGCCAGCCTGGAGGCGCTGCTGCGCGCCCTGGGTTGTGACCCGATCGTCGCCCGCTCCCGCGCCGACGCCCTGGAGGAAGCCCGGGGCCGGCCGGCGCCGGACCTGTTGCTGGTGGATTATCAGCTCGACGACGGCGAGACCGGCTTTCAGGTGATCGATGCGCTGGACGGCTGCTGGGAGGATGTGGTGCCGGCGATGCTGATCACCGCCGACCGCCGCGCCGAGGTGCGCGTGCGGGCCCGTGAGCAGGGCGTGGGCTTTCTGCAGAAACCGGTCAGCGAGGCCGCGTTGCTGGAGGTGCTGCGCGCGCTCTAGGCGCGGCGCTTCAGGTGCGCGGGGTTCAGGCCAGGCCGGGTGGCTCGATGGCCAGATCCTTCAGGGCCAGCACCGCCTGGGTACGGTTGCGGACGCCCAGCTTGCGGAAGATGGCGGTCATGTGGGCTTTGACGGTGGCTTCGGACACGTCCAGTTGATAGGCGATCACCTTGTTCTGCAGCCCCTCCATGAGCATGCCCATGACCCGGAACTGCTGCGGCGTCAGGCTGGTGATGCGCTCGCGCATGGCGGCGAAGTCGGGCAGATCCGGCGGCAGCGGGCGGCGTGCCTTCTCCGGCACCCAGCGTTCGCCTTCCATCACTTTCAGCACCGCCTGGGTCATCGCTTCCACCGAGGCCGACTTGGGAATAAAACCGTCGGCGCCGAACTGCAGCGCCCGCTGGATCACTTCCAGCTCCTCGTTGGCGGAGATCACCACCAGCGGCACCCGCCGGTACAGCTCGCGCAGATAGATCAGCCCGGAAAAGCCGTGGGTCCCCGGCATGTGCAGGTCCAGCAGAATCAGGTCAAAGGGGACCTGGTCGTCGCCCAGCTTTTCCAGCGAGGCCAGGGAATCGGCCTCCTGGATACGGGCGTCCTTGAAGCTCACTTCCACGGCCTGACGCAGAGCGGCGCGGAACAGCGGATGGTCGTCGGCGATCAGTATTCTCATTATTAGGACCTGTTTTATCTCCGGACGATACAATACTAGCGTCTAAGTGGCGCCAGCGCGCCCCGCCGTGCGAGGAATCAGAAATAAAAAAGAGGGGCCGCCGCCTGGCAGCCGAGGTAAAGACGTGGACAATCAGAATCAGCTTGATGGTCAAGCGGACGCCCGGCGCGGTTGGCGCGGGCGTCCAGGGTCCTGCGGAAACTCTCCCAAGCCGTTTGTTCGGGGTTCGATTTATTGTTATCCGGCTGTCGGCGGGTCTGGCCCGCACTTGATATGCCCGGTACCTTGCCCGCTTCCGGAGCGCCGTGGAATTAGACTTTTGTCGAGTCCCGGGGCGCAGGCCAAAAAAAACGGAACCCTGGGGTTCCGTTCTCTTCGCTTGGCTGGCAGGCGCCGCTGTCAGTCAAGATCGGCCGGGTAGACGCCGTTCTCGTCGTGCACTTCCTTGCCGCTGAGGGGCGGGGTGAAGGCGCACGCCACCACCATGTCCTCGTTCTCGCCACCATAGAGGTAGTGCTCGTCGTGCTGGTCGAGCAGATAAATGGTGCCTGGCGTCAGCTCGTGCACGTCGCCGCTTTCCACCATCTCGATCTTGCCCTTGCCGGAAATCACGTAAACGGATTCCCAGTGGTTGGCGTATTTGATGTGGGTCTTGGTGCCTTTAAAGATGGTGGTGATATTGAAGGAATGCCCCATCTTGTCTTCTTTCAGGGACAGGCGAACGGACTGCCAATTGCCGTTTTCCGCGACCACGCGACGGTCGGTTTTCTCGGCTTCCGCCAGAGTGCGAACGATCATCTACACCTCCAAAAACAAAAAAGGAAAAAAACAGGGAAGCCCGGCCGCGCGAAGCGGCCGGGAGGTCGGGAAGGGTTCAGCCCGCCAGGCTGGAAACGGAATTGGCGTCGCCGCGCTTGATGCGGTCTTTCATGACTTCTTCGACGCTTTCCTTGAGCACGTCCATGGCGTGGTTGATCTCGTCCTCGGTCACGGTCAGCGGACACAGGGTCTTGATCACCTGGTCGTCGGCGCCGGAGGTTTCGATCACCAGCTTGCGCTTGAACGCGGCCTTGGTGATTTCCTCGGCCAGTTCGCCGTCACGGCAGACCAGGCCCTGCATCATGCCGCGGCCGTTCAGGTAGAACCAGTGATCGTCGAAGCCGGACGCGATATCGCGGAACCGGTCGGTGATCAGGTCACCCTTCTTCTGCACTTCCTTGGCGAAGGTATCGTCGCTCCAGAAGTGTTCCAGCGCCTTGGCGGCGGTGGCGAAGGCCAGGTTGTGGCCGCGGAAGGTGCCGTTGTGCTCACCGGGTTTCCACTGGTCCAGCTCCGGCTTCAGCAGCACCACCGCCAGGGGCAGGCCATAGCCGCTCAGCGACTTGGACAGGGTGATGATGTCCGGCTTGATGCCGACATTGTCGAAGCTGAAGAAGGTGCCGGTACGACCACAGCCGGCCTGGATGTCGTCCAGGATCAGCAGCATGTCGTGCTTGCGGCAGACGCGCTCCAGGTTGCGCAGCCAGTCGAAGCTGGCCGCGTTGATGCCGCCTTCGCCCTGTACGGTTTCCACGATCACGGCGGCCGGATGGTCGACGCCGCTTGATGAATCCAGCAGCACCTTGTCCAGGTACTCGGTGGTGTCGAAGGCGTCGCCCAGGTAGCCGTCGTACGGCATCACGCTGACGCCGCCCATGGTGACGCCGGCGGCGCCACGGTGGTGGCTGTTACCGGTGGTGGACAGCGCGCCCAGGGTCACACCGTGGAAGCCGTTGGTGAAGCTGATGATGTTTTCGCGGCCCTTGATGTTACGGGCGATCTTCAGTGCCGCTTCCACCGCGTTGGTGCCGGTGGGACCGGGGAACTGGACCACGTGGTCCATATCGCGCGGCTTCAGCACATAGTCTTCCAGCGCTTGCAGAAAGTCACGCTTGGCCACGGTGTGCATGTCCAGGCCGTGCACGATGGAATCGTTCTCGATGTAGTCGAGCAGGACTTTTTTCAGAACCGGATTGTTGTGGCCGTAGTTCAGCGTGCCCGCGCCGGCCAGAAAATCCAGGTACTCCTGGCCGTCCTCGTCGTACAGATAGCTGCCCTTGGCTTTCTGGAACACCACCGGGAAGCTGCGTGCGTAGCTTTGAACTTCGGACTCAATGCTGTCAAAAATATCCGTATCCATGGTTCTCTCTACCTCGCTGTGTCTCAATTCGTTTTAGGCGTCGTCGCGGTTGAACGGCCCGATGCGCAGCAAATGTTCATCATTGTGCTCGCCGGCGAAATGGATGCGTGAATCGAAGAGGATGAACTCTTCGGTGGGCATCCGGCGCTCGTAGGCGAAGCTGCGGAACATACCCCAGGACGCTTCGTTGTCCGGGGTGATGGTGGTCTCGATGAACTGAACGTTTTCCGCTTCGTCGCGCTTGATCAGTTCCGCCAGCATGCGCTTGGCGAGACCCTTGCCGCGTGCCTTGCCGTGCACCGCCACCTGCCACACGAACAGCGTGTTCTGCTGCTTGGGCGGGATGTACCCGGAGATGAAGCCCACCAGATCGCCATCCATTTCCGCGGCCACCGAAGTGTCCGCGAAGTGCGTGCACTGCAGCAGATTGCAGTACACGGAGTTTTCATCCAGCGGCTTACATTCCGCGATCAGCTTGTGCACCCGCGGGCCGTCCGGGCTCTCGGGCTTGCGAAAAATGATGTCGTCTTTTGTGTCAGCGGAGGATGAATCCGCCTTTTTCGGTTCGTCTGCAGGCATGATGTCACTTCTGGTCGGTTTCAAAAGATGGGTTGATCCGAGGCCGTCGGCGCTGGCCGTCGGCGGCGGGTTGGGTGCGGTCAATGGCACCCAGATCCAATACCGGCGAAGCGTCAATGTCACCGGCGTTCATCATCGCCGCCACCCGCTGCAGGGAGCTGAGTATCAGCGACTGTTCCCAATTCTCGAGATGCGAAAAGCGGGACATGAATTCATCTTGAAGCGGAGTCGGCGCCCGCTCCATGATGTCGCGGCCAGCGTCGGTCAAATAAGCATAAACCCGGCGTTTGTCACGTTCACCCCTTTTACGCTCGATCAGGCCACGTTTTTCGAGCCGATCAAGGATGGTGGTGACGGTGGCCTGGCTGACGGACACCTCCGTTGCGATATCGCCCATGGTCATTTCGCCGTGGGAGGCGGTGGCCTGGAGAATCAGTAACTGCGGCGCGGTGAGGCCGGCCACCTTGCTCAGCTTGCGCGAGTAAAGGTCCGTGGCGCGGATAATCTGGCGTAGGGCAATCAACACTTCGTCGTGTCTGGCCATGGTCGTTAATTCTCTGGATAACAAACCAATGTGACCGTGAGGAGACAAGGTCATTTTGACGTGAAAGCAGGTTGTGTCACGGTTTTCGTCACGTGAGTCCAGCGCATGACCGGGATATTCCTGGCAATAAGTGGTAGGCTATTTTAGAGATATAATATTTAGATGTCAAAACAGTTGCCGGTGAGGCTGGGGACCCTGGCATTGCCGTAGTGCGCGTTATAAGCGGCTTTGGCAGCGTTGATGATAGGTAAACCTTGTGGTTGTATAGTTTGATGAAGTTCGCGATTAAGGGAGTGCTTGCCGCCCTCGCCGTGCTTGACCGTGCTATCGGAGTTATCGAACGTCTGATTATCGGCGGCACCATGCTCGCCATGGCGCTACTGATGAGCGCTCACGTGGTCGGCCAGTTATTGTTCGATCGGGGGATCCCCGGCACCTACGAAGTCACCGAAATGTTGATCGTGGTGATGACCTTCGTGGGGGTCAGTTATGCCGCCCGTCACGCCCGTCATATCCGTATGTCCGCACTCTATGAACAGCTCCACGGCGGCGCCCGCAAGGCCCTTCTGATGTTGATCTGCGTCGGCACCGCAACCCTGATGTTCTATTTCGCCTGGAAGTCCGGTCAGTACGTGATCGACGTTCACGACCGTGGCCGGGTCAGTTCCGCTCTGGGCTTGCCGATGTGGATCGTCTACCAGGCCCTGCCCGCTGGCTTTGCGCTCGCCGGAATCCAGTACCTGCTGACCCTGATCCGCAACGCCCTGTCTCCCGGTATCTGGCGGTCGTTCAACGAAGAAGAAACCTATTCCGATGTGCCGGTGCACGGCGGCGAAGCGGGAGGGCACCATGACGACCGTGTCTGATTCGCAGCACCGGTTGGGCGAGAAGGCGACGCTATGCTGATCGTGCTCGCGCTGATTATGTTGGTCCTGCTGCTGCTGGGTTATCCCATGATGGTGCCGCTGGCGGTGGGGACCTTGTTCATGATGTTCACCGGGATGACTTTCTTCGGGCCCGACCAGGCGGTGACCTGGATGGTCACCGGCGTCGGCAGCTGGGTGCTGGCGGCGGTGCCCATGTTCATTTTCGCCGCCGACATTCTCACCAAGGGGCACACCGCCAATCGTCTGCTGGATTTGGTGGATGCCTTTAGTCGGCACTGGCGCGGCGGGTTGCCGATCACCACGGCGGCGGCCTGTGCCATGTTCGGCGCCGTCTCCGGCTCGACCCAGGCCACCGTGGTGGCCATGGGTGGCCCCATGCGCCCGCGCCTGCTGGCCAAGGGCTACCCGGACAGTTTCGCGCTGGCGCTGATCATCAACGCCAGCGATATCGCCCTGCTGATCCCGCCGAGCATCGGTTTCATCGTGTATGGCGTGGTGATGAAGACCTCCATCGGCGACTTGTTCCTTGCCGGCATTCTGCCCGGCATTCTGATCCTGATGATGTTCGCCACCTATTGCTGGTTGGGTGCCCGTGCCAAAGGTATTGAGCCGGAGTCGCGCGCCAGTTGGCCTGATCGACTGCGGGCCCTGCGCCGGGCGATTTTGCCGCTGGGCTTTCCGGTGCTGGTGGTGGGCGGCATTTATGGCGGGCTGTTCAGCGCGGTGGAGGCGTCCGCGGTGGCGGTGGCCTACGCGCTGTTGCTGGAGGTGGTGATCTACCGCAAGGTGAGCATTCGGGATCTCGGCGGGTTGGCGCTGTCCTCGGGCATGATCACCGCGGTGGTGTTCATCCTGGTGGCCATTGGTGCTGCCTTCTCCCACACCCTGGGCACCGCCGGCGTGCCGGAGAAGCTGCTGGGCCCGGCCATCGATGCCATTGGCGACAGTCAAACGGCGGCGCTGGCGCTGATTGCGGTGGCCTTCTTTGTCGGTTGCATGTTCGTGGACCCCATCGTGGTGATTCTGATCCTGGTGCCGATTTTCAAACCACTGGTGGAATCCGCTGGCCTGGATCCGGTGCATGTGGGCGTGATTGTCACCCTGCAGGCCGCCATCGGTTCAGCGACGCCGCCGTTCGGCTGCGACATTTTCACCGCCATCGCCGTGTTCCGGCGGCCCTATTTGGAAGTGATCCGAGGGACGCCGCCGTTTATTCTGATGTTACTGCTGGCCACGGTGGTGCTGATCCTGTTCCCGCAGATTTCGTTATGGCTGCCGTCGCTGGGCAATCCCTGATTCCCTCCAGGACCAGACACCGTGGGAAGGGCGGTTATTGCTTGCCGTCGGCCTTTTTGACGGCATCGAGCAGAGTGTTCAATGATTGCTCGCCACGCTCGCCTACCTCCTCGATGTAGGTCTCGCGGACCGGCCTGGCCAGTTCGCGGAAGGCGTCGCGTTGGGCGTCGTCCAGCTCGATAATCTCGATATCGCTCTTGGATCGGATCGCTTTGAGACGCTTCTTGTTGAACCGGGTCTGGATGTCGTGGCCCTCGCGCACCAGTTTCTTGGTAACCGCGTCGATCATTGCCCGCTGATCATCGGAAAGGCCGTCGTACCAGTCCGCGTTGCCGATCAGGGTGGCCACGAACTGGGACTGACCGGCGAAGATCATGTAGTCCTGGACCTCGTAGAACCCCATTTCCTCGTGGGCGAAGATCGGCTGGATATTGCCCTCGGCCTGGCCCTGCTGGAGGGCACTGTAGAGCTCGCCATAGGCGATGGAGGTGGGCGAGGCGCCGTAGGCCCGGTAGGTGGCGCGCAGCAGGCTGTTGTCCATGACGCGGATATTCAGCCCCTTCATATCCGCGGGGGTGCGGACGGCTTTGTTCGCCGTCCACGCCTGGTTACCCTCGGGCAGCTCGGCCAGGGCGACCAGATCGCGTGCGCGGAAGGCCTGCCGCCAGGGTTCGCTCTTGAGAAAGGCATCGGAGTTGAGCACCTTGGCCGTGAGCCACTGGTCGTCGGGCATGATGTAGTTGAGATTAAGCAGCTGACTTTCGGGCACCGTGCCGCCCAGGAAGCCGGAGCCGAAGCCGAGCTGGATGGCACCGCCCTGGATGGCGTCATAGAGGGCGGAATAGGTCGACCCCCAGGTGCCGTAGGGCAGTAGTTGCACGTTGATCTCGTCGTCGCTTTTCTTCTCGACCAGTTCCTTGAAGCGTTCCGCGTAGCGATGCTGGACACTGCCTTCGATTTCTTCCAGGCCGATGCGCCAGGTTTCCGCGTTGGCGCTGGCGCTGAGCGCCATCAGGCCGAGCGCGGCGACGGCGCCCACGAGTCGATGCATTCTCATGAAACTCCTTGGTGGTGACATTGCGGATGAACTCACTACATTGCATCCGGCGGAATGTGTCAAGCGCGCCCCGGGTCGCTTTTGCGGCCTTCGGGCTGGCGCCTGACGGACCTTAATGCCACCATACTCTCCGACTTTCCTGGCCACGGCGGCCGGGGCGTGTGACGGTATGAGCGAACCATTGGCGAAGAGGACGCGGTCTTGTTCAAGCGGTGCCTGAAGGCGGGAATCTGGGTGTTGTTGATGGCTGTCGGCGCCGGGGCCGGGGCCCAGCAGGAAACTGACGACTCCCGCCCGGAAGCGCAAAGCGAGATCGAGAGGGGACCGGTGATTTCCCAGTTCCGCGAGAACTGGATTCTCGGTGAGCTGCGCAGCCTCCGTCAGGACATGATGGAGTACCGCAACGACATGAACCGGATCGTCACCGACCGGGAACTGGAAGTGGCCGACAAGGCCATGGGCTACGCCACCAACACGGTGACCTACTTCTTCTACCTGATCGCCGGCGCCGCCTCGATTCTGGCGCTGGTGGGCTGGTCGACGATTCGTGACCTCAAGGACAACATCCGCGTCTACGCCGAGAAGGAGATGTCCCGGCTCACCGTGGAGTACGAGTCGCGCCTGGCGGACCTGGAGCAGGAGCTGCGCCGCAAATCGCGCACCATCACCGAAAACCAGGAAGAGATCGAGCGCACCAACGAGATCCACAGCCTGTGGCTGAAAGCCACCAAGGAAACCAGCTACAAAGAGAAGATCGAGCTCTACGACCGGATCCTGGAGCTGCGCCCGGACGACCCGGAGGCGCTGGCCTGGAAGGCCGACGCCGCCCTGGAGCTGGGCGAGCAGCGCTGGGCCCTGAGCCTGTGCGACCGGGTGCTGGAAGTGGACGAGGACAACGCCCACGCCCTCTACCAGCGCGCCTGCGCCTGGGCCGGCCTGGGCGAGACCGAGAACGCCCTGCGCGACCTGCGCCAGGCGGTGGCCATCTCCGAGGCCCTGCGCCAGCACGCCCGCGCCGAGGAAATGTTCGTTCCGCTGCGTGAAATGGAGCGCTTCCAGGAGCTGGTGGGGCGCGCCGAGGACGATGAAACGCCCCTGTGACGGGGCCCGCCGCCGATAGGCCCGGGCTGTCGCTTTTATCGCCAATCCCGTCGTTCCGGTCTGTCTATTTGCCGGGCGGTTTCTGCTACACTCTGCGCCCCTGAGAGGTCGGGCGGCATCGCCTGGAGAATTGTCCCAGCCTTCACCGGCCAGCGGTCATGCTCCGTCCTTTGCCGTCCCAGCGGAGATTTCCATGAAGCGCGATAGCAGTTCGGAAACCACCAAGTCGATGCCCGATGTGGCGACGAACTCCATGGTGGAACACATTCACAGCACCCTGGACTGGGTGGGCATGAGCGAGATCCATCTGCCGGCCCGCATCAGCGACACCCTGGCCGGCGAACGCCCGGTGAGCACGTCCATCCAGGCCTATGTGAACCTTTCCAACCCGGACGCCAAGGGCATTCACATGTCCCGGCTTTACCTGATGCTGGAGGAAACCTTCGGCGATCACTCGGTAAGCGCCTATTCGATCCGCAAGCTGTTGCAGAATTTCCTCGACTCCCACGAGGGCCTCAGCGACCGGGGCTTCGTGCAGTTCGATTTCGAGTACTCGATGCGCCGGCCGGCGCTGAAAAGCAGCTACTCCGGCTGGAAGAGCTACCCGGTGACCATCAAGGCGACCCTGGCCCCGGACGGCATGCGCATGGAGCTGGCGGTGGAAGTGCCCTATTCCTCCACCTGCCCGTGCTCCGCGGCGCTGGCCCGGCAGCTGATCCAGGAGCAGTTCCGCAAGGACTTCGAGGGCGAAGGCTCCGTGGACATGGAGAAGGTGTTCGAGTGGCTGGGCACCGAGGAAGGCATCATGGCGACGCCGCACAGCCAGCGCTCCGTGGCCCAGGTGCGGGTATTGCTGGATACCGACTGCGACGAGGCCTTCCCGATCACCGCCCTGATCGATTCCATCGAGGGCGCGCTGAAAACGCCGGTGCAGACCGCCGTGAAGCGCGTCGACGAGCAGGAATTCGCCAAGCTCAACGGCCAGAACCTGATGTTCTGCGAGGATTCCGCGCGGCGCCTGAAGCGGGCGCTGGACGGCCAGCCCTGCTACCAGGACTTCTGGCTGCGGGTGAATCACCTGGAGAGCCTGCACGCCCACAACGCGGTGGCCATCGCCACCAAGGAAGTGGAGGGCGGCTACCTGCCGATTCCCTGACCGGGGCTCGTAAGGCCGCTACAAAAAAAGCCGCGCATAGCGCGGCTTTTTTTATGACCGCCGTCCCTGGCGGTCGCTCCTCGGGTCGCCGGCGCTCAGAAGCGGCCGTTGAGCCCCAGGGACAGGTTGGTGACTTCGTCGCCGCCACTGTCCACGGCGCGCATGTATTCCACGCTCACGAACACCACGTCGGTCAGGCTCACGTCGGCGCCCAGGCCGATGGAGAGGCCGGAGTAGTTCTCGCCGGTGGAGCCGCCGCCGGGGAAGTTCTCGGTGGTTTCCATGCGGGTCAGGCCGATCAGGCCGTAGGGGCGCACTGGCAGGGTGTTGGGGAACTGGCCACGGAAATAGGCACCGTAGTAGCGGTCGATTTCCACATCGGTGCCACGGCCCAGGTCGTCCTCATCAATACCCAGGCCCAGGCGCAGCTCGCCGCCCAGGGTTTCATTGCGGTTGATCCAGGTACCGAACTTGAACTGCAGCGCGGTGGGATCGGCGCTGCCGCCGTCGTCCGGTTCGATTTCGCTGCTGACAACGTCGATACCCGCGAAGCCGGAGGCGCCGGCGGCAATGGGCAGGAGGGTCAGGGGCAGCGCAAGGCTCGCGGCTAACAGGAAAGGCTTCATGGGTACTCCGATCATTACTGCGGATGGTTATTAGGGATGCTGTCCGTGAACGCATTGTAGTGAAAAGAAGCGCGCAAGGCGACGCGCAAGGCCCCGGCCGGACGGCCGGGGCGGAGGGCGTTAATGGTCGTGATCGTGATCGTCGTGGCCGTCATGGTCGTGCGCCTCGCCGACGCCGGTCCAGGCCAGGCCGGTGGGCGGGAATGCCAGGGGCACCGCTTCCAGGCTCAGCGCTTCCAGGTCGATGATGTGGATCGCCGGCGCCGCTGGGTCACTGACGAAGGCCTGATCGCCGGCGGCGCTCACCGCCAGTGCCGGTGCCGGGCCGCTGGCGGGCACGCTGTCGAGCACCGCGATACTGCCGCGGTGGCTCCAGTCGCTGCTCTCCAGCACGTGCAGATCGCCGTTGCTGTCGAGAACCAGCAGGTGCTCGCCGTGGCCGTCAAAGCCCCGTGCCAGCGCCGAGACCGGGTCGCCGTCACCGTCCACGGCGCCGTCGCGCCAGTCCACCTGCGTGGCGGTGCCGGCTTCCGGGTCCAGCGCGTAGAGGTTGCCGCCGGGGTAGGAGAACGCGGCGAACTCCGCCACATCGGGGTGGCCCACCACCGTGGCCAGGCGCTCCGCCACCGCGATCTTGGCGTCGTCGAAATGGTCGCCGTGCAGTTCGGCCACCAGCGCGCCGTCGTCGCAGCCGAACACCGAGAAGGTGCCGTTGGATGCGCCGCCGTGCAGGCCCGGGCAGGCCGTGGCCAGCTCGCCTTCATTGTGGAAGTGGTCGCCGTGCAGCTCGAACACGCTGATGCCGTCCGGCGCGTCGCCGCTGGCGGCGGCGTGGCTGGCCAGCACCACACCGTCGAGGGGCTCGGCGATGCCGTGATGGGCGGTGTCCAGGGTCTGATGGGCCAGGGTGCCGCCGCTTTCCAGACTCTCATCGCTGAACAGATGGAACTGGCTCAGGGCGGCGCTGGCGCTGTCGCCGTCGAAGAACAGGGCGGCCTGCTCGCCGTGGTGGCGGTAGTGGGTGGGCCGCACGCCGGACAGGGTAAACGGCAGCATCGCCGGATCGCCCTCGTCGACATGGTCGTCATGGCGGTAGACGCCGCCGTCCAGGAATTCCACCTGATCGTTGTCGCGCTGCACGATCACCGCGTAGCGGTGCTCCGGGCTGCTGTGGACCGCCGTGGCGGGATGCACCAGGGCGAAATCCGCCAGGGTGGAGCGGCTCTCCAGGTCGTGCACATAGACCCGTGAATTAGAGCCGTCGGCGTGGGTGAACACCAGCCGGCCGGCGCTTTCCGCGCCGTGGTCGTGTTCGTCTTCGCCGCCGGGCAGCGGGGTGCTGCCGGTGTCGTTGTTGCAGGCGGCAAGCAATACCGACGCGGCCAGCAGGGCGGCGCCGGTGGGGGAAAATGAGCGTTTCATCGTGCTCTCTCCAATGTCTTTTTGCTGTGGATGTTCCGCGTCAAAAGGTCAGGCGCACGCCGGCGGTCAGGTTGCGACCGGGTTCCGGTACCGTGCGCGCCAAAAACGACGCGTGGTTCCACACTTCCTCGCCGAGCAGATTGCTGGCGCGCAGGAAGGCGCTGTACTGGGGGCTGCCGGTGAAGGTGTAGCTCACCGTGGCATTGAGCATGTCGTGGCCCGGCGTGCGGGTTTCGAAGCCGGCGATGCGGTCCTGGGCGAACACCCGGTAGAACTCCAGCTCCGCGTCGAAGGCGCGCCAGTAGGTGTTCAGGCGCGCGCCCAGCCGCTGTGCCGGGATGCGCGGCAGCTCATTGCCGTTGTCCTCGAATTGCGCGTACACCGTGTCGCCGAAGGCGGTGGTGGAGAAGCGGTCGGTCCACTGGTAGGTGGCTTCCGCTTCCGCGCCGGTGAACTCCACGTCTTCCTGGCTGTACTTGATCAGGCGGAATTCCTCGATCTGATCCAGGGTGCGGGCGTAGATGTAGTCCTGAACCCGGTTGTGGAACACGCCGAGGTCGAAGGTCAGATCGCCCTGCACCTTGCGCAGATTGAGGCCCACGTTGTGGGACGTCTCCGTTTCCAGGTCGGCGTCGTTGGCGGCGCCGCCGCAGGTGAAGGTGTCGGAAAGCAGCCCGCACTCATAGGTGTTGGTGGCCAGATGCACGCCGCGCGCGTAGACCTCCTGGGTTTGCGGCAAACGCTGGGAGCGCGCCACCGACAGCGACACGTTGTAATCCGGGCGGAACGCCCAGGTCAGCGCGCTGGAGATCGAGGTGGCGGAATCGCTCACCGAAGGCAGCGGGCGCTGAGCGTCATCGGGGTCCAGGTCCTGGTGCTCGTAGCGGGCCCCGGCCTCCAGCTGCCACTGGTCGTTGAAGCGGTAGCGCTCCACCGCGAACAGGGCCGCCACCCGGGTATCGGTTTTCGGCAACAGCCCCTCTTCGCCGGTGGTCTCGATCTGGCCGTCGGTGAACTGGGTGCCCACCGTGCCGCGCCAGCCGAGGATCGGCGCGTGCTCCGCCTCCACGCGGGTGTCCACGCCCCGGTGGCGGAAGCTGGTGCCGATTTCGCCTTCCTCGATCTCATGGTGACGGTAATCCGTGTGGCTGGCGCGCAGGCGCACCGCTTCCACGCCGTCGAACGGCTGGCGGTATTCACCGCGCAGGTCCACGCGGCGGCTGTCCAGGTCCACGAACGGCGCTTCCTCTTCGCCGTGCTCGTGCTCATGGCCCTCTTCCGCGCAATCCAGGCTGGCGCCGTTGCTGGTGCAGCCCTCGAACTCGTGGCTGTGGCCGGGCAGGCCGTAGAGGTCGCCGCGGTAGGAGTAGGCGATGCCCAGATAGCCCCGGTCACCGATCCATGAGAGCCCGACGCTGGCGTTGTTGCTTTCCGCCCAGGTGCCGTCGATCTCCTGCTCGGTGAAGCCGTTCACCTCGTAGTTATCGGCGTCGCGGCGGGCGCCTTCCACATGGATGGCGATGTTGTCGCCGGCGCGGGTGGTGAGACCCACGGCGCCGGCCTGTTCGTCGGCCACGGTGTTGCCCCGGGCGGAGACGAAGCCTTCCACCGGCCGGTCCGGCATGCGCGTGGGGATCTTGTTGTCGAGCACGTTGACCACGCCGCCGATGGCGCCGCCGCCATACAGCAGGGTGGACGGGCCGCGCAGCACTTCCACTTTGCGCGACAGCATGGGTTCCACGGTGGTGGCGTGGTCCGGCGAAATCGCCGACATATCGAACAGCTGCGCGCCGTCGGACAGCACGCTGACACGCGGCGCGGCCTGGCCGCGGATCACCGGCCGGCCGGAGCCGCCGCCGTAGGTGTCGGCGTGCACGCCGGGCAGGCCATCCAGGGTATCGCCCAGGGTGGCTTCGCTTTGCTGGAACAGCAGCTGGTCTTCAAGCAGGTCGAAAGAGGCCGGCGTCAGATTGGCGTCGCTGCCCAGCGGCAGGGCGGACACTTCCACGGCGTCCAGCCGGCCGCCGGTGTCGGTGGACGCGGGCTCGGCGGCCGGCGCCACGGACCAGACCATGGCGGCCACGGTGGCGGCCGCCATGGGGGGCGTAAAGCGTTTCATGTTGTCTCCTGAATACAACCACGGGCCACCGTGGCGCTGTGCCACGGTCGGGCCCTGTAAGGGAAGTCAGTGCTTGGCGTTCAGGAGAAGCGGGGTGGCGCGCGCGCCGGATGGATTTTGGTCGGGGTCACCGCCACCGGGCGACTGACGTCGGCCGGCGGCGTGGTGGTGTCGGGAAGAACCGGTGGCGGCGTGAACAGGGCGGGCACGCCCACCAGGCCATGGCCCTGCACGCACAGGTCGCAGTCGTGGGCGACGATCGCGGACTGGCCGTCGTGGCCGTCGAGAATGTGCGCCGGCGCGTGCCAGGCGAGCAGCGTCTGCGCCACCAGCAACAGGGCGACGAACAGTAACCGTCCCTGTGGGCGCGAGACGCGACGCTCACTCATGGGCGTCCCCGCAACGGTGGCCGGGCACCGGGTCGAAGCCGCCGGGGTGCCAGGGGTGGCACTTGCACAGCCGCTTCACCGCCAGACCGGAACCGCGCAGGCTGCCGTGGGCTTCCACCGCCTGACGCGCGTACTCCGAACAGGTCGGATAGAACCGGCACTGATTCCCCAGCCAGGGGCTCAGTACGGTCTGGTACACACGCAGGGCGGCCAGCAGAAGGCGTTTCACGTTGGCATCCGGTCATAACAGGGGTTGAGTCGGCTGGGCATCATAGCGGTTATCGGGCCGGTGTGACCACCGTGATGTGCAAAAGGGGCCAATCCAGCGCGGTGTGCTTGTGCGCCGGCGGCGCGGTCCCATACTGAGCGGCCTGTCTCTCACCGAACCGAGGAATCGCCGTGTTGAACCCGCTTGTGTCCCTGTGCACAGGGCTGCTACTCCTGGCCGTCAGCGTCTCCGCCGCCGCTCAATCCTGGCAACCCAACCGGGAGGCCGACGCCCGCGACCAGGTCTCCACCTGGACCCGGGATGTGCCGGACAGCCCGGTGAAGGCGTTTCGCGGCGTGGTGGAGGTGCCGCACGGGCCGGTGCCGGTGCTGGCGGCGATCACCGCCGTGGACACCTTTCCGGAGTGGATCTTCCAGGTCCAGGCCAGCGAGGCGGTGCCGGACACCGGCGGCGAGCGCACCTATATGCGCTTCAACGGCATCTGGCCGGTGTCCGACCGCGACGTGGTGCTCGACAACAGCGTCAGCCAGGCGCCGGAAAGCGGTGCCGTGACCCTGCACAGCGTCAACGCCGAGGGCGCGCGGCCGCCCAGCGACGGCTATGTGCGCATCCCGGCGCTGGATAATCGGTTCGTGGTGACGCCGCTGGCCGACGGCTGGACGCGGGTGGAATTCCGCACCTTCGTCGACCCGGGCGGCAAGGTGCCGGTGTGGCTGGCCAATCTGGTCGCCACCAAGGCGCCGCTGGTGACGCTGGAAGGGCTGCAGGCGCAGCTGGAGAAGCCGCGCTTCAAGAACGCCGGCCAGGACGACCTGCCGGCGGTCTTCGACGGGATTCGTTTCTAGGGTCGCGCCGTCTGCTCAGCCGCGCGTCCAGCGGGTGCCTTCGCGGGTGTCCTCGAGCTGGATGCCGGCGTCCTTGAGCTGGTCGCGGATTTCGTCCGCGCGGGCGAAGTTCTTGTCTTTCTTGGCCTGGGTGCGTTCCGCCACCAGGCCGTCGATGGTGGCGTTGTCGAGGCCGTCGTCGCCGGCTTTCTTGTCCTGGAACCAGGCGCTGGGATCGGCCTCGAGCAGACCGAGCAGCTGCGCGGCGGCCTGCAGTTCCGCTTTGAGCGTCGGTTTTTCTTCCAGCGCCGCCTTGTTGAGGCGCGCCGCGACGGCGTGCAGGGCGCTGATCGCCTCGGAGGTGTTCAGGTCGTCGAGCAGCGCGGTGAGCACCGGGTGATCCTCGGGCAGCCGGAAGTCCGGGTCGGCGTGCACGGTTTCGCCACGGCCGAGCAGGGCGTAATAGAGTGAATCCAGGCTGCTTTCCGCCTGCTCCAGCAGTTCGGCGGAAAAGTTGAGCGGCGACCGGTAGTGGCTGGACAGCAGCGCGAAGCGCAGCACCTCGCCGGGAAACTTCTCCAGCAGGTCCCGCACCAGACGGAAGTTGCCCAGGGATTTGGACATCTTCTCGCCGTCGATATTGATGTAGCCGTTGTGCATCCAGTAGCGCACGTATTCGGTGCCGTGGGCGCAGCAGCCCTGGGCGATTTCGTTCTCGTGGTGCGGGAAGATCAGATCCTGGCCGCCGCCGTGAATATCGATCACATCGCCCAGATGCTTGTGGATCATCGCCGAGCACTCGATGTGCCAGCCCGGCCGGCCGCGGCCCCAGGGCGATTCCCAGCCGGGCTGGTCGTCGCTGCTGGGTTTCCACAGCACGAAATCGCCGGGGTGGCGCTTGTAGTCCGCCACTTCCACCCGGGCGCCGGCGCGCATGTCTTCCAGATTGCGGCCGGACAGCTTGCCGTAGTCGGGCATCGACTCCACCGCGAACAGCACATGGCCGTCCGCTTCATAGGCGTGGCCCTTGGCGATCAGGGTTTCGATCATGGCGGTCATCTCGCCGATATGATCGGTGGCCTTGGGCACGATGTCCGGCTGCAGGGTATTGAGCGCCGCCATGTCCTCGCGGAAGGCGTCGGTGAAGCGCTCGGTGAGCGCGGTCATCGGCTCGCCGGTTTCCGCGCAGGCGGTGATGATCTTGTCGTCGATGTCGGTGATATTGCGGGCGTAGACCACCTTCGGATACAGCCGGGAGAGCAGCCGGTAGAGCACGTCGAACACCACCACCGGCCGCGCGTTGCCGATGTGCACGTAGTTATAGACCGTCGGGCCGCACACATAGAGGGTTACCCGTTGCGGGTCGAGCGGCTGGAACGCGTCCTTGTGGCCGGTGAGGGTGTTATGCAGTGTCAGCATGCTGGTCCGTCAGTGGTCATAAAGGTCCTTGGGATCGACAAGCGGTGACTTATCGATGCGCGCGGTGTCGTTGTCCAGTTTCCAGAAGAAGCAATCACGCCGCCCGGTGTGGCAGGCCGCGCCGGTCTGCTCGACGCTGGCCAGCAGCACGTCGCCGTCGCAGTCCACCCGCAGTGCCTTGAGGGTCTGCGTCTGGCCGGAGGATTCCCCCTTGCGCCACAGCGTCTTGCGCGAGCGGGAGTAGTAACACACTTGCCCGGTGGCCAGGGTTTCCTCGATCGCCGCCCGGTTCATCCAGGCGAACATCAACACCTCGCCGGTGTCGTGCTGCTGCGCGATCACCGGCACCAGGCCGGCGTCGTTGAACGCCAGGTTGTCCAGCGCCTCGCTGAGCGGGACGCTGAAGCCTTCCGGTTGTTGTTCGTTGTCCTTGAACATGGGCGTCCCTCAGATCGGCGCGCGGGTTTCCTGAAACAGCTGCTCCACGGCGTCTTCAAGGCCCAGCTCTTGGGTCTCCTTGGAGCCCAGGCTGCGGATCGCCACCTTGCGTTCTTCCGCTTCCTTTTCGCCCACCACCCAGATGCGGGCGGTCTTGGCCTTGGAGTGCTCGCGAACCTTGAAACCGATTTTTTCGTTGCGGGTATCCAGCTCCGCCGGGATGCCCTTGGCTTTGAGCAGCGCCACCGCCTCGGCGGCGTAGTCGTCCACCGCGTTGGTGATGGTCGCCACCACCACCGGGCTGGGTGACATCCACAGCGGCAAATGGCCGGCGGTGGACTCGATCAGAATACCCAGGAAGCGTTCCAGCGAACCGAGCACTGCCCGGTGCAGCATCACCGGCCGCTGGCGGGAGCCGTCCTCGGCCACGTATTCCGCGTCCAGCCGCTCGGGCAGCACGAAATCCACCTGCAGGGTGCCGCACTGCCAGTCCCGGCCGATGGCGTCGCGCAGCACGAACTCCAGTTTGGGGCCGTAGAAGGCACCCTCGCCCGGGTTCAGCTCGCATTCCAGGCCCAGGGATTCCACCGCGCCGCGCAGCGCCGCTTCGGCCTTGTCCCAGGTCGCGTCGGAGCCGGCACGCTTCTCCGGCCGGTCGGAGAACTTGATGCGGAACTCCTCGAAGCCGAAGTCCTTGTACACCTCGCGCAGCATCTCGATAAAGCCGGCGGTTTCCGGATTGATCTGCTCTTCGGTGCAGAAAATATGGGCGTCGTCCTGGCTGAACGAACGGGCGCGCATCAGGCCGTGCAGCGCGCCGTGGGCTTCGTTGCGGAACAGCGCGGTGAACTCGCCCATGCGGATCGGCAGGTCGCGGTAGCTCTTGATGCCCTGGTTGAAGATCTGCACGTGGCCGGGGCAGTTCATCGGCTTGATCGCCATTTCCCGGTCGTCGTGGGTGCAGACCGTGAACATGTCGTCGCCGTACTTGTCCCAATGCCCGGATTTTTCCCACAGGATGCGGTCCATCAACTGTGGCGTGGCGACCTCTTCATAGTCGTACTTGACCATCTTGTCGCGGATGTAATTTTCCAGGTTCTTGCGCAGACGCCAGCCCTTGGGGTGCCAGAACATGCTGCCCACCGCTTCCTGCTGGATATGGAACAGGCCCATTTCCCGCGCCAGCTTGCGGTGGTCGCGCTTCTCCGCTTCCTCAAGCTGCTTGAGGTAGGCGTTGAGTTCCTTCTTGTCGCGCCAGGCGGTGCCGTAGATGCGCTGCAACTGAGCGTTTTCGGCATTGCCGCGCCAGTAGGCGCCGGCCACCTTCATCAGTTTGAAGCCGTCGCCGAGCTTGCTGGTGGCGGGCAGGTGCGGGCCGCGGCACAGGTCGATGAAATCGCCCTGGCGGTACAAGGACACCTCTTGGCCGGCGGGCAGGTCGCGGATGATCTCGGCCTTGAAGTCCTCGCCCTGCTTGAGGAAGAAAGAGACCGCTTCGTCGCGGTCCCAGACTTCACGGCGGATATCCTCGTTACGGCGTACGATTTCCTGCATGCGCTTTTCGATCGCGCCCAGGTCATCCGGGGTAAAGGGCGCTTCCCGGTAAAAGTCGTAGTAAAAGCCGTTTTCGATGGTCGGACCGATGGTCACCTGGGTGTCGGGGAACAGTTCCTGCACCGCTTCGGCCATCACATGGGCGGCGTCGTGGCGAATCAGTTCCAGAGCGTCTTCGTGCTCACGGGTGATGATTTCCACCTCCGTGCCGTCGGTGAGCGGCAGGTACACGTCCGTGAGACGACCGTCGGCTTTCGCCGCCAGGGCCTGTTTGGCGAGTTTCTTGCTGATCCGTCCGGCGATCTCCAGGGCGGAGGCCGGCTGATCAAACTCCATAGTTGCCCCGTCGGGCAGTCGATAGCTCACGCTCATGGGTGACACGGAATCCGAGTAATGGGTTGGCTGGGGGAAAAACCCCCATTAGAACCGGGGAATGGTAGGCAATCGCCTTCTCACGTTCAAGCAAGGTTCCTTTACGCTGGCGACAGCCTGTGCCTATGCTTATCCCGTCGAACCGACAGGGAAACCGAATGAACAAGTTGCAGCGGGTGCCGGACCCCCATCTTCCGCCTCTGTTACGGGTGGCCCGGCAGATCAATGAGCAGCGCGATCTGGCGCCCCTGATCGAGGCCGTGCTCGAAGAGGCGCAGGTGCTGGCCGGCGCCGAAGCCGGCGTGCTCTGGCTGTACCGTGAAGAGGGCGACGCCGAATGGCTGGACTGCGCCCGGCACTGCAGCAACGGCCCGGACGGCGCGCCGGTGTGCGCCCTGGAAGGCCCCCGCCTGCCCCTGGACGACGAGCACGCCCACCGGCCGGCGGTGCGCGTGGCGCGCTCCGGGCAGCCGCTGCATCTCACCGGGGCGGACCGCTTCCACGCGCAGGACCTGGCGCTGTTGGTGCCGCTGCTGGTCCGGCAGGTCGATTCCCTGCTGCTGGTGCCGATGCGCAACCACGAAGGGGTGGTGGTGGGCGTGCTGCAACTGGTGAACCCCCATCCGGACGGGGTGCCGCACGGCGACGCCGTCCCCGCCCCGGCGCTGGCGTTGCTCGAAGCGCTGGCCGGCTACGCCGGCATCGCCCTTAACAACCTGCTGCTGGTTCAGGAGCTCAAGGATCTGCTCGACGCCTTCGTCAAGGTGATCGCCCGCGCCATCGACGCCAAGAGTTCGCACACCAGCGCGCACTGCGAGCGCGTGCCCCTGCTTACCGAGCTGCTGGCGCGCGCCGCCTGTGACGACCAGACCCGCTTCGCCGACTTCGAACTCGACGAAGACGGCTGGTACGAGTTGAGCGTGGCCGCCTGGCTGCACGACTGCGGCAAACTGGCGACGCCGGATTCGGTGCTGGATAAATCCACCAAGCTGCACAGCCTGCACGACCGCATCGAAATGGTGGCGGCCCGCTTCGCGGTGCTGCGCAGTGAAGCGGAACGCCGCTACGAAAGGGACGCGCTCACCGAGCCGGCCCGCGAGCCGGAATTCCGCGAGCGCATGGAAGAGGCGGTGCAGACCCTCAGCGATGACCTCACCTTTCTGGAGCGTATCAATAAAGGCGGCGAATCCATGGCCCCGGAGGACCAGGCGAGGGTGCGGCGTATCGCCGAAACCGTGTGGATCGACGCCCACGGCCAGCGCCGGCCGCTGTTATCCGAGGACGAGGTCAACAACCTCTGCATTCCGCGCGGCACCCTCACCGAAGAGGAGCGCCGCATTATCAACGGGCACATGGACATTACCCTGGAGATGCTCGAATCCCTGCCGTTCCCGCGCAAGCTGCGCCGGGTGCCGGAATACGCCGGCGGCCACCATGAGCGTATGGACGGGCGCGGCTTCCCGCGCGGGCTGACCCGCGAACAGATGTCGGTGCCGGCGCGGATCATGGCGATCGCCGATGTGTTCGAGGCGCTGACCTCCCGCGAGCGACCCTACAAGGAGCCGCTCAAACTGTCCGAGGCGCTCGGCATCATGCAGCGCATGCGCGACAACCAGCACCTGGACCCGGACCTGTACCGCTTGTTTCTGGACGCCGGCGTGTGGCGCGATTACGCGCGCACCGCCCTGGATCCGGAGCAACTGGACGTGGACGACCCCTCGCCCTACTACTAGGCCGGCGCCTTGCCGTCAGAGGGTGACCACGCGGCCCTGGTCGCTCATGTAGGCCACCCGGTTGCGGCCCGCGCCCTTGGCCTGATAAAGCGCTTCGTCGGCGCACTTGATCAGATTGGTGGCGTCGTTGTCGCAGTTGCCGGCGCTGGCGACGCCGACGCTGATGGTCACCACCTGGCTGATCCGGGAACCGGTGTGCGGCAGGCCCAGCTGTTCGATGCGGGTGCGCATGCGTTCCGCGAACACCAGGGCGTCCTTGAGGCTGGTATCCACCAGCACCACCACGAACTCCTCGCCGCCGTAACGGGCCACGAAATCCTTGCTGTTCTGGGCCATGGAGCGGGGGATCGAGGCCACGGTTTTCAGGCAGTCGTCGCCGGCCAGGTGCCCGTAGGTGTCGTTGTACTGCTTGAAGAAATCGATATCGAACAGCACCAGGGTAATGCGCTCGGAGACGCCGCCGCGGCCGAAGCCGTGCAGTACCTCGTCGAGCCGGTTTTCCATGCCGCGGCGGTTGAGGCAGCCGGTGAGACCGTCCACGGTGGCCTGGTTCTCAAGGATGCGGTTGGCGGAATGCAGCTCGTCGCGGTGCTGGAAGAGCACGTTCTCGGACAGGAAGTGCTGGCGCAGCAGGCGCTCGTAGATGTACTGGCCAAACAGACTCATGCTGGCGCTGGCCACCGACAGCAGCAGCAACACCAGCGACAGGTCCCGGTCCACGCGGTCGCTGCCGAACAGCGTCAGAACCAGAATGCCGAGCATCGCCAGGCTGCTGACGGCGGCCAGATGGAAGGGCACGCGCAACACCACACAGGCCATCAGTATCGCCAGCGGGGTTTGCAGGAACAGCCCGAACGCCATGGCGTGGTCCACGTTAAGGCCCATCCAGTTGCCGGTCAGCGCCACCGCGAACGCCACGGCCAGGCTGGACACATGCAGCCAGCGGCGCCAGTCCGCCCGGCGCGCGATCAGGGCGGTGGCCACGATCAGCATCACGCACAACAACCGCGGGCGCCAGGTCACCGCGGCGGCCTCCGGCGAAATGGTGTATTCCACGATCAGGGCAAGAATCAGCAGCGCCACCAGGCTGGCCGCCGCCCAGGGTGTCACGCTGGCCACGCTGCCGCGGAAATAATCCGCGAAATCACGCTCCAGCGGGGCGGGCAAACGCAGGTGCCAGGGCAGCCTGATGTCGTTGCCGTTGGGTAAGGTACTCGTCCGTTGAGGTTCGTTTTTCAACTGCTTTTATCCCCCTGATACCGCCGGCGTGATCAACTCACCTGCCGGTCGACATCGCAACCATCGGGTCATCGCATAATAAGTTTAGAGTAATGACACTTGACTCTCTAAACCATCGGGCGCCGAACGCGCCGTCGCTATGGTCAGTTTTCAGACAGTCGGCCGGCTGCCGTCCAGCAGCGCGATCAGCGCGCGTCGCTTGGCGGCGGGCAGGCGGCGGAAGTGGTCAAGCAGGAAACGCTCTTCGTCCCCCGCCGGCACCGCGGGCTCGTCGCCGGGCAGCTGATCCGGCCAGTTATCCATGCTGTGCCTGAGTCGCGCGACGATCTCCGCATTCATGCTGCGGTGACTCACGCCGGCCGCCTGGGCGACCCAGTCCCGCATACCGAGAGGAAAGCGAACCACGAACTTCTCGGACCGGGTACGTTCCGCCTGTTTCATAGTGCGTACTACACCCTGGGAAAAACATCACGATACGCATTTTTTTGCTTTAAATCGATACGTCTGTCCCAGTGGACGCCCAGAAAGCGACACGGTTAACATCTTGCACCGGTTTGGTATACCCTTCGTTTTTATGTTCTGCTCCGGGCATTCACGCCATGAATATTGCCAGCGCCGATCTCAACCTGCTCAAGTACCTGGACGTGCTGTTGCGCGAGAAGAACGTAACCCGCGCCGCCGAGCAGCTGGGCATCACCCAGCCGGCGATGAGCAACTGCCTCAAGCGCCTGCGTCACATGTTCGGCGACCCGCTGCTGATCCGCACCAGCGAGGGCATGACCGCCACCGACCGGGCGCTGGAACTGCAGCCGCTGGTCCGTCAGCTGATCAGTCAGGCGGAGTCCCTGTTCACGCCCGAGGATGTGTTCCGGCCGGCGGAAAGCCGCCGCGTGTTCCGCATTATGACCAGTGATTACGCTGAAGGTACCTTAGTACCTCATATTGTGCGTCGATTGCGTGAAGAGGCCCCCAACGTGGTGCTGGACTTTCTCACCCCCTCCGACGTGAGCTATCCGGACATGGAGCAGGGCCGGGTCGATATGGCGGTGAACCGGTTCAACGAGATCCCCGGTTCGTTCCACCAGGTGACCCTGTGGCGGGATTCGTTTTCCTGCCTGCTCAACCGCGACAACCCCATCGCCCGGCGCTTTGACCTCAACAGCTACCTGTCCGCCCAGCACATCTGGGTGTCGAAAACCGGTTTCGGCGTGGGCTTCGGCATGAACCCGGAAAAACTCGGCGGCCTGGGCTGGATCGATCACGCCCTGCAGCGCATCGGCCGCACCCGCAAGATCAGCATTTTCACCCGCCACTACCAGATGCCGGCCCTGCTGGCGATGAACAACGACCTGGTCGCCACCCTGCCCAGCCGGGTGGCGCGCATGCAGGCCCAGAACGCCCGCCTGGTGATCAAGGCGCCGCCGTTCGAAATCCCCGAGTTCGAGCTGAAAATGGCCTGGTCGCCCCTGCTGCACCACAACACCGCCCACCGCTGGCTGCGCCGCCTGATCCAGGAAGAAGCGGAGCAGATCCTCGCGGAAGACCCATGAGAGCAGTTAATGGTTAATAGTTAACAGTTAATAGTTGCGCGGGAGGGCGTGTTGCGGGCTGATGGGGGAGGGGCCGCGCTGATGGCATGGGCGCTTGCTGATACGCAGATAGGCCGTTGCGAATCCGCAGGGCCTTGTTTCGCCATTAACTATTCACTGTTAACTCTTAACTGGCTCTTCAGTGCTGTCTTCACAGCACTGAAGAGCCTTGGAGCCAGCCCGCTTTGGCGCGGCCGGGGTTGTCTTCGCCGGCTTCGGCGATGGCGCCCTTGCCGACGCCTTCGAAGGCGCGCACCCGGAAGCGCTTGCCGGGGGCTTCGCGGGCCAGTTCCTCGGCGATGTGTTCGGCGAGGTTTTCCACCGTGGAGTCGGTGTCCACCAGGTAGCAGTGGTCCTCGGGGATCACCAGCTCGAAGTGGCCCTGCTCCGCGTCGTAGCGGAAGCGGTGGTGGGGCACGTCTTCCACGTAGTAGGTGCCTTCCAGGTCCGAGCGGGTGCCGATGTAGATGTCCTCCCAGCGGTCCGCCCAGAGCTTTTCCCAGTAGCGGCTGCGGCGCCCGTTCTCGAAGATCTCGATGCCGGAGCGGTGGCCGTGGGCGATGCGCTGGCAGTTGCCGTCGTGTTTCTTGAGGCCGTGGGAGTAGTGGTAGAACGGCGCCGTGCCGGTATCCTGCTCGCGCAGCACCACCCGCACCTCGGTGACGTTGTCGGGCACCGAATCGCGGATCAGGTCCATCAGATAGAGGGTGACGCCGGCCTTGGTGATCGCCGTGCCGGACAGCTCGAGAATGCTGTCGGCGGGGGCCACCATGCGGATCTCGCCGGCCAGGTAGCGCCACTCCAGGCTGATGTGGCCGTCATCACGGCGGTGCAGGCCGAGCAGATCGCTTTCCCCGGGCAGCAGCAGGCGGTGGTCGACCCGTTCGTCCACGGCCTGCTTCAGGGCTTTCTTGATGTGACCGAAATCAAACACCATGCCCTGGGCGTCCAGGTCGCCGGACAGCTCCAGGTCCACGATCCAGGACTCCCCGACCATGCCGCGCTTGGCGTGCAGGTAGGAAAAGTCCACAACGGTCAGATTTTCAACGAAAAGCGTGGCCATAGAGCCCCGTCGGTTGGAGAGTGAGCGGTTGTCCCCGCCATTATAGTCAGTCGGGGCGCGGGGACTCACCCCAACTTCGATAAATAAGCAGCCGTTCTTCCCGGTGTTGTGAACGGGAACACGCGGCCCGGCCGCCGGTCCACCCTTCTGGCAACCGGCTGCGGCTTGTTCTATGGTTGGGAGCCTCTGAGAACGCCTCTGCCTGAACATTGAACGTCCGCGCGCCAGCCCGCGTGGTAAAAGGGAAAGACCATGAGCGAAACGATTTTCTCCAAGATCATCGACCGGGAAATCCCGGCGGATATTATCTACGAGGACGACCTGTGTCTGGCGTTCAAGGACGTCAACCCGCAGGCGCCGACCCATTTCCTGGTGATTCCCAAGAAGCCGATCCCCAAGCTGTCCGACGCCGAGCAGGGCGACAAGGAATTGCTCGGACACCTGTTGCTGGTCGCCGGTCAGGTGGCCGGGGAACAAGGACTGGAGGATTTCCGTCTTAATGTGAACAACGGCGCCGGCGCCAGCCAGACCGTGTTCCATTTGCACGTGCATGTGCTGGGCGGGCGTCCGTTCAGCTGGCCGCCGGGCTGAGGCCCGGCGCTCCGCCGGAATGAATCGGGCGGGAACAATAAAAACGCAGAATAAAAAAGGAGTGCACCATGAAGACATCCTGGGTTGTTATCACCCTGTTGCTGACCGTCACCGGCCTGGCCAAAGCGGTACCGCCGCAGAACCCGGAGCAGGTCAACGCCATGATTGAGGAGCTGAAAAGTCTGCATCAGCAGGGCGTCGAGCTGCACCGCGACTATGATTCCGAGGACCCGGCGCAGCGTAAGGCGTGCCAGGCCGAGCACGCCGGGCTGGGCGCCCAGGCCACCGAGCTGCGTAACCGCGCCGCCAAGCTGCCGGAACTGGCCTACCGGGTGAACCTGACCATGGCCGCCAATGACGCCGTGGGCTGCGTGTCCTGCACCAGCGACGGCGGTGACTGCGACGCCATTCCCGCCGCCCTCAAACGGGTCGACCGGCAAATGAAGGCCGGCACCGAGGCCGCCGGCGGCGACTGACGCCGATATCCGTTATCCTGACGGTTTCCCGAACCGACAGGATGACAACCATGGCGGTATGGATCGAACCGGTCACGCTGGACGGCGAGCACGTGGTGCTGGAGCCGCTGACGGCCGACCACGCCGAGGCGCTGGCCGACGCCACCGCCGACGGCGAGCTCTGGAAACTGTGGTACACCTTCGTGCCTTCGCCGGACCGGGTCACCGCCTATATCGAGACCGCCCTGGAGGGCCGCGAGCGGCACGGTGACCTGCCGTTCGCGGTGCGCCACCGGGAAAGCGGGCGGGTGATCGGCAGCACCCGCTTTTTCCGCGCCGATGCGGACAACCGCCGGCTGGAGCTGGGGCACACTTGGTACGCGCGCCGCTTCCAGCGCAGCGCCGTGAACAGCGAGTGCAAACTGCTGCTGCTCGGCCACGCCTTCGAACGCCTGGAGGCGATCGCCGTGGAGCTGCGCACCCACTGGCACAACCACGCCTCGCGCAACGCCATCGCCCGGCTGGGCGCCAAACAGGACGGCGTGCTGCGCCATCACACGGTGAGCGCCGACGGTATCTACCGGGACACGGTGGTGTTTTCCATTCTCAGCCAGGAGTGGCCGGCGGTGCGCCAGAATCTCAACCTGCGGCTGGGCCGCCTCTAGTGGTCCATGCGGTTAATTCTGTCACTCTCAGCCGCCACACAAGCGGCGTGGGCCAGGCGCGCGAACGCAGAACTGGTGGTGCCAATTCAAGTGAGCGCAACACCGACCACGGCGCTTGTGTGGTGGCCCTTCGGGAGAGCCTGTGCCGGCGCGACTCGGCGTTGCGTCTCTTGGCAAGGGAACCACCCTTGCCGGCGATACGCGCCTTGATTCGCGCCGGCACAGGCACTCTGAGAGTGACAGAATTAACCGCATGGACCACTACATGAACTACTTCGCGCACCTCACGCTGGCGCGACCCACGGTGCCCTCCAAGGTGGGCAACCTGCTGGGGGATTTCATGCGCGGTGTCCGCGAGCCGGACCTGCCCGAGGCGGTGCGCCTGGGGCTGCACAACCACCGGCTGGTGGACCGCTTCACCGATCATCACCCCCTGGTGATCGAGAGCCGCGCGCTGTTCTCCCCGCAGCGGCGCCGGTTCGCCGGGGTGGCGCTGGACGTGTTGTTCGATCACTTCCTGATCCGCCACTGGTCGCGCTTCCACGACACGCCGCTGGACCAGGCCATCGACAAGGATTACCGCCTGCTGCGCGACGGCGCCGCCCTGATGCCGGCGCCCATGCGCGCCACCACCGGGCGCATCGTCGAGCACGACTGGTTCGGGCACTACGCGGAGCTGGAGAACGTGGGCCGGGCGCTGGACCGGATCGCCGCCCGGGTGCGCTTCGCCAACCGGTTCGATGGGGCGATTGAGGATATCGAGCGCCACCACGACCGGCTGGAAGCGGTGTTCCTGGCGCTCTACCCGGCGTTGCGGGAACACGTCGACGAGCAGGCCCTGGAGGCCCCGCCCGCCGACGATGGCGGGGTTACAGCGGGTTGATGTCGAGCGCCGCCATGGTGTCCAGGTAGAGACGTTCCGCCTGCTTCTTGTTGCGCGCCCGCGGGGAGCGGGCGGCCGGACCCTTGGCGTCGAAGTAACCACCGGTGACCCCGTAGAACTCCTCGTCCAGGGCCATGCGCACCGGCAGACGCGCGGCCTTCTCCGGCGTGGTCAGGGTGGGGCGGATCAGTTTCATCGCCAGGTCCGGCACATGGCGGAAGATCGGCGTGTCCACGCCGCCCGGGTGCAGGGCGTTGCTGGTGATGCCCTGGGCCGCCAGCCGCTGGGCGAGCACGTCGCTGAACAGGATGTTGGCGAGCTTGGACTGGCCGTAGGCGTCCATCACCAGATAGGGCCGGCGACCGCGCCAGGTCTTGGTGTTAATGCGGCCCAGCCAGTGCGCCACCGACGCCACATGGATCACCCGGGCGTCTTCGCGTTGTTGCAGCAACGGGAGCAGCAGATGGGTGAGCAGCACCGGCGCCAGGTAGTTGACGCCGATCTGCATCTCGAAGCCGTCGCGGGTGAACTGCTGCCGGGTGGGTACCACGCCGGCGTTATTGATCAGCACGTCGATGCCGTCCAGCTCGTCGTTAAGGCGGCGGGCACAGCCGCGCACCTGGGCCAGATCGGACAGGTCCAGCGGGAACAGCCGCACCCGCGCCTGGGGGTGGCCGCCCTTGATGCGCGCCAGCGCCGCCTGTCCCTTGGTCTGGTCGCGGCAGGCAAGCACCACTTCCGCGCCGCGCCCGGCCAGTTGTTGCGCGGTGCAAAACCCGATGCCGGAGTTGCCACCGGTGATCAGAACCCGTTTATTCATCTGCGTTCCCTCCTGTGCGAAGCCGCCAGCCTAGCATAGAAAAATTACCCAAAGCGGTACCCGGAAAGCGCCGGTGCACGGGCGCTGCGGCCTGTTAGCGCGATGTTGCCCGGGCGCCGGCCCAGCGCTTGATGGCGGCGGTGACCCTGGGCCAGTGGCGCCCTTGCAGCAGCAGATGCGGCCCCCGCGGAAACGTCTGATAATCGCCGTGCGCGCCGAGCCGGTCACGCAACCGCTGAATGCCCACCGCCGGCACCGAGGTGTCGAGGTCGCCGTACAGCAGCAGGGTGGGGACCGTTATGCGGTCGGCTTCGTCGCTGGCGCTGTCGGCCAGCTGGATCAGGCCCCAGTAGGCGTCCATGCGTACTTCGTGCATCACCAGCGGGTCGTTGGCGCGCCGCCGGGCGGCCGCCGGTGCCAGGTGCGGGTCATCCGGGGCGCGCTCCACATCCAGGTGGTAGCCCGGCGCCAGGGTCGCCGCCGAGCCGATCAGAACGTTCCAGCCGTAGCGCAGTCGAATGCCCTCGCGAACCGCCGGCGCCGCCAGAATCAGGCCGCGCAGCGGTATCTCCGGGTGCCGGCTGGCGACCAGCATGGCCACCGCCCCGCCCAGGCTTTCGCCGAGCAGGAACAGCGGCGTGTCCGGGTGCCGCTCGGCGAGGCGGCGCGCGGTGTCGGCGGCGTCGGCCACCAGCCGCGCTTCCCCGGCCCAGCGGCCGTCGGCCAGGGTGCGGGCGCCGAAGCCGGCCTGATCAAAGCCGTACACCTGGTAGCCGGCGGCGGCCAGATCCGGCGCCGCCAGGTCGAAGGCGGCGCTGTAGTCGCCGAAGCTGTGCAGTGCCAGAATCACCGCCTTGGGCCGGCCCGGGGCGTCCCAGGCGCGCAGCTCCAGCGGCGGCGGCACCGGCGGGCGCCCGGCGCAGGCCGACAGGCCGCCGATCAGCGACAGCAGAATAAGGAGTTTCAATGCGGACATCGAAACAGTATGGGCAAGGCCTCGTGAATGCCGGGTGGGTGCTTCTCGGGGTGTTGCTGGCGGGCCCGGCGCTCGCGGAGGAGTTTTCCCAGCGGCGCACGGTCACCGCCACCGCCTTTAACTCCCTGCCCGGGCAGGGGCACGGCGAGGACCATAGTCTGGCGGCCTGGGGCGACACCCTGGTGCCGGGCATGAAAGCCATCGCCGTGTCCCGGGACCTGCTCGCCGCCGGCCTGGATTACGGCACCGCGGTGAAAATCGAAGGCCTGGAGGGCACCTGGTACGTGCGCGACAAGATGCACGCCCGCTGGCGCAACAAGATCGACGTCTACCTGGGCGAGGACCGGGAGGAGGCCCTGCAGTGGGGCCGCCGCAAAGTGGAGATCCGCTACTAGTCGCGGCTCAGCCAGGCCATCAGGGCGCGCGTGGCCCGTTGCGGCATGACCTTCTCCAGCAGCACCGTGAAGCGGAACGGCAGCCCCACCGGCACATGCACCCGCGGGTCGCCCTGCAGGGTGTCGAAGGCGGCCCGGGCCACGTCGTCGGCGCTCAGCTTGACGCCCATGCGGCGCACCACCGGCGCTTCGAACGTCTGCTTGTTGACCATGCCGGTGTTCACGAACGGTGGCATCAGGTCCTGTACGCGAATGCCGTGGCGGCGCCATTCCAGATCCAGCGCCTCGGTGAGGCCGCGCACCGCGAATTTGGAGGCCGAATAGCTGGCCAGGTGCGGCACGCCGTACAGCGCCGAGGCGGAGCTCATGTTGAGCACCCGGGGCGAGCGGGATTGTTTCAGGTAGGGCAGGGCCGCCAGGCACATCTGCAGGGTGCCGGCCACGTTCACGTCCAGGGTGAAGCGGTGCTGCTCGGCGCTCAGGTCCTCGAAATGGCCCATGCGCAGCACCCCGGCGCTGTTGAACAGCACATCCAGGCGGCCGCCGGCGCTTTCCGCGAACGCCGCCACCGCCGCTTCGCACTGGCCCATGTCGGTGACGTCCAGCCGCCGGTACCAGCAGCGTTCGCCGAGTTCCGCGTGCACCGCCTGCAGGGCGCCCTCATTGACGTCCAGCAGGCCCACCCGCCAGCCGTTGGTGTGAAACCGGCGCGCGGTCGCCAGGCCGATGCCGCTGGCGGCACCGGTGATCAGAATGCTGTCCATGTTGCTCCCCCAGGGTAAAACGTCGGTCTCGGACAATCAGTTTGCCGGTTGGGGCGCCATCGGCAGAGTGAACTCCCCTTCCCGGTCGAAGTGAATCGGGAACGCCAGCCCGGCCACCCGCGCGCTGCCCTTGAGCTGATAGGTGAGCGGCTCGCCGGCGTTCTGCTGCAGGCGTTGCAGTTGCTGCAGGGTACCCAGCAGGCTGGTGGACACGCTGGTGGTGATCAGCACATCGTCCAGTGCCGGCAGCGTGGTCGCTTCGTTATTGTTGCCCCGCGCCAGGCGCTCGCCATTGACCAGGATCTCGTAATCCAGGGCCTTGATGGTCACTGCCCGGTCATTGGGGTTGCGCGCGCGCAGCACCGCTTGCCATCGTTGCTCGAACACGCCGGCGCTTTCCAGGCGCAGTGACGACAGGCTCACTTCCGGCGCTTCCAGGCCGGAAAAGCTCTGGCAGGCGGTGGTCAGAAGCAGCAGCACGGGCAGACTTAAACGGGCGAGTAACGGCATAACGACTCCAGCGGATCATGGGCGGCCCCCAACGGCAATGATACCGCAGTCGCCGCCGTCGCGCTGTCCCCGCCGGCCCCGCTTCGGCAATAACCTTTCGAGGAGGCACGCCATGGATATCGAATGCGTACAAGGTGACATCACCGCCCAGCCCGACCTGGACGTGATCGTCAACGCCGCCAACGCCCGCCTTGCCACCGGCGGCGGCGTGGCCGGCGCCATTCACCGCGCCGCCGGGCCGGAACTGGCCCGCGAATGCGCGCCCCTGGCACCGATCGAGCCCGGCCAGGCGGTGCTTACCGGCGGCCACGGGCTGCCCAACCCCCACGTCATTCACTGCCTGGGGCCGGTGTACGGCCGCGACCGTCCCGCCGACCGGTTGCTGGCGGATTGCTATCGCAATGCGCTGCGGCTCGCCGAGGACGCCGGGCTGACCAGCCTGGGCTTCCCGGCGCTTTCCACCGGCGCCTTCGGCTACCCGATGGATGAGGCGGCCGCCGTGGCCATGGCCACGGTGGTCTCGGAAGGGGCGCGGCTGGAGCGGGTGAAGCGGGTGCGTTTCGTGCTGTTCGACGCGGCCTCCCTGGCGGCGCACCGGCGCGCCCTGGAAGCCGCCACCGGTACTTGAAAAGCCGCCCCGGTGAGGTCAGACACAGGGGTGGCGTCGCATTGTGACGGCGCGGCTCACCAACCGCAGGAGTATCAATGGACGCTCTCTGGCCCTCGGAGCGGGAACTGGCCCTGCTCACGGACCTCTACGAACTGACCATGGCGCAGGCCTACTGGCGCGACGACCACCGCGGCGAGGCGGTGTTCAGTCTGTTCTTCCGCAAGCTGCCGGCGGGGCGCCGTTTCGCGGTGGCCTGCGGGCAGGAATACGCCGCCCATCTGATTCGCGGGCTGCGTTTCTATCCCGAGCAGATCGAGCGGCTGCGGCAACTGGATCTGTTCGAGGACGCCTTCCTGCGCTGGCTGGCCGATTTCCGCTTCGAAGGCGAGGTCCGGGCGTTGCCGGAGGGCTCGGTGGTGTTCCCCAATGAGCCGCTGCTGGAAGTGCGGGCGCCGGTGATCCAGGGGCAGTTGCTGGAAAGCCTGCTGATGAACTACGTCAACCTGGAGACGCTGCTCGCCTCCAAGGCGGCGCGCATGGTGCTGGCCGCCGACGGCGTGCCGGTGGTGGATTTCGGCATGCGCCGCATGCACGGGCTGGAATCGGCCTGGCGCGGCGTGCGCGCCTACCGGGTGGCGGGCATTGCCGGCACCAGCAACGTGCTGGGCGGCCTGAGCTTCGACCTGCCGGTGCGCGGCACCATGGCGCACTCCTACATCCAGTCCCACGATGACGAAACCGAGGCGCTGCGCCGCTACGCCCGCGACTACCCCGGTACCACCCTGTTGGTGGACACCTACGACACCCTGCGCGGCGTGGACCGGGTGATCGCTCTGGTGCGCGACGAAGGGCTGGACGTGGGCGCCGTGCGGATCGACTCCGGCGACCTCGGCGAACTGGCCGGCCAGGCGCGGCGCAAGCTCGATGCCGCCGGGCTTCAGCGGGTCCGCATCGTGGTCAGCGGTGGCCTCGATGAGCACCGCATCCAGACGCTGGTGGAGGCCGGCGCGCCGATCGACGGTTTCGGGGTGGGCACGGAAATGGGCTCGGTGGCGGACGCCCCGTCGCTGGATTTCGCCTACAAGCTCACCGAATACCAGGGCCGCCCGCGCCTCAAGACCTCGCCGGGCAAGCCACTCTACCCGGGCGCCAAGCAGGTGTGGCGCTTCAGTGACGGCGACGGCGGCTGCCACTACGACGAGATCACCGGCCGCGACGAAGCCCGCGACGGGGTGCCGCTGCTGCGGCCGGTGGTGGCAAACGGCGAGGCGGTGGCGCCGCTACCGGACCCGGATCAGGCCCGCCAGAGGCTGCGCGATCAGCTGGCCAGCCTGCCGGCGGCGGTGCGCTCACTGGCCCCGGTGGCCGAGGCCGGCGGCGTTTATCCGGTGCGCATCAGCGAGGCGCTGACGGCCCTGCGCCGCGACACGGTGTCGGCGCTGGACTGATCAGCGCCAGTGCTGGTGCAGGAAGTCGCGGCACTCCGCCAGCGCCAGGTCGGCGTCGTGCAGCATGCCGGCGTGCAGCTGGAACACGTGCCAGCGGCCCGGGTAACGCTGGTAGCGGGCGTCGCAGTCGGCGCCGTCCAGCGCCTCGGCCAGGCGTTCGCTGTCGTTGGCGAGAATCTCGTCGCTGCCGGTTTGGATCAGCAGCGGCGGCAGCCCGTCCAGGTTGCCCAGCAACGGGGACGCGCCGGCGCTGTCGCGCTGATCACCGGCGTAGGCCTCGGCGGCGAACGCCAGCCACTGCCGGTTGAGCATGGCTTCGCCGGGCACGGTGGGCGGCGTTTCCGCCAGCGTCAGGTCCACCCAGGGCGAGAACATCAGCGCGCAGGCGGGCAGCGGCTGGCCTTCGTCGCGCAGGCGCTGCAGCAGCGCCAGGGTCAGACCGCCACCGGCCGAGTCGCCGGCCACCGCCAGCCGCTCCGGCGCGTGACCTTTCTCCAGCAGCGCCAGATAGGCGCGGTGGGCGTCGTCCAGGGCCGCCGGAAACGGGTGCTCCGGGGCCAGCCGGTAGTCGGCCACCGCCACGCTGGCGTCCGCCAGTTTGGCCAGATGGCTGGTCAGCGCCCGGTGCGTCACCGGCGCCCCGCTCACGTAGCCGCCGCCGTGCAGATACAGCACCGTGCCGCTGTGGCCGTTGCCGGTCAGCTCCACCGGCACCGGGCCCAGCACCGTGCGCCGTCTGGGCACGCCGCGGGCGGGCAGGGTGGTGCGCGACAGCGCCGCCAGCCAGTGCCGTTGCAGGGCCACCGGGCTGCGTGACAGGAACGCGGGTTTCAGCAGAACGCTGAGGCTGCCGCGCAGCGTCGCCGCCAGTATTTTCTGGCCGCGCGTGGGCGCGGCGCCGCCGGTTTCACGGGTGCAACTCATAGTCTTCCGGGTCCAGGTGTCGGGTGCGTTGCCGGTAGCTGAAGGTAAAGCCCGGCCAGTTGTTGGTGTTCTTGCCGCTGGCGGTCTTGTACCAGCTCTCGCAGCCCTGGTCCCAGACCGTATCGCGCATGCGCGCCTGCAGCCGGCGGTTGAAATCGTCCTGTACGCCGGGGCGCACATCCACGAAGCGGTGGCCGTCCCGTTCCAGGGTTTCCAGGGCGCTGACCACATAGGCGATCTGTGACTCGATCATATAGATGATCGAGTTGTGGCCCAGGTTGGTGTTGGGGCCGTACAGCATGAACAGGTTGGGGAAGCCGTGCACGGTGATGCCCAGGTAGGCTTCGGCGCCGTCGCGCCAGGCCTGGTTGAGGTCCTGGCCGCGCCGGCCGGTGATAGTCATCGGTGCCAGAAAGTCGGTGGCCTGGAAGCCGGTGCCGTAAATGATCACGTCCGCCTGGTGGTGCTCCCCGTCGGTGTCTTCCACGCCGTCGGCGGTGATCGCGCGCACGCCGCCGGTGATCACCGGAATCCGGTATTTCGTCAACGCCTGGTAGTAGTCGTTGGAGATCAGGATGCGCTTGCAGCCCATCGGATAGTCCGGCGTCAGTTTGGCGCGGGTGTCCGGGTCCGGCACGCACTCGCGCAGGTGCTTCTTGAACAAGTATTCGTGAAAACGCATGGCGCCCTGCAGGCTGGTGAAGCCCAGCACCCGCGCCTCGTTCTGCGCGTAGACCCGCGCCCGGTCCAGTTTCTGAAGCAGCGGGAAGCGCGCCATCAGGCGTTGCTCGGTGGCCGAGTAGGGCCGGTCCGGTTTGGGAATCACATAGGGCGCAGACCGTTGGAACAGCAGCACCTGTTTCGCCTGCTTGGCGATCTCGGGGACGAACTGGATGGCGCTGGCCCCGGTGCCGATCACCGCCACGGTCTTGCCGGTGAGGTCCACATCGTGGTTCCAGCGGGCGCTGTGGAAGGTCTCGCCGGCGAAGCGGTCGCGCCCCGGCAGGTTCGGCCAGGCGGGCCGGTTGAGCTGGCCGGTGGCGGTGATCAGGGCGCGCGCGGTGATCGGACCGTTACTGGTGTCCAGATGCCAGAGGCCGGTGGCCTCATCGAAGCGGGCGCCGTTGACGCTGGTGCCGAAACGGATATGCGGGTGCAGCCGGTACTTGTCCGCGCAATGGCGCAGGTAGGCGAGAATTTCCGCTTGCGGCGCGAACCGGCGCGACCAGTCGAATTTCTTCTCGAAGGAAAACGAGTACAGGTGCGAGGGCACGTCACAGGCGGCGCCGGGGTAGGTGTTGTCGCGCCAGCAGCCGCCCACGTCGTTTTCTTTTTCGAGCACCACGAAGGCGTGCTGGCCCCGGTCCTTGAGCGCAATGGCCATGCCCAGGCCGCCGAAGCCGGCGCCGATGATGGCGACTTGATAATCCGGTTGCATAACAGACCCTGCCATTGAATTGGCACCACTGTAGCGCGGCCCGGACAGGCTGTTTATGGCCGCTCTGTAACCGCCCCGGTTTTTTTAGTCAGGCGTCGGCGCCGCCCCTTTCTACCAAGCTCGGTTTGTGGGGGCGGGCCTTGTGGGAGCGGGCCCCGCCCGCGAAAGGGGGCGAAGCTCCCGGCAGGATCCCAGAGCGCTTTCTAACGGCGGCACAAACAGCCTCTCTGGGATCCTGCCGGCCGGCTTTTGCCGGCCTTTCGCTTGCAGGGCAAGCTCCCACACCCCTAATGGAGGGGCCTGGCGAGGATCAACGTACTCTCTGTTAACAGGGGACGGCTACCAGGGAATCGGCGCGCCGTCCCAGGCGAAGAAGCCGCCGCTGTCCTCCTCGCCGGCGTTCTCCATGTTCCTCAATAGGCACTGGGCGGCGAAGTCGGCGCTGAACAGCTTTTCCGGGGGCACGTTGGCGCGGAACGGGGCGGACAGGCCGGTCTCCACGGTGCCCGGATGCAGCGCCAGCACGATCAGATTTTTGGCGCGCCGCCGGGCCTCCACGGCGAAGGTGCGCAAAAACTGATTCTGCGCCGCCTTGCTGGCCCGGTAGGCATACCAGCCGCCCAGCCGGTTGTCCTCGATGCTGCCCACCCGGGCGGACAGCGATGCGAACACCGCGCGGCGGTCGTGGCGCAGCAGGGGCAGCGCGTATCGGGCCAGCAAAATGGGGGCGAAGCCGTTGATGGCGAACACCCGCTGCAGGGCGGCCAGGTTCACGTCCTCCACCCGCTTTTCCGGTGACAGGCCGGTTTCGGCGTCGTGCAGCAGGCCGGCGCAGTGCACCAGGGCGTCCAGGGTGTCGGTGTGCGCCCGCACCGTTTCAAACAGGCGCGCCACGGCGTCTTCGTCGCACAGGTCGGCGGCCAGAGGGTGCAGGCGATCCGGCGCTTCGGCGGCGAGCGCCGCAAGCGCGTCGCTGCGGTCCGGGTCGCGGCTGACGGCGAAAACCCGGTCCCCGGCGCGCAGACAGCGCGCGGTCATCGCCAGGCCGATGCCGTGACTGGCACCGGTGATCAATCGTGTCGGAGTCATCGGCACAGTGTTGCGCCTGTTCCAGAAAAACAACGTGAAGCCCGCCGCCCATGGCGTCGATCAACGGCTTTTACCTTGTTTTCACCGCCGCCTCACCGGGCGTTATTACCATCGCGGACATGGATGACCCTTTGATCTATCCGGCCCGGGAGGGCCTCTACTGCGCCGCCGGGGACTTCTACGTCGACCCCTGGCGACCGGTCCCCCGGGCCGTGATCACCCACGCCCACGCCGATCACGCCCGCTCCGGCAGCGCCCGCTATTGGGCCCACCACCAGAGCGTGCCGATTCTGCGCCACCGCCTGGGCCGCCAACATCACTTCGAAGCCCTGGACTATGGCGAAAGCCGTCGCTTCGGGCCGGTGCGCGTGAGCCTGCACTCCGCCGGCCATGTGCTCGGCTCGGCCCAGGTGCGCCTGGCCCATGACGATGGCCGGGTGTGGGTGGTCACCGGCGACTTCAAGCGTGACCCGGACCCCACCTGCGCGCCCTTCGAGGTGGTGCCCTGCGGCACCCTGATCACCGAGTCCACCTTCGCCTTGCCCTGTTACCGCTGGCCGCCGGTGGAGGAAGTGGCCGCCGATATCGGCCGCTGGTGGGACGACCATCCCGACCGGCCCTGTATTCTGTTCACCTACGCCTTCGGCAAGGCGCAACGGGTGCTGGCGGCGCTGGCGGAGCGGCCTGAACACGCCGGCCGCACGGTGTATCTGCACGGCGCCATGGTGGCGTTGACCGAGCTGTACCGTCGCGCGGGTGTGCCGATGCTTGCCACCGCGCCGGTGTCCGCCTTGCCTCGGCAGCATGATTTCAGCGGCGAGCTGATTCTGGCGCCGCCGTCGGCGGCCGGCAGCCCCTGGATGCGCCGTTTCAAGAACGCCAGCACCGGCTTCGCCTCCGGCTGGATGCGCATTCGCGGCAACCGCCGGCGGCGCGGCTACGATTACGGCTTTGAACTCAGCGACCACGCGGACTGGCCGGCGTTGCTGCGCACCGTGCGCGAAAGCGGCGCCCGCACGGTGCTCACCACCCATGGGCGCAGCGACGAACTGGTGCGTTATCTCAACGAAGAGGAAGGCATCGAGGCGCGCGCCTTGAGCACGCTGTACGGCGGGGAGGGCGATTGATGCGCGACTTCATCGCCCTGTTCGCGGAGCTGGACGCCACCAGTCGCACCAGCGTCAAGCTGGACGCCCTAAAGCGCTATTTCGACCGCGCCCCGGCGGACGACGGCGCCTGGGCGGTGTACATGCTCACCGGCCGCCGCATGAAACGGCTGGTGGGCGCGCGCAAACTGCGCGCCTGGGTCACCGAAGCCTGCGGCCTGCCCGAGTGGCTGGTGGAAGAGACCTACCAGCACGTCGGCGACCTGGCGGAAACCATCAGCCTGCTGATGGACCCGGCCCCGGAACCGGCGCCCGCGGACACCTCGCTGACCGCCTGGGTGGAAGGCGGCGTCCTGGCCCTGCGCGGCCAGGACGAGGCGGAGCAGAAAGCCCGGGTGATGGCGCAGTGGCGGCGGCTGCCCCGCGAGGCCTGCTTTCTCTACAACAAGCTGCTCACCGGCAGCTTGCGGGTGGGCGTCTCACGGGGGCTGGTGGAGCGGGCCCTGGCGGAACGGAGCGGGCTGCCCCGGGCGTTGATCGCGCGCCGGCTGATGGGCGAGTTCGAGCCCGGCGCCAGCTTCTTTACCCACCTGCTCAGTGAGGAGCGCCGCGAGGAGCGGGACGGCCAGCCGTACCCGTTTTTCCTGGCGTCGCCGTTGAAGGACGAACCGGACAGCCTCGGCCCGCTGAGCGACTGGCAGGCGGAATGGAAATGGGACGGCATCCGCGCCCAGTTGATTGCGCGGCCTAACGGCGTCTGGGTGTGGTCCCGGGGCGAGGAGCCCATGGCGGGCCGCTTCCCGGAAGTGGAGGCCGCCGCCGGGGCGCTGCCCGAGGCGGTGCTCGACGGTGAACTGGTGGCCTGGCACGACAGGGTGCTGCCGTTTTCGCAAATGCAGCGCCGCATTCAGCGCAAAACAGTGGGCGAGAAGCTGCTGCGTGAAGTGCCGGTGGCGTTTCTCGCCTATGACCTGATTGAGTACCAGGGGCGGGACTGGCGGGCCCGTCCCCTGCGCGAGCGCCGCGCGGCCCTGGAAACCCTGATCGCCGACGCCGGCGAGCCGGCCTTGAAACTGAGCCCGCTGGTGGACGCGCCGGACTGGCCGGCGCTGGCCGCGTTGCGCGCCGACAGCCGCGAGCACCAGGTGGAAGGGCTGATGCTGAAGCATCGGGACAGCCCCTACCGCAGCGGCCGGGTGCGTGGCGACTGGTGGAAGTGGAAGATCGATCCGCTGACCCTGGACGCGGTGCTGCTCTACGCCCAGCCCGGCCACGGCCGCCGCGCCAACCTCTACACCGATTACACCCTGGCGGTGCCGGACGGCGACGGCTATGTGCCGATCGCCAAAGCCTACTCCGGGCTGAGCGACCAGGAGATCGGCCGCCTGGACCGCTGGATCCGCCGCAACACGATGGAGAAATTCGGCCCGGTGCGGTCGGTGCAGCCACATCATGTGTTCGAGATCGCGTTCGAGGGCATCCAGCCGTCGCCGCGCCATAAATCCGGCATCGCCCTGCGTTTTCCGCGCATCGCCCGCTGGCGCCAGGACCTGACGCCGGATCAGGCGGACAGCCTGACCCAGGTCAAGGAATTGCTGGATGCCTACGGCAGCTGACGGTCTGGCGGCGGTGGACGCCTGGTTCGCCCGCCAGGGCTGGTCCCCGGCGCCGTTCCAGCGCCGCGGCTGGGCGGCGTTCCGCGACGGCCGCTCCGGCCTGATTCATTCCCCCACCGGTTCGGGCAAGTCCCTGGCCGCCTGGCTGGGGCCGGTGTCCCGGGCGCTGGACCGCGGCGACCGGGGCGGCGGCCTGCGGGTGCTGTGGATCACCCCGCTGCGCGCGCTGGCCGAGGACACCGCCGGCAATCTGCGCGAGGCGCTGGACGGCGTGGGCCTGGACTGGCGTGTGGAAACCCGCACCGGCGACACCGGTTCCGCCGCCCGGGCGCGCCAGCGCAAGCGGTTGCCCGAAGCGCTGATCACCACGCCGGAGAGCCTGTCGCTGCTGCTGTCGTACAAGCACGCCGCGCAGCGCTTCCAGCACCTGGACGCGGTAATCGTGGACGAATGGCACGAGCTGCTGGGCAGCAAGCGCGGCGTCCAGCTGGAGCTGTGCCTGGCGTGGCTGCGCGCGCGCCGGCCCGGCCTGCCGGTGTGGGGGCTGTCCGCCACCCTGGGCAATCTGGACCAGGCCATGGCGGTGCTGCTCGGCGGCGCGCAAGGCGGGCAACCCGGCGGTGAGCGCATTGCCGGAGACAGCCCCAAGACACTGACGGTGCGCGGCCTCTGCCCGGACCAGGTGGACCGCTTTCCCTGGGCCGGGCATCTGGGGCTGGCGCAACTGCAACCGGTGATCGACTACCTGGAAGAAGGCCGGACGGCGCTGCTGTTCACCAACACCCGCGCCCAGGCTGAGCTGTGGTTCGAGGCGCTGGCCAAAGCCCGGCTGGACTGGATCACCGAGATCGGTCTGCACCACGGCTCCATCGACCGGCGCCTGCGGCAGAAGCTGGAGCAGGGTTTGCGCGACGGCGCCTTCCGCTGCGTGGTGTGCACTTCGAGCCTGGATCTGGGCGTGGATTTCTCGCCGGTGGACCGGGTGGTGCAGGTGGGCAGTCCCAAGGGCGTGGCGCGGCTGATGCAGCGCGCCGGGCGCTCCGGCCACCGGCCCGGCGCCGACAGCGAAATCCTGTGCGTGCCCAGCCACGCCTTCGAGCTGGTGGAGATCGCCGCCGCCCGGCGCGCCTGGGCCGCCGGCCGGGTGGAGGCGCGCCCGCCCCTGACCCTGTGCCTGGATGTGCTGGTGCAGCACCTGGTGACCCTGGCGGTGGGCGACGGCTTCCAGGCGCCCCGGGTGCTGGCGGAGGCCCGCGCCACCCACGCCTTCGCCGGCCTCACCGACACCCAGTTTCAATGGTGCCTGGACTTTATTACCCGGGGCGGCGCGGTGCTCGAGCATTACCCCCAGTTCCGGCGGGTGGTGGAGGACGACGGCGTCTACCGGGTCACCGACCAGGGGCTGGCGCGCCGCCACCGCATGGCGGTGGGCACCATCACCAGCGATTACCAGATGCGCGTTAAATACCCACGCGGCGGCAGTATCGGCACCATCGAAGAGAGTTTTGTTGCCCGCCTCAAGCCCGGCGATGTGTTCCTGTTTTCCGGCCGGGCCCTGGAGCTGATCCGGGTGCGTGATATGACCGCCTATGTGCGCGCGGCCAAGGGGCGGCGCTCGCTGGTGCCGCGCTGGCAGGGCGGGCGGCTGCCCCTGTCCACGGAGCTGGCGGACACGGTGCTGGATATCCTCGAGGAGGTGGCCGGCGGCGATTACCGGGACCAGGAAGTGCAGGCGATCCGTGACGTGCTGGAAGTGCAGCTCGACCAGTCGGCGCTGCCGTCGCGGCGCCAACTGTTGATCGAGCGCAGCCGCTCCCGCGAAGGTACCCACTGGTTCCTGTTTCCGTTCGCCGGCCGGCTCGCCCACGAAGGGCTGGCGTCGTTGCTGGCCTGGCGGCTGGGGCAGCGGTTTCCCGCCACCTTCTCGATCTCGGTGAACGATTACGGGCTGGAGCTGCTCACCGCGGCCAAGGTGCCGCCGCTGCACGAGGACGACTGGCGCGCGCTGTTGACGCCGGAATCCCTGGTGGAGGATGTGCTGGCGGCGCTCAACGCCGGCGAACTGGCGCGCCGCCGCTTCCGGGACATCGCCCGGATCAGCGGGCTGGTGTTCCAGGGCTACCCCGGCAAGGGCAAAACCGGCAAGCAGCTGCAGGCGTCCAGCGGCCTGCTCTACGACACCCTGGACCGCTACGACCCGGACCACCTGCTGTTGGATCAGGCGCGCCGCGAGGTGCTGGAAAGCCAGCTGGAAATCGGCCGGTTGCGGGCGGTGCTGGAGCGGGCCCGCGACCAGGCCCTGGTGCTCACCACCCCCGAGCGGTTCACGCCGCTGGCGTTTCCGCTGTGGGTGGAGCGCCTGCGTAACCGGCTGAGCACCGAGAGCTGGCGCGACCGGGTGGCGCGCATGACCGAGCGCCTGGAGAAACACGCGGACCGGCGGGCGGGGGACGCATGAGCGACAGCCTGGCACTGACCCTGGCCGGTGAGACCGTCTGGCTGCACGGCGACCGGGCCCTGTTCTATCCCGGCGACAGCGCGTTGCTGGTGGCGGACACGCATTTTGGCAAAGGCGCCTTTCTGCGTCGCCGTGGGTTGGCGGTACCGGGGGGCGAGAGCCGCGCGGACCTGGACCGGCTCAGTATTTTAATCGAACATTTTCAGCCGGCACGACTGATCGTTCTAGGGGATTTTTTCCACCATCGGCCAAGTCGGGGTGAGCCGTTTCTGGATGCTTGGCCAGCTTGGCGGGCGCGCCATGCGTTACTGACCCCGGAGGTCGTGATTGGCAATCATGACCGTCACGCCGAGGGTCTCGACCTGGATATGATCTGGCACTCGCATTTGGACTTGGGGCCGTTCCGGCTTGTCCATGACCCCTATCCGGTCAGCGGTCGACATGTCCTCGGTGGCCATCTGCACCCGGCTTACCGGTTGCATGGCGGCGCCGACAGCGTGCGCGCCCCGGTATTCTGGCTGCGCGAGGGTGTCACCGTGCTACCCGCCTTCGGCGGTCTTACTGGAGGCTGGCCGATTCGCCCGGCACGAGGGGAAAAGGTGGTGATGGCTCTGGATGGTGACCTGTATCCTCTGCCCTAGAGCGGGGAGGCAACCCTGCCAGGATTCGCTACGAAGCGAGGTTTGTGGGAGCTTGCCTTGCAAGCGAAAGGCCGGTAAAGCCGGCCGGTAGGATTCCAGAGAGGCTGTTTGTGCTGCCGTTAGAGAGTGCTCTGGGATCCTGCCGGGAGCTTCGCTCCCTTTCGCGGGCAAGGCCCGCTCCCACAGCCCGCTCCTGCCCGGGGAGGTTTAAAGGGTGTCGGTGAGCAGGATGCCGAGGCTGAAGCGGGTTTCGTAATCGTCGTAGTTGATCAGCGAGTCGCCGTAGCCGGTGAAGACCTGCACCAGCCCCTTGAAGCGATCGTTGATCGGGAACGAGTAGTTGATCTGTCCGGCGCCTTTATTGTCGGAGCGCAGGTTGTTGCGCACCATCAACTCCAGCACGTGGTTGCCGAACACCCGCGCCACCTCCAGCTGGAAATTGCCCATGTACTTTTCGATGTCCGGGTTGTTGTCGCCGCGCGGATCGAGCGGGAAATCCTTCTCTTCCTCGGGGATACGGTACCAGGGCATCACCGACACATAGTAGGAGCCGATCTGCGACACATGGCGCAGGTAGAGACGGTTCCAGCTGCGTGAGGTGGGCTCGTCCTGACCGTTGGAATCATGGCGGAAACCGAACGCCAGCAGCTCGGACTGAACCGGGCCCAGCTGCCAGTCGATGGGTTTGGCGAGGAACACCTCCGGGGTGAAATTGATCTCCCGGAATGGGCGCGATTCCTCGCTATTGTAAGCCTGCCAGAAGAACACCCCGGTAAACGCCATGTACAGGGTGCTGCCGTCCCAGAAGTCGTCGTACACCGGCGCTTTCAGGGAGAACTGGAACTTCACCTCGCCGGAATCCAGGTTCTGGTCCTCGCGGTCCGGGTCGTTCCACTGGGGGTTGCTCCAGTGGCTGTAGGGCATCAGGTAGTTGCGCCGGTGCGGGGTGATCACGAACGGGTTTTCCTGGCTGGTCTGCTCCAGGGCCAGGCGGGCGAGCAGGGCGTCCTCGTGGGGCAGCCGCTGCTCGGGGGCGCCGTCGTCGCACCAGCCGCGCAGCTGTTCCAGGGTGACGTCGTCGCCGGCGGTCTGGGCCGCGCGCAGCAGACAGGCCTCGCGCTTGCGGGCCTGCTCCTGGGCGGCCGCCGCGGCGTTATCCTCGGCGGTGGCGTCGCCGTTACCGCCCTCCGTCTGTTGAGCGAAGGCGGTCTGGCCGGCGGCGAAAACAAAGGAAAAGAGTAACAGCGATGAGGAGAGCAGCCGTTTCATCGGGGCATCCTTGGCGGTGGTTCTCGGGCCTACAGGGAGCGAAGTTCGTCGTCTTCCATGGTGCGAGCTTCTTCTTCCAACATGAGAGGAATACCGTCGCGCACCGGGTAGGCGAGGCCGCTCGCCTTGCACATCAATTCGTTCTTCCGCTCGTCGAAAATCAGCGGTGCCTTGCTCACCGGACAGACCAGAATATCCAGCAGGTTGGGGTCGATCATGGCGGGTCGCTCCTGTTCGTGTGCCCTGATACTGAGCGGAACTATACCAGCCTTCCCGGACGAAAAGTGGTTTCAAACGCTTGTTTGACTTACGGGTCACAAATAGTTGTGGGCACCGGCTTTCGGGCGGCGCTACCATTGCCGTCCTGACGATGGACCCGCCCCGTTTCGCTGCTCTTTCCACAGACCTCCGGGGCCGGTTTCCCTGCATTGCAAACCATTCCGGGAGATCCGACATGCCTGATTACAAGGCTCCCCTGCGCGACATGCGCTTTGTGCTGAACGAAGTTCTCGACCTGGACGGCCACTACGCCAAACTGGGTCTGGAAGAAGTGAACAGCGAACTGCTCAACGCCTTCCTGGAAGAGGGCGCCAAGTTCGCCGAAAACGAGCTGTCGCCCCTGAACCGTTCCGGTGACGAGGAAGGCTGCGGTTTCGAGAACGGCGTGGTGACCACCCCGAAAGGCTTCAAGGAAGCCTACGCCAAGTACGTGGAAGGCGGTTGGCCGGCCATGGGCGGCGACCCGGAATTCGGCGGCCAGGGCCTGCCGGGCTCCTCCAGCATCGCCATCTCCGAAATGACCGGCACCGCCAACTGGTCCTGGAGCATGTACCCGGGCCTGTCCCACGGCGCGGTGGCGACCATCGAAGCCCACGGCACCGACGAGCAGAAGCAGACCTACCTGCCCAAGCTCACCAGCGGTGAATGGACCGGCACCATGTGCCTGACCGAAGCCCACTGTGGTTCCGACCTGGGTCTGCTCAAGACCAAGGCCGAGCCCCAGGCCGACGGCTCCTACAAGATCACCGGCACCAAGATCTTCATCTCCGCCGGCGAACACGACATGGCCGACAACATCGTCCACATCGTGCTGGCCCGCCTGCCGGACGCGCCCAAGGGCACCAAGGGTATCTCCCTGTTCATCGTGCCCAAGTTCCTCACCGACGGTAACGGCGGCGTGGGCGAGCGCAACGGCGTGGCCTGCGGCTCCATCGAACACAAGATGGGCATCAAGGCGTCCGCCACCTGCGTGATGAACTTCGACGGCGCCACCGGCTACCTGATCGGCCCGGAGAACAAAGGCCTGAACTGCATGTTCACCTTTATGAACTTCGCCCGTCTGGGTACCGCCATCCAGGGCGTGGCCCACGCCGAGCTGGGTTTCCAGGGCGGCCTGACCTACGCCAAGGACCGCCTCGCCATGCGCAGCCTGTCCGGCGCCAAGAACGCCGACGGCCCGGCCGACCCGATCATCGTGCACCCGGACGTGCGCCGCATGCTGCTGACCAGCAAGGCGTTCGCCGAAGGCGGCCGCGCGCTGGTGTACTTCTGCGCCCAGCTGGGTGACACCGTGAAGCTGGCCAAGGACGAGGAAGAGCGCAAAGAGGCCGACGCCCTGATGGCGCTGCTGACGCCGATCGCCAAGGCGTTCGTCACCGAGGTGGGTCTGGAAGCGGCCAACCACGGCGTGCAGATCTACGGCGGCCACGGTTTCATCCGCGAGTGGGGCATGGAGCAGAACCTGCGTGACGCGCGCATCTCCACCCTGTACGAAGGCACCACCGGCATCCAGGCGCTGGACCTGCTGGGCCGCAAGGTGTTGATGACCCAGGGCCAGGCCCTGCGCAACTTCACCAAGATCATCCACAAGTTCTGCGAAGCCAACGCCGACAACGACAAGCTCAAGGAGCTGATCGAGCCGCTGGCGGCCAGCAACAAAGAGTGGGGCGATCTGACCCAGGCCATCGGTATGCAGGCGATGCAGAACCCGGAGTACGCCGGCGGCGCCTCCGTGGATTACCTGATGTACTCCGGTTACGTGACCCTGGCCTACCTGTGGGCGCTGATGGCCAGCAAGGCCCAGGCGCAGCTCGACGCCGGCGCCGGCGACGAGGACTTCTACAAGGCCAAGATCAGCACCGCGCGTTTCTACTTCAAGCGCATTCTGCCCCGTATCGCCGGCCACAAAGGCGCTATCGAGGGTGGCATCGACAGCCTGATGGAGCTGGACGCGGAGCACTTCGCGTTCTGATTGCGGCCGTCACTGTACGACCGAAAAGCCCGGCCTTCGCGCCGGGCTTTTTTTGTGGTGTGTGGCACCTGTGGGGAGCTTGCCTGGCAAGCGAAAGGGTGGCGTTAGCCACCCGGCAGGATCCCAGAGACGCTTTTGTGCGGCTGGAAGCTGCGAACCGCGTGGTGAAAATTTCCCGGCGATGCCGTTATAGTTAGCGGCTGGGGGTACCGGCTGCCGGCCGGAACAATAATATTCTGGGGGAAAAATGAAAAAACTGCTTCTCGCGGTCCTGGTGCTGGGCGGGCTCTGGCTGGCCGCCGGCTATGTGATCGGCAATAAGGTGGAAGACACGGTGCGCGCCCAGGTGGCGGGCCAGGAAATCATACCGGGCTCCGACCTGGTGCGGCTGGATATCGCCGAGTACGACAAGGGGCTGTTCGGCGCCGACACGCGTATTTGTCTGGTGTTTGATCGGCTGCCGCCGGATATGGCCATGCTGCAGGCCTACTCCGGCAAGCTTTGTGATCGCGGCGAGATTCACTACGGGCCGCTGCTGTTCGGCCCCGACGGTCCGTCCTTGGGGCTCGCCTACGCGCGCAGCGAGCTGGACCTGAGCCCGCTGCCGCCGGAAATCAAGCAGATGGTCGACGGCCTGTTCGCCGGCCAGCCGCCGGTGATCGGGCACAGCTGGTATACCTTCGACGGCGGCGTGGACCTGCGTGTGCTGGTGTCGCCGTTCCGGTTCGAGAGCCCGGAGCTGAGTGCCTCGCTGGCGGAGCTGCGCATGGACGGTCGGGTCGACGACCCGGTCGCCAAGGTCGGCGACTTCTTTGTGCGCGGCCGCGACCTGCGCGTGGCCGGCCCGCAGGGCGCCCTGGTGCTGCCCGAGCTGGACGCGGAAGTCCGCCTTAAGGCCATGCTCGGCGAGGTGCTGCCGCTGATCGACATGACCATGGCGGCCAACGGTCTCAGCGTCAGCGCCGGTGGCCGCGAGCAGGTGGCGGGCAACGTGACCCTGCGCACCCGCACCCGGGAAGACGGCGATACCCTGAGCGGCGACAGCGGCCTGTGGCTGGACGCGCTGAGCGGTGACCAGGTGCCGGAGCGCGTCGACAGCGCCTGGCTGGGCTTTGACTGGCACGGCTTCGACCGCGCCGCCGCCATCCGCGTGCAGCGCATCTCCCAGGAGCTGGACAGTCTGCAACTGGAAATGATGATGCAGGCGATGAGCGGCGAGGGTGACTCCGCCGCGATGCAGGAGAAGGGCGAGCGGATGGCCGCGTTGGGGGAAGAGATGATCACCGTGATGAGCACCCAGCTGCTGCATCCCGAACGCACCGGCATGACCGTCAAGATGGTGGTGGACGGCGCCGGCGAACGCCAGCTCACCCTGGACAGCGCCCTCGACTACAACGGCCTGGACGGCCTCAACCCGAGCTTCGCCGAGCTGCAGATGCTGCCGCCCGCGGCGCTGGCCCGGCTGGTCGACCTGAGTGTGGATTTCGACGCCGCCTCCGCGCTGCTGCCGCCCGGCCTGCGCGCCGGCCTGGTGGATTACCAAAGCAGCGGCTGGCTACGCCAGCAGGACGGCCGGTTACGTACCCGCCTGACACTGGAGCAGGGCGAGGTCACTCTCAATGGGGCGTCGATGACGGTCGAGGAACTGATGAGCAAGGGCCAGGCGGCCGCCCGCGGTGGGGTGAGTGCTGACTTGCCGGAGACCTTGGACAGCGGCGGCTATTAACCCCGCTGCCGGGGCGCCCGCCGTTTCGGCGAGCGCCCACCGGGTCAGGCTTTCGAGGTCAGGGTGTTGTAGCTGGTGATCAGATTGCGGTAATCCGGAATGTGATTGGAAAACAGCGTACCCAGGCCCTCGATGTCGTTGCGCCAGTCGCGGTGCAACTCACAGGCGGCGCCGAACCAGGTCATCAACTGCGCGCCCGCGGCGGTCATCCGCTGCCAGGCGGCGTCGCGGGTCATGGCGTTGAAGGTGCCGGACGCGTCCGTGATCACGAACACTTCGAAGCCCTTCTCCAGAGCCGACAGGGCCGGGAACGCCACGCACACCTCGGTGACCACGCCGGCGATGATCAGCTGCTTCTTGCCGGTGGCCTTCACCGCGTTGAGGAAATCCTCGTTGTCCCAGGCGTTGATCTGGCCGGGCCGCGCGATGTAGGGCGCGTCCGGGAACTGCGCCTTGAGCTCCGGCACCAGCGGGCCGTTGGGGCCGTCCTCGAAACTGGTGGTGAGGATGGTGGGTAGCTGGAAGTACTCGGCCATATCCGCCAGGGCCAGCACGTTGTTTTTGAAGCGGTCCGGGTCGATGTCGCGGACCAGCGACAACAGGCCGGCCTGATGGTCCACCAGCAGTACCGCCGCGTCGTCCTTATTCAAGCGATTGTAAGTACTCATGATATAGCTCCTTGATGGCTGGAGAAGCCGGCTGCCTCTCCATGCTTTGAATGCTATAAATGAGACGGTATGCCCGGTAGTGGGCTAAAGTGCTACGCTTTGTTCTATTTATGGGACGATAATGGCGGCGCAATGGAAAACCTGAACGACCTCTATTACTTCGCGCAAACCGTGGAGCACGGCGGCTTCGCGCCGGCCGGCCGCGCCATCGGCGTGCCCAAATCCAAACTCAGCCGCCGGGTGGCGGCCCTGGAAGAGCGGCTCGGCGTGCGCCTGATCCACCGTTCCACCCGCCACTTCTCCACCACCGAGACCGGGCACACCTACTACGAGCACTGCAAGGCCATGCTGGTGGAGGCGGACGCCGCCCAGGAGGCCATCGACAGCGTGCGGGCGGAGCCCCGCGGGGTGATCCGGCTGGCTTGTCCGGTGACGCTTTTGCATGTGCACGTGGGCCCGTTCCTGGCCGGCTTCATGCGCGATTACCCGGGGGTCACCGTGCATCTGGAGGCCACCAACCGCCGGGTCGATCTGGTGCACGAAGCGGTGGACGTGGCGATCCGCGTCCGTCAACCGCCGCTGGAGGACAGCGACCTGGTGATGAAGGTGCTGTCCGAGCGGCACCTGGGGCTGCTCGCCAGCCCGGATCTGATCCAACGCCACGGCACGCCCGCCGGACCGGAAGACCTGGCCGGCTGGCCCACGCTGTGGCTGGGCAGCCCGGCGCCGCGCTATGAATGGGACCTGTACGGCCCCGGAGACCGGCCGCTATCGGTGCGCCATGTACCGCGCTTCGTGACCACCGATATGGTGGCCCTGCGCCGGGCGGCGCTGGGCGGGGTCGGGGTGGTGCAACTGCCGCTGCTGACCGTCCGTGACGCCCTGGCGCGGGGCGACCTGGTCCATCTGCTGCCGGACTGGGCTCCGCGCCGGGATATTATTCATGCGGTGTTTCCGTCCCGCCGCGGCATGCTGCCGGCGGTGCGCGCCCTGATCGACAGCCTGGCGGCCTACTACGCCTCCTTCGAGGAGCAATAGGCCGCCGCTGGCCCGGCGGGGGGCCGCCGTGCTGTAATCAGCCCATGATCAAGGTATTCCTGTGGCGTGCCCTGGCGCTGCTGTGCGTGGCCCTGGGCTTGATCGGCGTGGTTCTGCCGGGCATGCCCACCGTGGTGTTCATGCTGGTGGCCGCCTGGGCCGGCGCCCGGGGCTGGCCGCGCCTGGAGTCCTGGTTGCTGGATCATCCCCGTTATGGGCCGCCCATCCTCCATTGGCGTGAGCGCGGCGCCATATCCCGGCGCGGCAAATGCGCCGCCTCCACCATGATGCTCGTCAGTATCGGCATCATCGCCTTGTCCCCCGTGCCCAACCCGGTCAAGATCGGCGTCCCGCTGTTTCTGTGCGCCCTGATGTTGTGGCTGTGGCGCCGCCCGGAGCCCCGGGAAGAGGATGAACGGCGGGTCACAAATAAACATTTACGCCCTGTTCGCCGGGACTAAACTATCGTCCCGCGACCAAGCTGTTTCGGGAGATATGCCAATGGCCACCTATAAAGCGCCCCTGGAAGACATGCGCTTCGTCCTTAACGATGTGTTCGAGGCCGATAAGCTCTGGGCTTCCATGTCCGCCACCGCCGAGGTGACCCGCGATCTGTCCGACGCGATCCTCGATGAAGCGGGCAAGATGGTGGAAAACCTGCTGTTCCCGCTCAACCGGGAAGGCGACGAGCAGGGCTGCCACTTCGACAACGGCGAAGTGACCACCCCCGAAGGCTTCAAGGAAGCCTTCAAGACCTACGCCGAGAACGGCTGGAGCGCGTTTTCCGGCAACCCGGAATTCGGTGGCCAGGGCATGCCCAAATCCCTGGCGGTGTTGTTCGAGGAGATGATGCACAGCGCCAACTCCTCGTTCGCGCTGTACCCGGCGCTCACCAACGGCGCCACCCTGTGCCTGGACGCGCACGCCTCCGAAGAGCTCAAGCAGGCCTACCTGCCCAAGCTCTACAGCGGCGAGTGGAGCGGCACCATGTGCCTCACCGAGCCGCACTGCGGCACCGACCTGGGCATCATGCGCTCCAAGGCGGTGCCCAACGACGACGGCTCCTACAACATCTCCGGCACCAAGATCTTCATCACCGGCGGTGAGCACGACATGGTGGACAACATCATCCACCTGGTGCTGGCCAAGCTGCCGGACGCCCCCGCCGGCTCCAAGGGCATTTCCCTGTTCCTGGTGCCCAAGTTCCTGCCCGACGCCAACGGCGACGCCGGGGAGCGCAACGGCGTGGCCGCCGGTTCCATCGAGCACAAGATGGGCATCAAGGGCTCCGCCACCTGCGTAATGAACTTCGACGACGCCAAGGGCTGGATCATCGGCGAGCCCAACCAGGGCCTGGCGGCCATGTTCACGATGATGAACTACGAGCGCCTGTCCATCGGCATCCAGGGCCTGGGTCTGGGTGAGGTGAGCTACCAGAGCGCCGCCGACTACGCCCGCGAGCGCCTGCAGGGCCGCGCCGCCACCGGCGTCCAGAACGAAGGCGGCAACGCCGACCCGATCATCGTCCACGGCGACGTGCGCCGCATGCTGCTGACCATGCGCGCCCTCAACGAAGGCGGCCGGGCGCTGTCCGCCTATGTGGGCATGGAGCTGGACAAGGCCAAGTTCTCCGAGGACGAGGCCGAGAAAAAAGCCGCCCAGGACCGGGTCGCCCTGATGACCCCGGTGGCCAAGGCGTTCTTCACCGACCGCGGCTTCGACACCACCGTGATCGGCCAGCAGGTGTTCGGCGGCCACGGCTACGTGCGTGAGTGGGGCATGGAGCAATTCGTGCGCGACTGCCGCATCTCGCAGATCTACGAAGGCACCAACGGCATCCAGGCGCTGGATCTGGCCGGCCGCAAAGTGACCCGCAACGGCGGTAAATACGTGGAAGCGTACCTCGCCGACATCCGCCGCTGGATCGACGACAACGCCAACCAGCCGGGCCTGGACGGCATCAAGGAACGTCTGGTCAGCGCCGTGGAGCTGCTGGAAAGCACCACCACCGAGATGCTGCGCCAGGCCGGCGACAACCCGGACGCGGTCAACGCCAACGCGGTGGAATACCTCGACCTGTTCGGTTACGTCACCTACGCCTGGCTGTGGGCGCGCATGATGGTCACCGCCGCGCAACGCGACGACGACTTCGGCCGCGCCAAGGTCACCGTGGGCCGCTTCTACTACGAGCGCCTGCTGCCCCGCGCCGGCGCCCTGGCCGAGCAGATCAAGGCCGGTGCCGGCACCATGATGAGCCTGGATCAGGACCTGTTCTGATCCCCCGGTTCTGATTCTGGAAACCTAAAAAGCGGCCTTCGGGCCGCTTTTTTTTGCACTGACATAAATGCTGTCACGTTCTGTTCACGCCCCTGCAATCAATGGCAACTAACTTACCGCTTTTGGCCGCTGGCCTGTCAGTCAGTCCTTTCTATACCGGGAGAGAAAATCGTGAGTTGCCATCATTGGCGGCGTTGGATGCGCGCCGCTCCGCTGACTCTGTTAACCGCCGTGGCATTGAGCGGTTGCGGAGGCGATACGGATACGGAGTATCTTGAGACCACCACGGACGTCCCTTATGTGGATGATCTGTCCGGCGCCGAGTCATTCACCGCCAACGTGATCGCGCCCCCCGAGGACGCGGATCAGCAATTCGAGACGGCAACGCCGCCGACGGTTTCCGGCACCACCGCGCGCGAGCCGGAGAACACGGAGATCACCGACTTCCATCGCTACGCGGTGAACCAGGATCTGACGCTCACCCAGGGCCGCCTGAACCATACCCGCGACGAAGCCATCATCAGCGCCGAGTTCACCCTCGGCGACAGTTTGTCGCTGGTGCCGCTGACCCGCTCGCGAGGCCAGTTCTCCTTCGAGCGCACCACGGTCTCGGCCAACCACGCCATCGACAACGGCGAAAACCTGATCCTGGCGGTCAACGCGGACCCTTACAGCATGACCCAGGGCTGGAACAGCGGTCTGATCAAGAAGGACGGTATCACCTACACCGGCTTTTCCGACCGCAATGAAGACGTGATCGCGGTCTATGAAGACGGCGGCGCGGACATTCTTCAGGACGTGCCCACCTTCACCCTCAATCTCTACCAGGACGGCAACGCCCTGGGCGAGCTGGGCGAGGTGCATTACTTCGACAACGCCAGCCAGGTGAACACCAGCTTCACCCGCGGCACCGGCGATGCGGAACTGTATCTGGCGGAAAGCTACCGGGGCACCGTGGATCTGGCCGGCCGCTCCGCCGCGCTGATCGAAGCGGAACCCAACGGCATCAGCGTGGTGACCCTGGAACACGGCGGTATCAGTGCCCAGTTGCCGCCACTCAGCGGCACCGTGGTGGATCGCATCGAGGACCGCAACGGCTATGTATTGCCGGCCGGCCACGCGCTGTTGGTCGACGGCGGTACCCTGACCACCGGCTCCCGTGTGGACATCCGCTACGAAACCGATGACCCGGACTGGGCCCGGGTTAAAAGCGCCCTGGGCGGCGGTTTCGGTCGCGGCCTGTTGGTGGAAGACGGCCAGCTCGGCGCCAACCAGGACGAGAACGCCATCAGTGGCCGTACCGCTTTCGGCGTGCGCAATGACGGCAGCTACTTTTTCCTGGTGGTCGACAAGCCGGTGGGCTCGCTCACCGACGGCATCACCCAGACCAAGCTGGGCCAGTTGATGATCGCCTACGGCGCCGACCGGGCCATCAATCTGGATGGCGGCGGCTCCACCACCCTGGCGGCGCGGCTGCCCGGTGAACGGTACACCCATCTGCTTAACACGCCGTCCGACGGCGGCGAGCGGGTTACCGCCACCAAGTGGGGGCTGGCGCTCAATACCGAACGGGCCCGCGCGGCCAGCAACGCGGTGGCGGTCTATCCGCGCACCATCACGCTGATGGCCGGCTCCACCTATCGCCGTTTCAAGGGCGTGGGTTATGACGCCAGCTCCTGGGAGCAGGGCGGTGAGATCCCCGAGTACGGCATCAGCGATGCGTCCCTGGGGCTGATCGACGCGCGCACCGGCGCCTTCCGCGCCGGCGACGGCGCCAGCGAAGGGTACGTGGTGGTTCAGGTCGGCGAGCGCAAGGGCGTGGCGCGGGTTCGCGTCACCGACGAGCTGGACAAAATCCGCTTCCCCAGCGACGCCATCGCCGTGGACAGCGGCGCCACTGTAACTCTGCAACCGGAACTGATCAGTGACGGTGAGTCGGTGACTTTCTCCGCTGAAGCGCTGGACTATCAGGTGGACGACGCCGCGCTGTGCCAGGTGAACCCGGAGAACGGCAGCGTCACCACCACCCGTGTGCAGGGCGAAAGCTGCACCGTCACCGTGTCCGCCGCCGGCCGCAGCGCCGAACTGACCATCAATATCGGTGTGGCGCCGGCAATCGTCGCCGACTTCGAAGGCGACGTCAGTGCCTTCCAGGCCGCCGGCGCGCGCCACAATCAGGTCAACATCGAGCGTGTCGAGGATCAGGTCTTCGACGGCAGCTACTCCATGGAACTGAACTGGGAAGCCAACCCGGACCAGCCCGGCACCTTCGGTGCCTACCTCACCGATCCCGGTGGCGTCACCGCGCTGCCCGGCTATCCCAAGTATCTGGGCGTCAATGTGTACATCCCCGACGAACTGGCCGGCAAGGTCTGGTGGGTACGCGGCAGCCTCAAGGACGCCGACGGCAAGACCGTGACCATCAACTACAACAACGAAGGCGAAGCGCTGCCGGAACGCGGCTGGCACTTCATGAAGGCCAGCATCGGCACCGGCTACAAGGAACCGCTGACGTTCTACCAACCGTTCCGATTCCTGGTATTGAAGACCGCCGAGCGTATCGACTCCCATGTGGTGCTGGACGATTTCACCGCCATCTACAGTGACGACACCGATCTGGCAGGCCCCGGCGTCACCGCCAGCCCGGCTTCCGGCGAGACGGTGGACAGCGCCGATCCGCTGATCACCCTTCAGGTCAACGACGCCTCCGGCGTGGACTTCGGCGCCAGCCAGCTGACCCTGGACGGCCAGGACGTGTCCTCGTCCCTGACCCACAACGGCAGTGACCGCATCCGCTACCAGGCGCAGGGCCTGGACGACGGCTGGCATCGTCTGGATTACCGCCTGTTCGACGTCAACGGCAACGTCACCGCCGGCAACTATCTGTTCAATGTGGTCACCGGTGCGCCGCGCCTCTATCTGGACAGCGAGAATCTGAGTCTGTACCCGGGCGGCACCTTCAGTATTCCCATCCGCGTGACCGGCGGTGGTGCCTTCAACGACCTGTCCCTGACCCTGGATTATGACAGCACCAAGGCCAGCATGACGGTGGAAGACGCCGACCTCACCGCGTCCGGTGTCAGCGAAACCAACGGGCGCTGGCAGGGCAACTTCAGCGGTTTCAGCGATGCCACTGGCGTGGTCGCTTACCTGAAGTTGAGCGTGCGCGACTACATTCAGAACACCTTCGTCTCGGTGGTGGTCGACGGCCAACTGGACGGCGACACCTTCCATCATCCGGTGGTGCGCAAGGAAGTGGGCAGCCGCTATCGCCTGCTGACCGATTGGGGCGTGGAAGGCGAAAGCACCAACATGCTGGTGGTGAACCAGGCCGGCGAACCGGCCCCGGGCGTCACCCTGGAGACCTTCGAGTACAACAGTGGCACCGACCAGATCAGCAACGTCAACGTACTCGGCGACACCGACGCCGACGGCATGCTGCAGGTCACCCTGCCGGCGTCCGCCGACACGCGGTCATTGTTGTTCCGCGCCTACGACGCCCAGGGCTCCTCGCTGATGACCGACGTGCGCGCCCTGGTCGAGCGTTTGGACACGGCACCGCGTCATGTCTTCCTGACCCCCGGCCACGACGCCACCTCCATGAACGTGGCCTGGTTCACCGACACCTCGGTGACCGAATCGCGGGTACGTTTCGGTACGGACGGCCTGAGCCAGGACGTGGCCGCGCAATCCGCGGTGGTGCCGTTCTTCTACGGCAGCGAGGCCGGCGTGGTGCGCGTGCACCGGGCCACCCTGGAAGGGTTGCAGCCGGGCGCCGGCTACCAGTACCAGGTGGGCGCCAACGGGGCCATGAGCGAGACCTTCGGTTTCACCACCGATGACGGCGACGACCGCGTACGCATCCATCTGTTCGGCGATACCCAGACCCTGTCCAACGAAAACATCTTTAATGGCAGCGGCCTGGTAACCGAGCTGTATCGCAAGATGCAGGCGCAACTGCCGGACGGTGATCTGATCCTGCACGTCGGCGACGTCACCGAGGACCTCACCGATTACCGCCTGGTGCGCCTGTTCCTGGAAGCTCTGGAAGGCGACGACATGCTGGCCTCGCATCCGTTCGTGCCCACCCAGGGCAACCATGAGGTTTACAACGAAGGCGCGCAGAAATTCGCCGACCTGTTCCCGCTGCCGGAAAGCGATAACGGCCTGCCGGCGCCCTACGACCGGGCGGTGTACAGCTTTGATTACGGCCCGGTCCACATCGCCGTGGTCACCTCCGAGCTGCAGGCCGAGGAAGACTGGCCGGTGATGATGGACTGGCTGCGCCGGGACATGAACGCCAGCGATGCCACCTGGAAGGTGCTGATGGTGCATCGCCCGCCGTACAACGGTAATGCCGCCTCCGGCAACGGCCGCTCACTGGCTTACATCCCGCCGGTGGTGGATGAAACCGGCATCGATCTGGTGCTTTCCGGCCACGACCACATGTACTCGCGCAGCCTGCCGCTGAGCGGCGGCAAACCGACGCCGGGCGGGGCTACCTACCTGATTGCCGGTTCCGACTCCGCCAAGTACTACGACAACAACGGTGGCGGCATCGCGCTGGTGGCGGACGTGCTGTTCGACGACAACGTGAACACCTACACCACTCTGGATATCCAGGGCGACGACCTGCATGTGCTGACCCGTACCCTGGACGGCACCGTGGTGGACGACGTCACCCTGCAGCCGCGCACCGATCGCTGAGGAGAGCCGTAATGAGATTGAAGAACACCTTGCCCGTAGTGCTGCTCGCCGCCGCTTTGGCGGCCTGCGGCGGCGACGATACCCGTTACGTGGAGCGCGACGTGCCGGCGCCGGTGGAGTACATGCCGGTGGACGGCTTCGTGCTCGGCTTCTGGGTGATGGAAGAGCAGGAAAACTGCGACAGCCCCTGCATTGATGACGCCTCCGCCTATGGCGACGCGCTCTATGTGCTCGACAGCGCCGGCGAGCCGGTGGCGCCGGCACTCGAGGACGGCGGCGCCATCGGTCGGGTGGCGGTTTTCGACGGTGATACCCGGTTTGCCACGCGCGCCACCAGCGCATTGAACAACACCGTGATCGGCGAGCGCTTCTCTCTGCACCTGAGGGCGCGCACCGACCAGGCGGACACCGGCCCGGTGGTGTCGCTGGCGTCCGCCAACGGCACCGCGCTGACGGTGACTCTCAGCAACGATCGTCTGTTAGTGGATTTGCCGGCGCAAAGCCAGCGCATGCTCACCAGTCTGGAAAGCGGCGGCGGCTGGCGTGAAATCCAGCTCGCCTCGGACGGTGAGCGTGTCACCCTCGCGGTGGATTGTGACGTCGTGGCCGCCTTCGGCGCTGAACCCGGCGTACCGGTGCTGAGCACCGACGCCTTGGGCGTCAGTGTCGGCGGTGAGGGCGACGCCTATTTCTCCGGCGCGGTGGACCTGGTGCGTTTGAGTCGCCAGCACGAGGGAAATTTGTTCTGCGAGGAATGAACGCTGACCGACCTCAGGCCGGCACCCGGATCCAACTGAGCACACCGTCGTCGTCCCGCCACTGGTAGGGCAGGGCCATACCCTGCCGCCAGTCGGCGGACAGCGTGGTCAGCAGGCGGATCCGGTCTTCTCCGTCCAGGGCGGCGTCCTGGAAGTAAAAGCGCCGTCCGGTGAGCGGGTAGAGCGCTTTGAACAGACTCTCCTTCACCGAAAACGTCAGCGTGATCCGGCGTGCCTGCTCGGCCTCATCCAGGCCCTGCAGGGCCTGGCGTTCCTGTTCGGTCAGTATCTCCCCGGCCAGGCGTAGCGCCCGGCGCGGCGCCAGCCAGGCCTCATAATCCAGACCCAGCCCTTGCCATTGATCCCGGTGCCCCACCAGCGCCGCGGCACGCCCGTGGCTGTGGGTGATGGCGCCCACCAGGGGCGCCGGCCACAGCGGCGCGCGGTCTTTGCCCAGCGCCGGAAGCAGGCGCTCACCGGTGAGCGCTTGGCCGGCGGTGGCGGCGCACACCCGGCCGGCCAGGTACTCGCAGCGGCGCTTGGCGATGGCGCCGCTCAGGGTGTCCGGCTCGGGGACGCGGGCCAGTTGGAAGGCGTTGTCGCGCAGTTGTTCCGGGCGGAACCGGCAGCGCGCCAGATACAGGCCGGCGTCCCAGGCGCTAACGTCCAGGTCGTGCAGGCAGGGCGGTATCAAGCGCTGGTCGGTCATGGGATCGGTCGTGGCGTGCGAGAGCCGTTATTGTACGCACCGGGGCGGACCGCTGTCTTTTTCACCGCCGCGGACGTCGCATGTCGCCACGCTCACCGCCGCCGCTTTTGTGGTACAACGAAGAGACCAGCACCGGCGTGAGGAGGTGGGTATGACAAGGTCGTTAGCGATTCTGGGTGCCAGCGGGCACGGCAAGGTACTCGCCGATACGGCGATGGCGTCCGGGTGGCGCAAAATCGAGTTCTACGATGACGCCTGGCCGGACAAACAGGCCAACGAGCGCTGGCAGATCGTCGGTTGCAGCGGCGCGCTGCTCGACGCCCTGGTGCACATCGATTCGGTGGCGGTGGGCATCGGCCGTAATGACGCCCGCCTGAGCCGCCTGCGCGAACTGGTGTCGAAGAACGTGAGCCTGGCCACCATCATCCACCCCCAGGCGTCGGTGAGCCGTTTCGCCGAGATCACCCCCGGCGCGGTGGTGCTGGCCGGCGGCGTGGTCAGCGTGGACAGCCGCGTCGGCCTTGGGGTGATCGTCAACACCGGCGCCACCGTGGACCGGGACTGCGTGATCGGCGACGGTGCACACCTCTGCCCCGGCACCCATCTGGCCAGCAACGTCACCGTGGGCGAGGGCAGCTTTATCGGTATCGGCGCGGTGGTGCGCGAAGGCGTCACTATTGGCAACAATGTGGTGGTGGGCGCCGGCGCCGTGGTGCTGCACGATGTGCCCGACGGTGCCACCGTGAAGGGCGTGCCGGCCCGTTGAACGGGCCTTTTCAATTGGAGCGTTGAATGACCACGACAAGAACCTATTTGATCACCGGTGCCAGCAAGGGCATCGGCCGGGCCCTGTCCCAGCGGCTGGCGGCCGCCGGCCACGGCGTGGTGGGCATCGCCCGCCGGGCGGACGACCGGGACTTTCCCGGCACCCTGGTGTCGGCGGATCTGTCCGACCGCCAGCAGGCGGACGCGGTGTTCGCCGACCTGGCGCGCCGCTTCCGGTTCGACGGTGTGGTCAATAACGTCGGCCTGGTGCGCCCGCAGCCCCTCGGCGAGATCGACCTGGACAGCTTCGACGCGGTCATGGGCGTCAACCTGCACTCCGCCATCCAGGCCACCCAGGCGGTGCTGCCGAACATGCGCGAACAGGGCTGGGGCCGGGTGCTCAATGTGTCCAGCCTGACGGTGCTGGGCATGCCCGGGCGCACCGCCTACGCCTCGGCCAAGGCGGCGCTGGTGAATTTCACCCGCACCTGGGCGCTGGAACTGGCGCGCACCGGCATCACCGTTAACGCGGTGGCCCCCGGGCCCACCGAGACCGAACTGTTCCGCGAAAACAATCCGCCCGGCAGCGAGGGCGAGGCCCGCTATCTGGCGTCCGTACCCATGGACCGCTTCGGCAAGCCGGACGAAATCGCCGCCGCCATGGCATTCCTGCTCGGCGAGCACAGCGGCTACATCACCGGCCAGACCCTGTTTATCGACGGCGGTGCGTCGGTGGGGAGAGCGGCGTTTTGACCATGAATGACGACCTGACGTTCTGTCTGACCCGGCCCACCGAGGTCCCCGCGCCGGACGGCCTGCAAGCCTGGTGCGAACAATGGCGCCGACTGGCCGCCGAGCGCCATGACGCGGTAGGGCTGGCCCTGCGCGGCGGCTTCGCCGCCGACCGGGTGGGCTGGGCGTTCGCCGCCGGCTATCAGTCGGCGCTGCGACAACTGATTCAAGTGAACGGCGGCACCGTGGACGACCACGAGCTGCTCGCCATGTGCGCCACCGAAGCCGGCGGTAACCGCCCCCGCGACATCGAGACGCGCTTCCTCGACGGCGGCCCGGGCGGCGTTACCGTCAGCGGTCGGAAAACCTGGACCACGCTGGGTTCCGCCTGTACCGGCCTGCTGGTGGTGGGGCGCGTGGATGGCGGCGGCGACAACGAACGCCCGGCGCTCAAGATCGCCAAGGTCGACACCCACGCCCAGGGCGTCAGCCTGGTGGAAAAGCCGCCGCTGGAGTTCGTGCCCGAAGTGCCCCATGTGGCCGCCGTGTTCGACGGCGCCAAGGCCGACGCGGTACTGCCCGGTGACGGCTACAGCGACTTCGTGAAGCCGTTCCGCACCGTGGAGGACACCTTCATCGCCCTGGCGGTGCAGGCCTGGCTGGTCCGCGAAGGCCGCGCCCGGGGCTGGCCCCGGTCTTTTCTGGAAAGTCTTATCGCCAGCCAGGCCGGGCTCGCCGCCGTGGCGGCGCAACCCGCCGGTGCGCCGGCCACCCATATCGCGTTGGCCGGCGCCCTGGCGCGCACCAACGACCTTTACCAGCAAGCGGACGCGCTCTGGGCCGATGAGCGGGACGCCGCCGCCGAACGCTGGCGGCGCGACCGCCCGCTGTTCCAGGTCGCCGGCAAGCCGCGCGCCCTGCGCGCGCAGCGTGCCTGGGAGACAGTTGAGTTGAATTAAGGCCGGACGAGGCGAAGTCCATGGTTATAAGCCTCGCCGCGCCGGGGATCGGGCGGGGCTTAGCTGGGGTCCGGCTCCTTGCGAAGTGCGTCCTTAACCATTTCCTGACGTATCCGGCCGATGGCTTGCATCGGATTCAGACCCTTGGGGCACACCCAAGTGCAGTTCCCAATACTACGACAACGAAAGAGGCTGTAAGGATCTTTCAACAAGGCCAGACGTTCGGGCGAGCCATCGTCGCGCGAGTCGGCGATAAACCGGTATGCTTGGAGCAGAGCGGCCGGGCCCAGGTACTCAACCGGGTTCCACCACCAGGACGGGCACTGAGAGGTGCAACAGGCGCACAGAATGCATTCATAAAGCCCGTCAAGTCTGGCCCTCTCACTAGGGCTTTGCAGTCGCTCTTTACCCGGCGCCGGTTCTCGATTGATTAACCACGGTTTCGTTCTCTCGTATTGCTCAAAGAACAAACTCTGGTCCACGACCAGGTCCCGAATCACCGGCATTCCCGGCAACGGGCGAATAGTCAGGTCTCCGCTTTTCCCCAGCACCTCCTTCACTGGCGTCACACAGGCTAGGCGATTTTTGCCATCGATATTCATACCGTCAGAGCCGCACACGCCCTCTCGACAAGAGCGTCGGTAGGCCAGAGTGGGGTCCTGCTCATGCAGATACTCAAGGGCATCCAAAACCATACGGCTATGAAACTGGTCGGGAAGATCAACGCGGTCCATATGCGGATGCGTGTCCTGGTCAGGGAGATAACGATAAAGATGAACCTGAATCATGAGGCGCCCTCCAATTTAGCTCCTTGCGATGGAATCAGGGGATACCGTGGTCGCGCACTGTGTCCGGCTGTTATGAGTGGTTTTCGCATCAACCCGGTTTGCCGTCGGCGCGAGGAGCCATCAGTATCGGTCCGTAGACCATCAGGAATATCAACCAGGCGGTACTCCAGGCAAGCGATGCCACCCATAGGCCGGACATCAGCGGTAGCCAGCCTAGTGAGACCAGGACGCGTGCCATGCCAGCGGCCAGAATTAGCCCGTAGGCCCAAAGGCCGCCGGGACGCAGGCGAAGCGGTCGGCCGGTGTGCCCGACGGCCACTCGGGTCATTACCGCCAGAATCATGGTGCCCATGGCGCCGGCGCCGAGCGCATGAAGCCAGGCGCTATCGGGCACCAGCGAGAACGCCGCCAGGCTTCGCAGCAAAAAGCCAATCGCCACCCAAAGGTGGCCAGCATGGAGGAGCCACAACAGCGGCTCGCGGGCGGTTCGCCAGCCGGACCAGCTCACCAGCCGGGCTAGCACCAGCAACGCCGCCAATAGGGCCACCGTGCCGGTCAGCGCCGGAACCTTCCAGGCCCCTGCCTCCAGCACAACCAGCACCAAGGTGGCCACCAGGCCAGCGCGATCCAGCCACGGGCGGCTCACAACGCTCTCAGGATCGAGGCCTTGCATCCGTAGCCAGTTCGCGGTGAACGTCGGTGTAATCCGGCCGCCAATCACCAGGATCAATAATGCGGTCAGTAGAACCAGCGCGTGCAGGAAGCGTGCGTCTCCGGTCCAGTGAAACAGCAGATCCAACCCCCAGAGCATCATCAATACCAGCAGCAACACCACCTGGCGGCGCTGGCGTGCGTGCCAGGCACGTAACCCCAAGCTCAGCGCCACCACAGGCAAGAAGGCGAGATCCAATAGTGCGGCGAGCAGGGGGAAGTCGGCGCCGAGCGCCATGCCCAGCCGTCCTGCGAGCCACAACAACCACAGGCCTAACAGACGCCGGCCCGACAGGGGCGGCGTCCCGGTCCAGTTGCATATCGCGGTGAGTAAGAAACCAGCTACCGCAGCGTTTGCAAAGCCGGCCAGCATTTCATGCTGATGCCAGGACACCGGTTCGAGCGCCAAGCCCAGCCATCCGTGGGTCCAGACCCACAGCCACGATGGAATCAGGATGGCACCCACCAGGGCGGAAGAAATAAAGAAAAGCCGAAACGGGAATCGCAGCAAAGGAAAATCTGGAAGAGGCCGGTTTCCGGCGTGATCTTGATCCATGGCAAGACTCCAGCGGATTAAAGGGAAAAGGGGGTTTGCGGCATGCCAAATAATAGGTATACGATATACCTATTATAGAGGGTACTACCAGGAAATAAAAAAGCGCTGCCCTGAAGCTGTTGGGTACGCGCGGCCAAAACGCCACAGAGAGTGATAATTATGAAGTTTTCCCCCTTACTCCTATTCACCGCGCTGTTTGCTGTCCTGTCGGCTCCCTTGCTCGCGGCGAGCACGGATTCCGAATACATGGCGGACATGACCTTCACCCTGCGTACTGCGGTAGCTGAGGGTAAATTGGTCTATATCGGCCAGGGCGGCGAAATCGATGGCCAGGTTAATCCGACCTTAAGGGTGCCGGAAGACACCCTTGTTCAGATCAACATGATTAACGGCGACGGGGCGCTTCACGATGTCGTCGCGGAAGCCTTCGAGGCGCGCTCCGATCGTGTCAGCGGCGAGGGTTCAAGTTCCGTGCTGATCTTTCGTACCGGTAAGGCCGGCGAGTTTTTCTACTGGTGCTCGGTACCGGGGCATCGTGCAGCAGGCATGGAAGGCCGCATTCTGGTCGGCGAACCGGGGGCGGAGGCGCGTGCCAGCATAGAAAGCGATGATTTGAGCCATTCGCCCATGGACCTGCCGCCGGCCATAGGGTCCCGTTCCGCCCAGAACGTTAGTGTAAGTCTTAAAACCACGGAAAAGGTGGGTCATTTGGCGGATGGGACGCGCTACAAGTTCTGGACGTTCAATGATCAGATACCAGGACCCTTCGTGAGGGTTCGGCAGGGCGACCGGGTCACTGTCGAGCTTCATAATGACAAGGCATCCACCATGATTCACTCCGTGGATTTCCATGCCGTCACTGGTCCGGGAGGTGGCGCCGAGGTGACTCAGGTGGCCCCGGGCAAAACTGAAAGCTTTGCTTTCCTGGCGCTGAAACCGGGCCTCTATGTTTACCACTGCGCCACGCCCATGGTTGCGCACCATATCACCAATGGTATGTATGGGCTGATCCTGGTGGAGCCGCCCGGCGGGTTGCCAAAGGTGGATAAAGAATTCTACGTGATGCAGGGAGAACTCTATACCACGGAACCACACGGTCAGCGGGGGGAATTGTCATTTTCCCTGGATAAGATGCTCGACGAACAGCCTGAATACTACGTTTTTAACGGCGCGACCGACGCCCTTACCAAGACCCATCGCATGGAGGCGAAGGTCGGAGAGACGGTGCGTATTTTCTTCGGTGTGGGTGGCCCCAATGCCACCTCTTCTTTCCATGTTATCGGTGAAATATTCGACCGCGTTTATCATGAGGGAAGCTTGAGTGGTGAGCCCTTGAAGGATGTGCAGACCACCTCCGTCGCGCCAGGTGGCACCACTATGGTGGAGTTCCAAGTGGACTATCCCGGCCGTTACTTGCTTGTCGATCATGCGCTGTCACGGATGGAGCGCGGTCTGGTAGGCTTCCTTGATGTTAGTGGCGAACCGGATCACGACATCTTTGAGCCCCATGAGTAAACCGCTCGAATCAACAAAGGGAAGCCACCGGAATGCCCATGTCACAAACCACCGAAACCTATGACGATCAGATTGTACGTCTTTTCCTGCTGGCGGCCGTTGTTTGGGGCGCCATAGGGATGTCCGTCGGGGTGTTCGCCGCGGCACAGCTGTACTGGCCGTCATTGAACTTCGGCGTGCCTTGGTTGACGTTCAGCCGTATCCGGCCTGACCACACCTTTGGCGTTATTTTCGCGTTCGGCGGCTCCGCGCTCATTGGTACCTGCTATTACGTTGTGCAACGGACCGGCCATACACGTCTGGCCCTCGGGCGACTGGCCCGATTTACCTTTTGGGGGTGGCAGACAGCCTGTGTGCTGGCGATGGTCACGATGCCGTTAGGATTGACACAGAGTAAGGAGTACGCTGAGCCGGAGTGGTGGATTGATATTATAATCGCGGTAACTTGGGTGTCGTTCGGGGTCGTTTTCTTTGCCACGTTGGCCCGCCGCCGCGTTCAGCACATTTATGTAGCGAACTGGTACTACGGTGCTTTTATCATCGCCGTGGGTCTGCTGCATATCGTCAATAACATGGTGATTCCGGTTTCACTGACCAAGTCCTATCCGATCTATTCGGGAGCGGTCGATGCCATGGTGCAATGGTGGTACGGCCACAACGCTGTAGCGTTCTTCCTGACCGCCGGGTTCCTTGGCATGATGTATTATTTCGTGCCGCGTCAGGCCCGCCAGCCGCTTTGGAGCTATCGGTTTTCGATCGTCAATTTCTGGGCCCTGATTTCGGTTTACATGTGGGCCGGCTCGCATCACCTGATTTATACCGCGCTGCCGGATTGGGTGCAGTCCGTAGGGGTGGCGTTTTCTCTGGTGCTACTGATGCCCAGTTGGGGTTCGGCCGCCAACGGACTGCTGACATTCAATGGTTCCTGGCACCGTCTGAAAACGGATCCGGCCGCCAAATTCATGGTGCTTTCGCTGGTTTTCTACGCCGCCGCCACATTTGAGGGCTCGATGATGGCGCTCAAGTCCGTGAACAGCCTGTCCCACTACACGGACTGGACCGTGGCGCACGTCCATTCCGGTTCCCTGGGCTGGGTGGCGATGATCACCATTGGTTCCTTATACGCGATGGCGCCGCGAGCGCTGGGCAAGCCAATGTATTCCAGGACTGCGATGGAGGTACACTTCTGGCTGCATGTGGCGGGAACGCTTATCTATATCGGCGGCATGTGGGCCGCTGGCGTGATGGAAGGCGTGATGTGGCGCGAGACACTGGCGAACGGTTCTCTGGCCTACTCCTTCATGGAAAGCCTGATGGCGATCAAGCCTCTTTACGTGGTGCGCTGGCTCGGTGGCCTGTTCACTCTCGCTGGCATGGGGCTGATGTTGTGGAATCTTTGGCACACCGCTGATGATGCCAGGGCGCACTTAATTAAACCGATACCCGTTCCAATCCCGGAACCTACGCATGATCAGACCCCCCAACCCTTGACCGCTGCCAGTGGGGGTGCGTCATGAAATTTCCGATTCGCTATCGTCATTTTGAGAAGATTGAAAAGCATGCTTGGTTGTTGGGCATTCTAACCGCCTTCATGGTCTCGCTCGGCGGGTTGGCGGAGATTACCCCTCTGTTCATGGAGGCGCACAGGGTCCAGCCCGCCGACAACATTAAGCCCTACGGACCGTTGCGCTTGGCTGGCCGTGACATCTATGTACGCGAGGGTTGTCATGTCTGCCATTCACAGATGATCCGCAAACTGCAGTTCGAGACTCAACGGTATGGGCCTTATTCCGTGGCGTCGGAGTCGGTATACGACCGGCCGTTCCAATGGGGTTCCAAGCGTACCGGGCCTGACTTGGCGAGGGTTGGTGGTAAGTACACCGACGCTTGGCAGCGCGAACATCTCATTGCACCACGCTCCTTGGTACCGGAATCCAATATGCCCGCCTATCCCTGGCTAGCCGAGGCTACTATCGATCCGGCGGATATACAGGCGCGTATGAGGGCCCTACGGGCTCTTGGTGATCCGTATAGCAGTGAGTCGATCGCCGAGGCCCCGGAGGCTCTCAAAAACAAGACGGAATTGGATGCCCTGGTGGCCTACCTGCAAGGCCTGGGACGTAACCGTCCGTCACCCGACGCCTTGAAAGGGGATGCCGTGCCATGAATCCAATATGGGGACACGCCATCGGCGTCATGATTGTTGTGTTGATGTCGGTGTTTATCGGTATCTGGATATGGGTCTGGCGCGACCGGCACAAGCCCGTCTTTCGTCGCATGGCTGACTTACCCATGGAAGATCCGGTGGACGCCGACCCGGCACGTTCAGGAACATTCCCGAAAACCGACAAGGGGGATTAATCATCATGAGTCTTCACTGGTCGCTTTGGATCATGTTCCTGGTGGTGCTGAATCTGGGTATAACGCTGTTTCTGTTTCTCTGGGGTACCCGGGTGTCTATCCCCACTCGTGAGGATGGCACCACCGGGCACGTATGGGCCCATGGCACTCTTCGCGAGGGGGTGCGTCAATTGCCTCGCTGGTGGTACCTGATGTCGGCAGGCACTTTTATCGTCGGTATTGGCTACCTGGTGCTCTATCCCGGGTTTGGTGCCTATGATGGTCTGCTGGACTGGAGCTCTCGGGGTCAGCTGGAACGAGCGGAGGAGCGCAACCAGGCGCTGTTGGCCCCGTTACTGGAGAAAGCCCGGAACGGCGCCCCGTCAGACCTGGCGGCCGACGCCGAGGCGGTTCGCTTGGGCGGGCGCCTTTTCCAGGACAACTGCGCGGCTTGCCATGGTAGGGATGCACGCGGCAATACCACTATCGGCGCCCCCGATTTGCTTGACGACGCCTGGGTTTATGGCGGCGACGAGAAAGCCATTCTGGCTAGTATTCGGACGGGTCGAGAAGGGGTGATGCCGGGCTGGGAGTTTCTCGGCTACGGACGCGTGAAAAATCTGGCCCACTATGTGAGCAGCTTGTCGGGGGCGCCCCACCGTCCGACAGCCGCTGAAGTTGGAAAAAAGCGGTTCGACGCCTGTGCCGGCTGTCATGGGCCTGATGGTTCCGGCAACCCGGCCATCGGCGCACCGGATCTTAGTGATGATGCCTGGCTTTATGGGGGCGAACTTGACCAGATCATGACATCGATTAGTCAGGGGCGGCATGGACAAATGCCGGCATGGAAAGGTCGCCTGGATGAGGCGGAAATACGACTAGTTGCCGCCTGGATGCTGGCAAATGGAAAATAGCTCCGGCGCTGAAACGCCCTGGTACCGGGTGCCTCTGTTGTGGCTTGGTCTCATTATCTTATTGGCCAGCCTGGCGGGAAGCGTGCATCTGATCGTGGTGAGCCAGGCCTATCAAACTCCTGGGGACGTCACTGGCGAAAGCCAATCGTTTCGGGGGGTGCCGTTAACCCGCGAACAGCAGAGGTCCGAAGAGAGCACCGAGGAGAGGCCACGATGACCGCGCCCTGCCACCACTGTGGCGCACCAACGGCTGATGTACCTTTGACCGCCACGCTGGAAGGCGCACCGCGGCCGGTATGCTCGAGCGCCTGTCAGGGCACGGCGGAGTGGATCGATGCACAAGGCCTGAGCGATTATTACCGGCTGCGTCGTGGTCCCTCCCATAAGCCCGACGCGGAATCCGATGCCGGCGCCCAGGTTTGGCGGGATCCGCGCTTGGCGCGCCATGTGTTGCGTCCGCTTTCGGGCAAACGCAGCGAAGTGTGCCTGTTAGTCGATGGGGTTCGTTGTGGTGGGTGCGCTTGGCTGATTGAGCGGACCTTAATGGGGCTTCCGGGCGTGCACAGGGTACAGGTCAACGCGATGACCCGGCGCACTCGCATTATCTTCGATCCGCATCAGACGCCACTGTCGAGTCTGCTGGAAGCCCTCACTGGTGCCGGCTATCAACCTCGCCCGTTGGACGCGCGGGCCCTCGACGATGCGCGCCGCGACGAATCCAAACAATTGCTAAAACGTTTGTTGGTAGCTGGGTTTGGCATGATGCAGGCGATGATGTTCGCCCTGGTCCTCTATCTTGGGCCCGACAATGAGATCCAGGGGGCGACACTGGAACTGTTCCGCTGGCTGGGTTTCCTGGTAGCGTCGCCGGTGGTGCTGTATTCGGCACGCCCCTTTTTCGCCGGCGCCTTGCAAGCCTGGCGCGCCCGCCACCTCAACATGGACGTACCGATCGCACTGGCGATCGCGGTGATCTACGGCGCTAGCTTTTTTCAATGTCTGACCGGTGGCACGGAGGTTTACTTTGACTCCGTGGCCATGCTCGTTTTCTTCTTGCTCACTGGGCGCTACTTGGAAATGCGCGCACGGCACCGCGCTCTAGACCACACCGATGCGTTGGCGCGGTTAACTCCGAGTTGGGCCGAAAAGCTTGATAGTGACGACCAACCTCACCGCGTAGCACTGAGCGAACTGGTCTCCGGAGACCGGGTCCGGGTGCGCGACGGTGGATCGATACCGGCTGACGGCCTGCTGCTGGACAGCCGTGCAAGGGTCGATGAGTCGTTGCTTTCAGGCGAATCCAGGCCGGTGGAGAAGTGTGCCGGTGACCGGGTGATTGCCGGCAGCGTGGTTCAAGGCCAAGCGATCACCCTTCAGGTAACACACTGCGGCGAGGACACCTTCTTGGCCAACCTGGCTGGGCTTGCCACCCGCGCTCAAACCGAGCGCCCCCGGCTGGCCCGTGCCGGCGAAAAGACCGCATCCCGATTCGTGCTGCGCGTATTGGGGCTGACGGCCCTGACGGCGCTGGTGTGGGCGATTGTGGATCCTAGCCGCCTACTGGACGCCTGTCTGGCGGTGCTGGTGGTTTCCTGCCCCTGCGCCTTCGCGCTCGCCGTTCCCGCTGCTATCACGCGCAGCCTCTCAGTCTTGGCGCGTCAGGGCGTATTAGTGCTGCGCCCCGACGGGTTGGAAATACTGGCGGGGGTCGATCGGGTTGTTTTTGATAAAACCGGCACGCTTACCGAGCCATCTATCGCCGTGACCGCCCTCGATGATTCGATTGATATGGATACCGCCCTCCAATGGGCGGCCAGTCTTTCCGATACCAGTGAGCACCCGCTGTCACGGGCATTGGCCAACAGCAACGACCGGGCGCTGTTGCCCGCGCATCATGCTCGGGTGCTACCTGGTTTGGGTATCACCGGTACCGTCGCGGGCAGGGCATTACGCCTTGGACGGGGAGACTTCGCCACTGGCGGTGGCGAAGGCGAGGACGACCTTCTCCTCGCCGACAACGAAGGTGTGCTTGCGCGCTTCCAGGTTCATGAAAGGATCCGTGCCGACGCCGGTGATTTGATAGATCAGCTGACGGCATGGGGCATTGAGAGTGAGATACTGAGCGGCGACGCCCGGGCGCGGGTCGCCGAGGTCGCATCGCAGCTGGGGGTGGCCGCCTGGCGGGGGCGCTGCATGCCCACCGACAAGCTGGCTCGCATCGGCGAACTGCGCCAGGCCGGTCATCGCGTGCTGGTGGTCGGGGACGGTAGCAACGATGCCCCGGTACTGGCGGGCGCTGATGTTTCCGTCGCGCTCTCCTCCGGCAGTGACCTGGCCCAGGCGCAGGCGGACATCGTCCTGTGTTCCGGTCGCTTGAGCGCCATTGCCGAGTGTCGCACAGTGGCCCGCACCACGCTGCGAGTGCTGGCCCAGAATCAACGGTGGGCGCTTAGCTATAACCTTTGTGCCATGCCACTGGCGGCGATGGGCTGGGTGCCGCCCTGGCTGGCGGCCATCGGCATGTCCACCAGTTCCCTGGTGGTGGTTCTCAATGCGCTGCGTATTGACCGTAAGCGGAGTCACGCGGGCTCCATTCAGGAAGTGCAGGAAGGCGCTCGGTTATGAATATTATCCTCGTCATGATTCCTCTGTCCCTGCTGATTCTGGCAGGTGCTGTGGCGATGTTTTTCTGGGCAGTGAATCACGATCAATTCGAGGATATGGAGAGCCCGGGTCTTTTGCCTTTGGCCGACGACCCGGAAGAGGTTAGTGCGGAGAGGATTGAACATAGCGCCGGGCCAGGGCGGCGCCCACCAGAATCTGGATCTGGTTGTAGCAGATGATCGGCAGAATGATCATGCCGAACCCGGGATGGCCGGCGAATAGGACCTTGGCCATCGGCAGTCCCGACGCCAGGCTCTTTTTCGAGCCACAAAAGACCGCGGCGATTTCATCGGCCCGGTTAAAGCCGGCGCGCCGCGACAGCCAGGTGGTGAGCGCCAGCAGTATCACCAGCAACAGCAGACACAGCGCCACGGCCAGCACGATGGCCGTCACCGGCAGTTGCTGCCACAGACCGCTTGCCACCGATTGGGAGAACGCCGCATAGACGATCAGCAGAATAACGCCCTGGTCGTAGCGGGCGGAAAAGCCGGGGTGCCGGTCCAGCCAGGGGCCGAGCCAGTGTCGCAGCCCATGGCCGAGGGCAAAAGGCAGCAGCAATTGAAGCACGATATCCCTGAGCGCTTGTAGGGTATCGAAGCCGCCGTCACCGGTGGTGCTCACCAGTAACATCAGCAAGAAGGGCGTGAGCATCATCCCGAACACGTTGGAGGCCGCGGCGCTGCAGACGGCGGCGGGCACGTTGCCGCGGGCCATGGCGGTAAAGGCGATCGACGAGGACACCGCCGACGGCAGTACGCCCAGGTAAAGAAACCCCAGAGCCAGATCCTTGGGGATCCAGCGCGGCGCCAGGCCGTCGATGGGCAGAACCAAAAGCGGAAAAAACAGAAACGTCAGCGCGGCGATAAACAGGTGCAACCGCCAGTGCGTGGCGCCGGCGCGGATCTGGTCCCGCGACAGGGCGGCGCCGTGGATAAAAAACAGCACCGCCACCGCCAGGGAGCCGAGTCGCCCCAGCCACTCGGCCGTCGTGCCCTCGCTGGGCCATAGCGACGCGGCCAGAATGGCGGCCAGCAGTATCAGGGTGAACGGGTCCGGGCGCAGGCGCATCAGAGGGTGTCCAGCGCGCGCAGTGCCGGTGTCAGCATGGTGCGGGTCGCTTTGGCGGCGGCCTCGGCGTCGCCTCGTTCCAGGGTGCCGAGCAGTACGGCGTGGTCGGCATGGTCGGGTTCGGGTAGTGCCGCATCGCGCTCGGTGCGTTCGATGGTTTCGGTTACCGCCTCGCTGAAATACTCATACAAGGCGCTCAGGGCGGGGTTGTTGGCGGCGCTGACGATGGCGTTGTGGAACCGCCGGTCATGATGAATGCGGGCTTCAAGGTCGTCACCCGCCTGTTGGCGCGCCTCAAGGGCCTCGCGCATGGCCTGGAGGTCGGCTTCGTCCCGGCGCTCGGCGGCCAGGCGTGCCGCCTCGCTTTCCAGGGCGATCCGCATTTCCAGTTGATCGCGCAGGGTGGTGCGGCGCAGCCGCCGTAGCGATTCCGCCGGATCCAGGCGGCGCAGCACATAGGTGCCGTCGCCCTGGCGGGTTTCCAGCAGGCCCACGTGCACCAGCACCCGCACTGCTTCGCGCACGGTGTTCCGGCCCACGCCCAGCTCCTCGGCCAACGCCGATTCCACCGGTAATCGGCGGCCCACCGGCCATTCGCCGGATTCCACCGCCTGGCGCAGACGATCAATGGCGCCGTCCACCAGGGAGCGACGGGGCAGGGTGTTTGTGTTCATAGAATTGGTCCCATGAATAATAATGGGATCATCCTATGAATTTATTGGAAATGCAAGAGGGTGTCAGTCCACGCTGATCAGGGTCAGACGCAGTGTTTTGCCGTTGCTTGGCCAATCGATGCTGGCGCCGACGGACAGTCCCAGCAACGCCGCCCCGACTGGACTCAGGATGGAGAGGCGATCAGCGCCCTCATTCACCTCCTGGGGAAACACGAGCATCAGGCGATGTTCGCGTCCGTTGTCTTGGTTTTTGAAGTAGGCCCAGCGGTGCAGGGCTACTACATTGTCGGGCATCGCCTCTTGAGGGCGGCACTCGGCTCGATCCAATTCTTCGTAAAGCCGAGCGACCACTTCAAGGTCTTCGTGATGGCGTTCAAGAAGTGCGTAAAGCCTATCCCGGTCGAGGGTGGAAATAACAATAGGGGGCAAGTCGGTCATGCCAGTTTCTCCAATGGAAGTGCAGAAGATTGTGTGTCCCCGGCGGCGCCGAACCCCCGGGGACGTTCCATTGGGGTGCGGCGTCAGAAATGGAAGGCGAGCGCAGCTGCCGACCGTCGGACAGCGCCGACAGCCGGTTTCAGTGAGAGACTTTCTGGTGGCGCCGTCCGGCGCGCAGGTTCAAGAGAGCTGTTCATTCCGATACCCTAGCACTCCTGCCAATTTTTGCCAGGGGTTATTTTCGACCCGGGGAGGCTGGCTCCCGGTCTCCAAAGGGGAACCACGCGGTATAGTGCTTTTGTCGATGGGCCAGGGGGACGACTTTGGAGGACGCGGGCGTCTTGCCGAGTAGCTATCCGGTGGTCTCTGCGTTGTCCCAGACCGGGTACAATGGTGCTCTGCAGTTTGCCTGTTTGCCACCTGGAGTCACATCGAAGCGGTTGCACGAAGTATTAACCGCGCGGTATCAAGATGAGCCGGTCGTCCGTGTGATGTCGCAGGACAGTGTCATTAACCTTGAAGCCGGTTTTTTGATCCACGAGGTAGCAATCGGAACAAACGAATGGATCTATTCGTCTTTGTCAATGAGGAGCGGTGCTGTTTGATCGCGCGTCTCGATAATCTCGGAAAAGGCGCGACCGGCGCGGCGGTCGAAAATATGAATATTCATCTCGGTATTGAGGAGGGAGCGGGCCTTCCCGCGGGGTGAGACTTCTAGGAATTCAATATGGGTAATTTTTCAGATATTTTGGTGGGTTTGCAGCAGAGCAGTCCTGGTCAAACGGAGTTCTATCAGGCGGTGGAAGAAGTGCTGGAAGCACTGACACCGGTGCTGGAGGCCGAGCCTCGTTATTGTGACGAAGGTGTGCTGGAACGGCTATTGGAGCCCGAGCGACAGATTTTCTTCCGTGTCGCCTGGGTAGATGACAACGGCCGTGTACGCGTCAACAAAGGCTATCGCGTACAATTCAACTCCGCGCTGGGTCCGTATAAGGGTGGCTTAAGATTCCATCCGAGCGTAAATGGAGGCATTATCAAGTTCCTGGGTTTTGAGCAGATTTTCAAAAATGCTCTGACCGGTTTGCCGTTAGGCGGCGGCAAGGGAGGCTCTGATTTCGATCCCAAAGGCCGTTCGCAGGGCGAAGTAATGCGTTTTTGCCAGGCGTTCATGACAGCGCTTTACCGTCACATAGGTGCCACTGTTGATGTGCCTGCCGGAGACATTGGTGTCGGTCATCGAGAGATTGGCTACCTTTACGGCCAGTATCGGCGCTTAAGTGGCCGCTTCGAGGGGGTATTGACGGGTAAATCAGCGGACTGGGGCGGATCGTTGGGCCGCAAGGAGGCCACCGGGTACGGTTGTGTTTACTTTGCCGAGAATATGCTCGCTGAACGCGGTGAGTCGATAGCCGGTAAAACCTGCTTGGTCTCCGGTGCCGGCAATGTCGCGATATATACCATGGAGAAGCTTACGGAACTGGGTGCCCGGCCCGTTACGTGCTCGGACTCCACGGGCACGCTGGTGCACCATGCGGGGTTGGACGTCCCTCTTTTGAAATCCATCAAAGAGCGTGATCGTGGCGCTTTGTCTGCTTATCTGGAAACGCACCGGGATGCGCATTTCATCCCTGCAAGCGACTACCCACAGGGACGATCCGCAGTGTGGTGCGAGAATGCCGATCTTGCTTTCCCTTGCGCCACCCAGAACGAGCTGTCCGGATCCGACGCTGAAGCATTAGTCGCCAATGGCGTAATCTGTGTCTCCGAAGGCGCTAACATGCCTTGTACGCGCGACGCCGTATCCGTATTTCTGAAATCAGGCATCAGCTATGGCCCCGGAAAAGCCGCCAATGCCGGGGGCGTCGCCGTCAGCCAGCTAGAGATGCAACAGAACGCGGCCATGGCGAGTTGGTCGGCGGAGCGGGTGGATACGGCGCTCAGAACCATAATGTACGATATTCATCAGCGTGCGAGCCACACGGCCAGGGAGTTCGGAGTGCAAGGTAACTTGGTACTCGGTGCGAATATCGCTGGATTCCGACGAGTGGCGGACGCAATGATCGAACAAGGGGTGTTCTGACGTCTATTTCTAGGCCATGGCTTGCTTTATTTTATAGGTGAGCTATGGTCTGGTCTCTATTGGCTCATTTTCCTTAAGGTGCGTCGTGTTCCCCCGCCGGTTTTTAGTGCTCCTCTTTCCCACCTTTCTGGTTTAAGCCGGGCGGACGTCTGTCCGTCCGGCTACTTCATGTAACCCTTTTCTTATTTCTGTTTAGGAGATGCAGCCATGGCGCTCGGGCATTCGCACCGGCGTTGGCGTGGTCTTTCAGAGGCCGCGCGAAAATATCTGTCGATCCGTTCCTGGTGTCATCCTTTACGCCCGCACACTCTAGCCGCCCTTTTTGAGCGTATGGAGCGGCGCAAGTTGGGTGATAACAAGCCAGCGTCCGCGGGTATTGATAGTCGGGTATGGCTATTGGATCTTGATTATAGGGGCGAGGTGGATTTCGTGCTTGTGGAGCCGGGGAGAGCCTGCCCCGAGAACCGTGTCATTTCCATTCTCTCGCCGTTCGGTGAGGCGCTGTTCGGCGCCAGAGTCGGTGATGTCGTACACCCCCGGTTTCTGGGTCATGAATACAGCGTATTGATTACCAAAATTGAGTCATGTGCCGAGGATGATGAATCATGAGCAAAGAGAAAGAAAAGAAAAAGGCCAAACGGAGCTTGAAAGAGAAGCGCCGAGATAAAAAACAGGGAAAACCATAATCGGAAAGAGGAGCGCTGGGCGCCCCTCGTCTGCCACTACGATTTATTCTGAATATACATTTTCAGCGCCACCGCGTTGTTGTGCGCTTCGTCCTTGGCGGCGTAGAGCAGCGTCAGCGTGCCGCCATCAGCGCCTTTCAGAACAGATTCAACGGCGTCGCCTTGTTGGTCCAGTTCGGCGTGGAATTTCTGGTAGAACGCCGCCCAGCGTTTGGGGTCGTGGTTGAACCATTTTCTCAGTTCACTGGACGGGGCCAGCTCCTTGCGCCATTCGTCGGCCCGCAGGTCTTCCTTTTTGATGCCGCGCGGCCAGACGCGGTCCACCAGTACGCGATAGCCATCATTTTTGTCTGCGTCGTCGTAGACCCGCTTGCACTGAATCCGGTGCGGTTGCTTCATACATGCACTCCTTGCGGTTATCGTTTCGCCGGTCACCCTGCGCCTTAGCGCCGGCGCAGGGCCTTTTCAGCGCCGGTGACCAGCTGTTGAATCCTGTGAGCCGCCGGCTCGATGGCGTTGATGGCGCCGCAGGACTGGCCAGCGTAAAGCGCCATGTCGTCCAGGTCGCCGCTGGCGCCCTGTAATGGGGAATCGGTGGAGAACAGGTAGACCGGCTGACCGTCCTGTTCCCCGATGATTTGGTCGCGGCCCTGGGATTTCAAGTCGTCGTAATCCCCTCGGGTAACCCGGTTAGCCAGCACCCGCACCGGTGCCGGTTCGTGCCAGTTGCGGTCGAAGGTCGTGGTGTAAACCGTGTGTTCGCCCCGGGCCTGTATCAGTCGCCGCTTGTGATGATCGTGGGCGTTGGCCTCATGGGTGGCCAGGAAAGTGCTGCCCAGACTGACACCTTGAGCCCCCAGCGTCAGGGCCGCGGCGAGACCTCTGCCCTCCGCGATACCGCCGGAGGCGACGACGGGCACCGGGCTCCAGGGAATCAGCTCGGTCAGCAGGCTGAAGGTGGTCATGCGGCCCCGCACATGGCCTCCGGCCTCGACGCCCTGGGCGATCAGGACGTCCGCGCCGGCGTCCACGGCGGCCTGCGCGTCCCCGCTTGCGCCGATTTGGTGGATAACGCCGACGCCGGCGTCCTTGAGGCGCCGGATCAGCCGCTGATCCACATCCCAGAACAGCACCATCCAGGGCACCGAAAGGTCCAGGCAGGTACTGATCTGCTGCTCAAGCAGCGCCGGCGCCGTGGCGGCGGGAATCAGATTGACGGCGAAGTGTTCAATACCGGCGGCCCGCAGCGCTTCCACTTCGGCGCGTAGGCGATGGGGCGGCTCGCGCACCATGCCCAGCACGCCGAAGCCGCCGGCGTGGGCCACGGCGCCGGCCAGGCGATGACGGGCCACGCCGCCCATGCCGGCCAGCAAAATCGGCCACCGGCAACCCAGCAGGTCGCAAAGCGGCGTGTGCAGGGTCGGTGTTACCAGTGCCATACCTGGTCCGCTTGCTCATAGAGTTCCGCCACCGCGCGGCGCGCGACCGGGCGAACGCCGTTTTGCAGCGCGAGCCCACCCAGGCCGCGCTCTTCCAGATCGTCCTGGATGGCGTACACCGGCACGCCGCTTTCCACCAGGTTGGCGATATCACGGGGCAGTTCCGCCGGCTGGGTTTGCCGCCATGTGCCCAGCGTCAACGCCGGCTGCCGTTCGCGCGATATCGCGTAGTGCACACCGTGGCCGCTGAGCAGCACCATCAGGTCGCCACCGGCGCCACGCATTGACTGTGTCAGCCAGAGAATGGTGTCGTCCTGTTCCTCGGTGGTGGTCCGGTAGGCTTGGTCGATCACTTGCAGTACTTTCATGATTACCTCGTACCGATGGTCAGAGTGTTATGGGCCTCGCTGGCGTAACGCCACAGGTCCGGCGGGCCGCCCCGGCCACAGCCTTCGATGACGTCGTTGACGCCGCGTTCGTCCACGCACAGGCCGCAGTTGATCCACTCGAACCCGATCCCTTTGCTGCGCGCCTTCTCTTGTAGCGCGGCGATCCAGTCCTTGGTCAGCGGGTGATCCTCTTCCTCGCTGTCGCGGTGATGGACGGCGTTGCCGTGCGGCTGCTGTCTGGCGAAGGCCAGCGCCACGGCGCCTTCGTAGGCGAAGACACGCACGCCCGCGCCCCGGTCGAGGGCGGCATCGAGTAGCCGAAAAAAGGTCACGGTCCGCTCGCTTTCAAAGGGCGGCTCCATGAAGGCGAAGGTCAATGTCTTGGTATCACTCATCACAGGCTCCGGTTGGGCGGTTAGTGCCAGATCACTTTATGGCCGGCGAGCATGGCATCGATCACCAGGTCCATGTCGGCGACACCGATCTGGTCCTTGAGATCGGCGTGGTCGATTTCCCGTTGCGCCAGGGCGAATTGATCAGCCCGGACCGTGACGCCCCACAGCAAAAGATCGTCGAACAGATCGCTTTTGGCGCCGCGCCGGGCCGGCGTCACGCCATTCTGTACCAGCAGAACCGCCACCTGATGGCCGGCGTCGTGCAGCTGGCCGATCAGGTCAAACTGATGGTGGGTGCGGGTCTCCGTGAACGGGTCCTGGCTTTGAATAAAAAGATAGTGAGACATGGCAAGCTCCGTTTTCAGAAAGAGGTGAGGGCGACGGGCGTGTCGTCGAGCAGGCCACGACGCACCAGAAAATCGCCGAAGTGTTCGCCGTGGTCCCGCTCTTCGGCGAAGCGCTCCAGCAAAGGGGCGAGCAATTCAAGAAAGCGCTCTTCATTGACGTTGCCCGCGTACAGACGGGCCAGCCGGTCGCCGTGGAAACTGCCGCCCAGGTAGAGGTTGTAGAGACCCGGCGCCCGCCCGGTCAGGGCGATCTCGCCGAGATAGGGACGCGCGCAGCCATTGGGGCAGCCGGTTAAACGCAGGGTGATCGGGACGTCGGCGAGTCCGTACTGGCCTTTGAGGCGCTGAAACACATCCAGCAAACGGGGTGTGTAGCGTTCCGCTTCGGCCATGGCCAGGCCGCAGGTGGGCAGCGCCACGCAACTCAGGGTGTGCGCCGCCTGAGTGTCGGGTGTCAGACGCCATGCCAGGCCCAGGTCCTCCAGGCGCCACTGCAGCTGTTCGAGCTCGTGCGTTTCAATATGGGTCAGTTGCAGGTTTTGATTGGTGGTCATGCGCAAACGGCCGCCGTACTGTTCCAGCAAGCCGCTGATCTGCCCCCGCAGAGCATCGTCCAGGCGCCCGCTTTCGATATAGAGAGTGGCGTGCCAGAGGCCATCGTCGCCCTGCTGCCAGCCCAGCCGGTCTCCGTTGTGCTCAAAGCGCCGTGGCCGCGCCGGCTCAAGGTCGCGTCCCCGGCGGTGCGCCAGTTCGTCGAGGAACCAGTCCAGGCCGAGACGATCCAAGGTGTATTTGAAACGGGCCCGGTGGCGGTCCTTGCGATCACCGAAGTCGCGCTGGATGGTCATCACCGTTTCGCTGAAAGCGGGGGCGTCTTCGGCATCGATGAAACCGATTTCCTCCGCAAGCCGGGGGTAGCTGTCCTCGCGGCTGTCCAGCTGACCCATGCCGCCGCCGACACAAACGTTGAAGCCCTGCAGCTCACCATTGTCGATCACCGCGATCAGGCCCAGGTCCTGGCCGTAGACGTCGATATCGTTGACCGGCGGTATCGCATAGCCGACCTTGAACTTGCGCGGCAGGTAGAGTTCGCCGTAGACCGGCTCTTCGCTGTGCGTGGCGGGAGCGGACTCGCGATACCAGATTTCGGGGTAAGCGCCGGTTTTGGGAATCAGCCTGTCGCTGGTGATGCGGGCCAGTTCCGCGACGCGCTGGTGTGCCCGGGACAAAAACGGATTGGTGCCGCACACCACGCCCCGGCTGTCGTCACCGCAGGCGGCGATGGTGTCCAGGCCGATGTCCCGCAGACCCTGCATCAGCGCACGCAGGTGGGGTTTGCGTACACCGTGCAACTGTACGGTTTGCCGGGTGGTGATGCGGATGCCCCGTTCCGCGTAACGCCGGGAAAGCTCCGCGATTCCCCACCATTGGTGTTTGTCGAGCACACCGCCGGGGATGCGCATTCGCACCATGAACTGATAGATCGGCTCGAGGTGCCGCCGTCGGCGGTCCGCGCGCCGGTCGCGGTCATCCTGCTGATAGATGCCGTGGAATTTCATCAGCAGCGGGTCATCACCGGGAACCGCGCCGGTGAGCGGGTCTTGCAGACCTTCGGCGATGCCGCCACGCAGATAGCGGCTGCGGGCCTTGAGTTGCTCGCTCTCGTTCAGGGCGTCCACGGGCTGGCTGAGATCGGAACTGCGGTCGATCATATGGCCCTCCTAATACAGGTTCCGGTGAAGACGTTTCGCCTTCGAAAGTTGTTTCCAATGGCCGGCGCCCAGGCGCCGGTCGAAGGCGTCGCGTACCCGGGCTTCGGCTTCGGCAAGACGGTCCTTGTCGCCACAGAAGTAAAGATGGGCGCCGCGCTCGAGCCACTCGCTGAGCCGGTCGACCTGCTCCAGCAGCGGGTCGGCCAGCTCCCGACCGGGCTGTTCGGCTTGAAACACTGTGTCCACCCGCTTGAGCAGGCCGTTATCGCGCGCCTCCTGAAAGTCCAGTTGGTAAAGAAAGTCTTCTTCAAAGCGTTGTTCCGCGAACACCAGCCAGCACGGTGTATGCCGGCCCGCCGCCGCCAGGTGTTGCAGGAAAGCGCGGTAGGGCGCGATACCCGTTCCCTCGGCGATCAGCACCAGCGGTGTATCGGGATCGTCCGGCAGGTGGAAGCGCGCATTCCGATGCGGGTAGAGACGCACCGAATCGCCGGCCTGCAGATCCAGCAGGTAAGCGGAAGCGACCCCGGTTTCCCAGCGTCCGGCGAACGGATAGCGGAAGCGCTTAACGGTGAGATGCAGTTCATCGTCGAAGGCGCTCAGGGCATTGGCCAGGTCATAGAGGCGGGGCTGCAGTGGACGCAACGACGCCACCAGGGCCTCGGCGTCGGGCCGCGCCGGGTAATCGCGCAGCAGGTCCAGGACCTGATGCTGTTTGAGCACGGCCCGCTGTGTCCGGGTGCCGCCGGCCACGGCCTCGCGGAGGGCGGCGCTTTCCGTCAGCTCCGCCCAGTACTCCAGGAAACGTCCGCCGGGTATGGTCAGGTCACGGTGTTGGCGCAGGGCCTGCACCAGCGGTTGGGGGGCGCCGTCCACGGTCACCGGTTGCTCGCCGCTCAGGCCGGTGGCGTCCAGCACGGCGGCGATCAGCTCCGGAGGGTTGTCGGCGAGCACGCCCACGGCGTCGCCCGGCGCCACCGCGAAATCCGGAGCCTCCAGAGCCAATTCAAGATGGTGGATGGGGCTGGTCCTGTCGGGCGCGGTGAGACATTGGTTGACCAGGATTTCCGCTTCCAGCGGGCGCCGCTTGTCATAGACCGGCCCGCGCTTCGTGGCGCTGGTTGAAGCGGCCGGGGCGGTGTTGGATTCGCGCTTGGGCAGCTTCTCGATCAGCCGGGCCAGCCATGCCTTCGCCGGGGCTTCGAAATCCACATCGCATTCCTGGCGTTCCAGTAAGCGCTGGCCGCCCAGCGCCTCCAGGCGCGCGTCGAGCTGTCGGCCGGCGGTGCAGAAGTGCTCGTAGGTGCTGTCCCCCAGGGCGAGCACCGCGAAGTGAAGCCCCTTCAGCCGGGGCGCGGTGGCGTCGTCCGCCAGTCCCTCGAAGAACGGTAATGCCGGTTCCGGCGGGTCGCCGTCGCCATGGGTGGCGGTGATCACCACCAGGTGCTTGCGCTTAACCAGCTGCCGGGGGCGCACCCGGGCCAGGTCCTGGACCTCCGCCGCCACACCGGCTTCACGGCATTGTTCGCTGAATCGCTCGGCCAGCTCCCGGCTGTTGTCGGTTTCCGTGCCGTAGGCGATCAGCAGCGCCGGAGCGTCCTCCGGCTTCTGGCCCAAGCGGGCGGTGTCGGTGTTCTGGCCGGCCAGGTAACCGCTCAGCCAGAGCGCCTGCTGGTCATCCAGCTCCTCCAGCAGCGTGTGGATTCGTCGCCATTGCGTTTCCGAAAAAGGCGGCGCCAGCGCGTGCGCGGTCATCGCGGACTCCATCAATACCTGAAGCCGGCAGTATGAACGGCTGCATGATCGCCGAATAATGAAATACAATGGGGCTTAACATTCAAAATATTGATATTAAGCATGGATATCGAGCTGGCTCGCACCTTCCTGGAGATCGTCCGCTCCGGCAGCTTCATGGCCGCCGCCGAACGTCTGCACGTTACCCAGACCACCGTGACCGCGCGCGTCCACAACCTGGAGGGCCAGCTCGGCTGCCGCCTGTTCGTGCGAAACCGCAGTGGTGCCCGCCTGACCACCAATGGGGAGCAGTTCGCCACCCATGCCAGCCAGCTGGTTCGTACCTGGGACGCGGCCCGGCGTGCATTGCCGTTGCCGGAGGGCGCCGGCCAGGTGCTCACCCTGGGGGGCGAAGTCAGCCTCTGGAATCCGTGGCTGTTGAACTGGTTGTCCGCTCTGCGCGAAGCCTGTCCGAACGTTGCGGTGCGCGCCGAAGTCGGCGAGCGCACCACCTTGCATGAAAAACTGGAGCAGAGCGTGCTGGACGCCGCCCTGGTTCATCAGCCTGATTACTGGCCCGGCATGCAAGTGGAACAGTTGATGGAGGAGAAGCTGATTCTGGTGCGTCGCGGTGCCGAGGAAGCGCCTTATGTCTATGTGGACTGGGGCGCGGATTTTCGCCGGCAGCATGACAGCGCCTGGCCGGAAAGAGCCCGAGCCGCGATCAATGTGGATCTGGGGCCGCTGGCGCTGCGCTATTTGTTGCGGCACGGCGGCAGCGGCTACTTTCGCACCAGGGTGGTTCAACCGTATCTGGAGAGCGGTGAACTGGAGCGGGTCCCCGCCGCGCCGGAATTCAGCTATCCGGTCTATCTGGTTTATGCACGGGAGCAGAACTCCGAGCTTACCGCTTCAGCCTTCGCAGCATTGCGCGCGTCGCTGATGGAACAGGATGAACCGCCGAAGTAGTGACGCTTCCGGATCCGCACCTGCCGTAAGCCGGCTTAAAAAAGCGGCTTTACGTCGAAATCGTCCGGGTTGACGATGCCCTCCAGGGCGCCAATCTGGTGGAAGTCCGCGGAGGTCAAAACGGTATCAATGGATGTGTCCTGAAACGCCAGATTTTTTGTGAGCTGCACTTTGTTCGGCATGCCTTTGCCGTCTATATCCATGATCCAGGCCAGAAAGCCGCCGGAGAATTTACCTAGGCTCCCGATAGGGTAGAGCCCGTAATGTTGGATATATTCGACCACAATTCGGGGGTCATAGACATCGGGCTGAGCGTGGATCCACCTGTACGCGTCCAAAGGCGGCCTTGGTGCCGCGCCGTTTCGCTCATGGGTCAGCTTGTTGACAGCCTTAATAACGGATATCAACTTGGTCTGCTCCGACAACTCCGAGGCTATCTTGGCGGCGGGGTAACCACTCCCATCCAAACGCTCATTCGCGTTTTCAATGATGTCCCGGCAAGCCTTTCCAGGCTCCCAATTCAAGTCGGAGAGCTTCTTTAACAGGGTTTGAGAGTGCGTTCTGAGGATCGCTCTTTGCCTCGGGTTCATATTTACTTTCAAAGAAGGCATCTGTCTGCCGATTAAAAGCGGCTTCCCCATGTTGTGGATCAAGGCGCCGATGACTGCTTCCCGGATCAGTGCCGAGTGTGGATCCCGCGCTATCAATATGTCCGCGAAAATGCCCGATGACTGTATCGCATGACGTACCCATTCGGGTTGCCCCCTCAAGAATGAGAGTGCATAGAGCAGCTGTTTCCGGTTGCTCTTCACGCAGTCGATTAATATATCACCACATTCGAACAGCGCGTCTTCGCTGAAGATGCCGCGGTTCTTTATGAACATCATGATGACTTTGAGCTGCTGAGCGACCTTTAACACTTCTGGAACCATGGCGGGCTACCGGGACATTTTGGACTTCTCGCTTTTACTAATACTGGTGGCCGCGGCGACGGTTCTTTTTGCAATGAAAAGTTCCGAAGGTGTGACGTTCTCCTTCAGACCGGACCGGCTGGCGGCTTCCCGTTCGCACTCTGAGATATGTTGGAATATCTCTTTGCTCATGGTGCTGGACACGTCGATGAATTGAAGGCCGACCGCCGCACGTCCGAGGCTGCCGAATGGGCGTATATGGCGAACCCGCCCTTTCGAGAAAAGATATTCGCCATTGGGGAAGGTGATGGCCAGGTCCGGCACTGTCTGCCCCACGTATAATGAAAGACTGTCTTCGATCGACATATCGGCCAGACAGCCGCCCGCGGAGAAGTTCCGAACCCTCGCCTCTATAGTCAGCTCGGCGTCGTAGGCGGAAATCGACACTCTGGCGTTCATGCCGAGTATGAACGGTATTCGCAATGCGCCGCGGCTTTCGGTCACGAACACGGACTCTGGAAGTTGGCACCGAATCAGGTATGTGTCGGCGTCCTTCTTGTGCACCTCCGCCGGAATCCGGTCAAAACTGTGCACCTCTTTTTCGTGACCCTCGGGAGTGATTTTTGCTTCGATGTCGAACGAAAAATAACCATCACGAACGTAATGCGTCAGGTCTCTTCCGGCGGCGCTGACTTCCAGGAGAAGCAGTCCGATTTTTGTATCGAGCCCCGTTACCTCCGCCTTCAAGGAGTGGGCCAGGCGCTTGGAAAATAGAGTTATGTCGTGGTCGTGACTTACCAGGCGCTGGATCACGTTCGCGGTATGGTTGCCATTGGAATGTGACATAGCTGCATACTCGTTCTTATACGCCAGTGTTGGTTTTAGGGCCCTTGCAGCCAGCGGATGTGCCGCATTGACGGTTAGTGTGAACATAGCGTGAAGGTAGCCTGAAAATCGCATTCTGAACAGTGGTTAGTACGAAAAAAGTACGAGCGTTCACGATGTCGCAATACCTTTGTGGCTCGCCACCGTTATTCCGATTCTTGAAATAGGCCCGTCGGCGCGGTGTCACTATGTCGTCGGGTTTCTCGACGGCCGACCTGCCCGCCTCTATACTCCGCTCATCCGCAGGAGAGAGGGCCGCGGGCCCCGCCGAAGGCGCAACCTCCCATAAACGCTCAGGCACAGGTACTGCGGACACCATCCAACGCCGTCTGGAGAGAGGCTGCTCACGCAGTCCACCGAAGGGGCAAGCAGACCCGCTCTGTAAACTCTCAGGTAGCAGGACAGGGGGAGAGGCCAAGTAAACGCAGGAGTACTGTGTGCTGACCTCTGTCTATTTCATTGCCATCACCGCCGAAGCCATGTCCGGAGCCCTGGCCGCCGGACGCCGCAACATGGATCTGTTCGGGGTGGCCGTGATCGCCTTTCTCACCGCCCTGGGTGGCGGTACCGTTCGCGACATCCTGTTGGGCAACTTCCCGGTCACCTGGACCCAGCATCCCAGCTATATCTACATGACCCTCACCGGTGGCCTGGTCACCATTGCGATCGCCCGGTTCATGCGCCACTTGCGCCAGCTGTTTCTGGTTCTCGATGCCATCGGGCTGGTCGCTTTTACCATTATCGGCTGCAATGTCGCGCTGGAACTGGGTTATGAGCCCATCGTGGTGGTCATGTCGGGGATCACCACCGGCATCTTCGGCGGGATCATCAGGGACATTATGTGCGGCCGGGTGCCCCAGGTGCTGCGCCGGGAAATCTACGCCTGTGTGTCTCTGGTGGTGGCCGTGCTGTACCTGTTCCTGCTGCGCCAGGGCGTGGGCGAGGGCGTGACGCAACTGGCCGCGTTCAGCGTCGGCCTGCTGCTGCGCATGGTGGCCATCCGCTGGCGTGTCTCGCTGCCGGTGTTCCGTTATTCGCAGGCGCGCTGGGGTTAGGCTATGGATCAATCGTCCGGTGTAGTCCGTCCTGCTTGGGGTAATAGCAGATGCCTTTGGGGAATAGATTAGAAGGTTAATAACGAGGCAAAAAAGCTGGGGCCAGCGTTAAAGGCTGGCCTCACTTGAAGGATGCAAAGCTGATAGTGGATGCTTCAGTTTAATCCATGCATTGATAGGTCATGGTAACAAAGTATCTGGTGCATCCATACTGGTTCGACTGTTGGCATTGTTCGACAGCTCCTCCAAATGCGTCTGCATCATCATAACCCCAAGCTTGGCAGCGTTGTTGAGCTTTCCGCAAGGCTGCTTCCTCATCAACAGTTGGCTGTTCAAACGAGCCGTACTCATAAGAGAGATGAACTGTGCCATCGGCTTTGCTGCCACCGGTCGGCTGAGGTACCTTTGTCACCGCACAGCCGGAAAAGAAAACGCTTAAAATTACCGCTATGGATGCTGTTCTTAACAACATTAATCCCCCCTGTTGAGCTCTTATTGATTTTGAGCGGGAGAAGATGACACGAGAGTTGTCATAATTCAACGACCTAAACAGGGTTGACTATTACAGAGAAGTTAACGGTAACTCATCCAGCTAATGCATCTCTCGGCTGTGCTCCCCCGTGCCGGTGGTCTACTCACTTTCGGGTGGAAAGCGGGTAGGAGGAGAGAATGCCAACTCCTCTATTCGCCGTAACCCGGTGCAATACTGAGGGTTTCCACTCCATATAGAGCTTGACTGTTCCTAAGCCATAGCTGATAAGCACTTCCTTTGAGTGTTCCTTTGGCGCTGCAGTCGACGTTCCATCTCCGGAGCACGTAACCTGCTACGGCAGCCCGCAGTCTCACTCTCAACACGCCGTTATCCATGTTGAACTCATATTCGGTGGTCTCTGGATTGCTTAAATTGGGGTGTGGTTGAAGTTCAAGTTCCACAATCCGGTTCCACTGAATGTCGTGATCTGGCATCTCCTCGGGTAAAACATTCGACTTCACAAAGAAAGGATTACTAATTCGAGCCAAAACGAAGTCGGTGAACCTCGCCCTATCGCGATCATAAGCTCGGATATGCCACCGCAAACCGTTGTTCACAATCGCGAACGGTGCAATGTCTCTAACTTTGAAGCCGCTGGAGTGAGAACGATATTCAATAGAGATAACTCTCTGGAGGTTTATCGCCCTCGTGATAACCCCCAACAAGTTGGGTTCAATCTCGTTGAGCGTAGTTGGGAGTTCGCTTGGTATGAGGGCAGTGTCTTGTTCGGCAGAGGAAAACTGTCCACTAGAGAGCATGGATAGTGCTTCTATCGACTTGTGCTCAAACAGCGGAACGAAACGGTTGTCCGCTATGTAGCTCTTCGTCGTTTGATCGAATTCCAGAGATTGCTTCCTCTCCGTTAAGTACCTCTCACGATAGTTAGACAGGTCCCGTGTAGCCGCCGCTACGGAAAGGGAAAACGTGTCAACCAAGTCCTGTCTCTTGACACGGCCCAGAAACATTAATCGGAAATCGATGAACGCCAAGCGATTAGACTGATAAGAGCTCATAGGCAAGTGTATACACTGAGTAGAAATATGTAGACTAGTATAGCATGACTCATTTTGGTTTGGTATAAAGATCATAATGATCGCACTATAAGATCATTATGATTTCATAGGAATGAGGGAAAAACATGAGACGGTATAGCGGAAACATGAACGGGGAGCGTTATTGCGGCAATTCCCACAAGATGGAAGTCCACGATTTGGATGATGAAAACACCAATTGCCAGATCGACGAAATTATCCGGGCTGGGAATGACCGGCCGTTCAGCAATCTGGATAGTGCCCATCGCGCAGGACATGACAACTGTGCATGGTGCCTGGGTGGCTCAACACGGTAACCGTGAAGGGCCTTTTAGTTCATTTGTAAGTAATGGAGATAATCGTGGCTACTAACCCCCCGAAAGGTGATGGTCACCGTAATGGCGCCGTACGTGACCGCTCCCAGACGCGTACTCCCTCAGGGCACTACGTCAAGCGGGACACGACCACTGGCCGATTTATGGATCAGAAAGCGGACATGAACCCCTTCAAGGGCGTAAGAAAGGAGAAGTAATGGCTAATGGACCAGAGCACAAGGCAGCGGCGGCTATTAGCTGCCTTGTTGCTCTTTCAGCCGATACTGACCGTAATGACTTGGCCGAGATCTCGATTTCAACGTTTGCCGCGTACTGCATGGGACGTTTGCCAGATATTTTGGAGCCTGCAAACAATCCTCTTCATCGCCGTTTTTTCCACAGTATGGCGATGGGAGGGTTTGTGGCTTATGGCGGCTATAAAGCCTACCAATGGCGGCCAGATTCATGGCCTGAGAGGGCGATGAGGGCGGCCCTTGTTGCCGGTTCGATTGCTTACATATCGCATCTTGCACTTGATGCTTTTACGCCAAGAAGCTTGCCTTTAATGTAGAAACACTTTGGCAGGTAAGCTGGCTGTAGCTTAATCAGGGCATATCTCAAGGTCTATCGTAGATACAGCCGCTCTTAGCAATACCGTTACTGAGCCTGAAACTCCGATACTGACGTAGATGTGGCCCATGAATAGACATACTGAAGAGACGGACCTTCAAGTCTTGATTTACAAGGGAAGAATGGTGGGCCCAGCAGGACTTGAACGCTATGTCTAAGTCTTTGAATCCAAAGGGCTAATTAATAGGTGATTCTTTTTATACCCGCATCCGTACCCATAAAGAAAGTGGGTCAAACATCCGCATTGGTTCAATGCCAAGAAGGCCGGCTTGGTTCCACTGGCCAGGCCTTGCAGACGCATGCGTGCAGTGCCGGTATGCTAGCCTTAATCGTTCACTAATCCAACAGCGGTGGGGGCCGTAACATGACTCGCAATTATGCTTTAGTTCCACTCGCTTATTTGGCTAGCGCCATTGGGTGCAGCTTGTCATCACTAGTGAAACTCATAGCTAAAGGCGAGGTCGAGTTGGATGTGTTTCGGCGTATCGTACCTCGTACGGCATTCACTATATTAAAAAACCACACCGTCAACTCTGAGCCCTATAACATCCCTTTACTAGGTGGGGTAACAAACCATCATCAACCGGATATCTATGCTCTTTCCTTGCCCAAAGTGAGCCTGATAAAACTCGCTGCGGAATCGCGTGCGACTATACGATTCTTTTCTGGTGGCCTAGCTGCATCAGAGGGCAACCCTCATAGAGTCTATGCGATTGATAAAAATTACCTCTCTGAATATCCGGCCCCTGTTTCACCTGAAAAGATCTTTATACGAGATAAAGGTGAGGCGTCTGAATATACGAATCATAAAGTATCTCCTCACGCAGAGCGTGACGTCGAGAAAATGAAGTTATTTGAAGGCGGTTTGGTTTCTATAAGTTGGAACTGCCGTTTGCCGATCCGAACGGCCACACGGGTCATGCCGAAGCTGCGAGTAGTCGAGACAAAAGCGTGGTTTGCCGGTGGTAGCGCGGGTAGCATTGCCGCGCCTGAAAAGGAGGGCGCGACTACTAGCGATTATGTGCCCTTCCATCGGCAGGAGGTTTGGCTAGGGGGATACGATCAGCCCATCTGCATACAAGAGGCCGACAGCAGCTTCTTTCCACCGAAGAGTCCTGCGAGCCCGCTGCGCTACCCCAAATTTTATCCAGAGCAGGGGTACGAAAAACCTGCAGCAACGGACGTCCACTTAGATGATTTGCACATCCTATTCGTCGATGGGATTGAGGTTTTAGAAAGAATATATAAAGAAAGAGAAGACGAAGAAGGAAAAGTAATACGGGATTTTGAGAAAAAAGTTAAAGTTCTGCTCGACGATAGAGACTTCTCGGTAGTGGCGCCGTCGGATCAAGAAGAGCAGCAAAAATGGTTGGAAGCTGGAAAATATGCAGATAATTTAATTCGACAGCAGGTTGACTCCAGCATTGATTTATCTGCCTTTTATAAATTAGCTCATGTGGTCGCCGCAGCACGTTTTTCCTGGCAAGAAACTGAAGTGAAATCGGAGTGTAATGCCGGTCGGCTTAAGACTCTTTTAAAAAAGGACGGCGTCATAGGGCGTAAAAAGGCCGATGTCTTGTCGCCCCTGGTTCGAAGAAGTGTGGACTCATCCAGATCTCTTTATAAAAAGAAACATGACCAAGATAATTGCATATTAAGCACGCATCTTCGGTCTATTCTCGAAATAGTTAGGCAGCTATTAGAAATAAGAAAACAGGAGCAGCTGTGCCGCATGGACATGAAGACGAAGATGGATGAGCTACTCAAATTTTATAAGATAGACGCAGAGGAAGCGTCGGACGCGTTGTATGACATCCTTATCCCAAAAGAGATGTTTAAATGATTGACGCATAACCTGTTGATTGTAAAGGAATAAAAATCCGGGATTGCAGTATTTTCCCCCTTTTCCCTCTTTTTGGAGGCGGCTTCGCCGATACCGTCTGATCTCCAATATAAAGATTAGGAGATCACTGTGATCGAACCAGTAAAGCACCAAAACCATGTCATCAGGATGCAGGCCCTATGCCGAATGGTGGGCTTGTCGAAGTCCTCGATTTACGCACGTCTTGACCCTGGCTCTCCATACTACGATGAGACTTTCCCCAAGGGATTTAAGATCGGTAACTCAGGCCGTTGCCGAGCTCGCGGGTGGTATGAGGCTGATGTCGTACGCTGGGTGAATGCCCAGGCAGGCAAGGAGGTGCTGTCGTGAGCGACGATCTAATTCCGCATGACCGCGCGCACTTTATCATCCATCGTCTCCCGCTGCTTGGCGAAGCCATTCACGAGGCGACTCTGCTCTTCCAAGCACCACGACGGATGGTCGAGATCGCGGCGTTTGGCGCGATCTCGACCGTCGGCCAGTACCTCGTAGATGTAAAGACGCCGCACCAGGTCGTCGGTCCTGTATCGCTTGCTACGTTGACGATCGCTGGATCAGGCGAGAGGAAGTCGGCAGTACAGCGCTGCTTCTTCGAGACTATACGGAGAAACGATGACATTGTGGAGGACCTCTTCGCTGAGGACCTTAATGAGTACGAGGCCAACCTCTCAGAATGGAAATCGAAGCAAAGGAAACTCGAGAGGGCGATGCGGTCTGGTCATGCATCCGCTAAAAACGAACTAGAGAGTCATATAGCGGCCCGGCCTGTACGGCCCCGTAAGCTTATACTAATTTATGAAGACGTTACGCCGATGGCTATGTTGTCCGGCATTCATGAAACCGGTGTGGGAGGACTGGTTACAAGTGAAGGGTCGGTCATGACCGAAGGGCGAACTTACGACAGTGTTCCTCACATGAATGCGTTGCACAGTGGAGATTCTGTCATGATAACCCGCGTCAATAAGCCGTCCCTTAGAATTAAAAACGCAAGGCTGACGATGTCAGTGATGATTCAGCCTGTGTTTTTTGAAGGTGCCACCGGAAAGAAATGGGAAAAAATATATGGGTCCGGTCACTGGTCCCGCTTTCTGATCTGCTATGACAAATCGACCATGGGGCAGCGCTTCTCGAATGGGCGATCCCACGCAACTGATCACATCGCTAAGTACAATAAGAGGATGATTGAATTGATCGACCAGCTTCATGCTGCTTGGAAGCAGCCAGGCTTCCAACGTAAAGTTCTGGAGTTTACCCCTGAAGCAGCCGATTTGTGGGTGAAAACAGCTGATGAGATCGAGGGCCAGCTGTCTCCTGGAGGATTTTACGAGCAGGTGCAGGACCATGGCTCTAAGCTGGCGGAGATGATCGCTAGACTGGCAGCGCTCCTCCACCTCTTCGAAGGTTTTGATGGAGGTATATCTGTTGACACATTGAGAGTAGCAATGGAGGTTTGCCGAGACTGTTCGCATGATTACGTTAAGATCTTTTCGAAGCCTCCCCAGGAGGAGTCGGACGCCTATGTTCTCAATCAATTTTTCGATAAGTATCGCTCTATGAACCAATGGCATTTGCCTAAGAATACGGCGCGTCAAATCTGTCCTAACAGTCTCAGGAAAGACCGTAGGTTCTATATCGCGCTGGAGAGGTTGAGGCTCGACGGTCAGATATCGATATACCTTTGCCCACACACTAGGAAAGAAATGATTTGGCTTGCCCCTGCTGCCGCCTACGTTTGATAGGCATCTTAGGGCGCCCTGCGCGACAGGGCGTCCTGGTCAATCCCGGTATTCGTGCGGATACCTCTATATCTCGGCCCTCGAACGATTCGCAGTGAGCGGATTCTCGTGTCCTGAGTGACCCTTATGCTTTGCTGCTCTTTTCCGAGATAGTTGACAAGCGTATTTAGATTCGCATGTTGTAAAGGATCGCCCGGCCGGAACGACCCTATAGCCAAGTGGTCCTCATGTATCCCCAGCCTGCTAGCGAGCTGACGCCGAGCACTGGCGCTGTTCACGTTGAAGCCGCTGCCGCCCCCCTTAGTGACCACCTTGATCCAGTAGTTAAGGATGTATTTCCCTTTGAGCATATCCTTGTGCACCAGGTCGCCGTCATAGATGAAATAGCCGTGCCAGTGGTATCCCTTCTCTGGCCCATATTCGATCTTCAGGACCGCCAGCACCAGCCCGCCGAAATGACGCTTATTGTGGCGCATGCTTCTCACCATTCGGTCTAGGTCCGATGAGATGCGGTCGGGAGTGACCGTGGGCCTGACTGATTGAAGATAGTTGCCGTCGACACGTATCAGGCGTGCTCGTTTGCATAAAGAGAGAGCGTCCTTCACAGCCGCGTCGATAGCTTCAACGCGCCTCTGTCTCCTGATCCTGAGGTTGCTTCTGTACCTTCGCATCTCGGGCGTGATAAGCCGCTGCCTGATCTGTCGCAGGTACTCAAGGTAGTGCTCATGTACCGTCTTCCCATCTATGTTGGTGTGTAAAGGGAGCCCTGCCAGTGCGCCAACACCCATCCTCTCGTTTACTCCAAGTAGAACGTCAATATCGCGATCAATCTCATAGCCTGCAAAGTAGTCCCTGGTTAGCAACGCGCAGGACTCCACCAGCCGCGTCTTCTCGTTGCGGATGCGCTTTATCAACCCCTGGCCGGTTTCCTGGCGTCGGCTGATAACCAGTCGCTTCTTGTGGAGTATTTCGTCAAGCAGTTTGGTAACGTCCCGCAGCGCCTCCGCCGAATGCGGTGGATTCACGAGGTAGGTGGTGTCCGCGTTGTCGTTTGGGTTGTAGACGTCCAGACCCTTGTCTCGGGTTAGATGGAAGTGGCTCAGAGCATCAAGTTGGCGCTGCGCTTCAGGCGATATGTGGTGCTGTTCGCACATACCTGTCTCCAGATTCCGATGGTTTGGTGAGATCGCTGGGTAGTCAGAACAGGCCATTGAGGAGGGGGGGGCTTTTACAGATAAGCGGGGTAGAGCGGCCATCATTTATATTAATCAAAGTTAAAGAATAGATAGGTCCTGGCTTTCGATGGGCCTGTGTGGTTCTGAGAGCCCCATGAATGCTGGTTTCCCCTCTCTATACTATGGGGATCCGGTGTACGTTCTTACGCAGCGGGCTGGGCACTGGTAAAAGGCCTGACCTGCCGTCGGGCATGGGCCGATATTGGTGCGGTCAGATAAAGGGATAGAGTAAAATGCCGCTATTCCGCTACACGTAGCGGAAATAGCAGGTTTTCTTAAACAGGTACCGTGGTTTTCCGGTTTCTTCGCTGATTGTCTGGCTGGCCCTGTGCCCCGATTATGGAGAGGCATCGAATGCGATTCATGCGTCTATCGGAAGTGATTGCTATAACCGGGCTTTGCCGGTCCTCTATTTACAATCGAATGGCGCTCGGCCAATTCCCAAGATCCGTTTCTTTGGGTGGGCGCGCTGTTGCCTGGGTGTCAGACGAGGTCGACCACTGGATGGCGGCCAGGATAGAGGAGCGGGATAGTCACAAAAGCAGTGACTAACCTGCCTTCTGCGCCGATTCGCGACCTGTTCGTCCGTTCAGTCTTCACCCTCCACCGCCAACCGCCTAAGCTCTGCCCCGGACAGGACGTCATTTTGGGGGAAGTCGTGTACGACATTATTGGGGATATCCACGGTCACGCAGGGCCGTTGAAGCGGCTGCTGGATCGGCTGGGCTATGTGGAGTCCGCCGGCGTGTGGCGCCACTCTTCCCGCCGCGCACTTTTCCTGGGCGATTACATCGATCGGGGGCCGGAGCAGGTGGAGGTGGTGCGTATCGTGCGCGCCATGGTGGATGCCGGCGAGGCGCTGGCGATCATGGGTAATCACGAATTCAATGCCGTGGCTTGGGCTACGCCTGACCCACACCAAGCCGGCGCCTACCTGCGCCCGCATTCCGCCAAGAACCGACACCAACACAGGGCATTTCTGGACCAGGTGGAAGAGGACTCCCGCCTCCACCACGAGATGCTGGACTGGTTCCGTACCCTGCCGCTCTATCTGGAGCTCCCTGAACTGCGCGCCGTCCACGCCTGTTGGCACCCGGAGCAGCTCGGGCGCCTCAGGCCCTATTTGGATCGTGGCGGCCGGTTGCGCGACAACGCTTGGGTCGCCGCTGCCACCAAGGGCGAGCCTCTGTTCGAGGCGGTGGAAACCGTTCTCAAAGGCCTGGAGGCGGCATTGCCGGACGGCGCGGCTTTCCATGACAAGGACGGCCACCCGCGCCGTGAGATCCGCACGCGTTGGTGGCAAGACTCACCTGCCAGCTATCGAGATCTGGCTCTGGTTCCCGAGGCCACCCTGGCCAGCGTCCCGGATACGCCCGTCGCCGATGGGCTGCTGCCTGGTTATGACGGCGAGAAGCCGGTTTTCATTGGTCATTATTGGTTGCGTGGCGAGCCGCGCCCGCTCACGGCGGACGTGGCTTGCCTTGATTACAGCGTCGCCGCCCGGCAAGGGGGCCGGTTGGCGGCGTATCGGTGGGATGGCCGCCACCCGTTGAGCCCGGAGAGGTTCACCTGGGTGGAGGCCTGATAAACGCCGCCGGAGAGGCGGTAATGGAAGTTGATAACCATAAAAAGGAGAACGCAATGAAGGTGTTTAATGCACTCGGCAAAATGCTCTGGGCCGTGCCTCTGGTTGTGGGGCTGGCGGCCTGTGGTGGCGACAGTAGCGATTCGAACGGCATGCTGCCCGACACGAGCGACCCGGCGCCAGAAGGCTTTTACGCGGGGACCAGCGACCTTGGCGCGCAACTGATCGGCGTGGTGCTGGATAATGGTGATTACTATGTCCTGTACGGCGAGGACAGTGGCGGCATCTATAAGCTTGAAGGGGTTGTTCAAGGCCGGGGCACCGCGCGCGGCGACCGCTTCACTTCCTCAAACGCCCGTGACTTCAACTTCGTGGATGGCCAAGTCTATGAAGGCAGCCTGGATGCGACCTTTACGCGCAAGCAGAACCTTACCGGTGAAGTCGTGGAGGACGGAAGCGGGGACGAGGTCGGGTTCAGCTTGGCCTATGAAGACAGTTACGAGCAGACTCCGGACCTGACCGAGGATGCTGGCACCTATGAGGGTACGGCCCTGAACCCGGGCGGCCAGGGCGATGCTGAGGTTGATATCGATGCTCAGGGCAACTTCTCAGGCGTGGACGACTTCGGATGCACGTTCAACGGCACAGTGGCCGCCCGAGAAAGTGGCGACGTCTATAACCTGAACGTAACGTTTGACGGTGGTACCTGTACCTATGATGGAGAGACACTGCAGGGCATCGCGATTGCGCAGGATGGGGATTTGATTGCTGTGGCGCCCACTGCGGATCGGACCGGCGGCATCTTCTTTATCGGTCAGATCCCGCCCGTGATTTGATCGTTGACCGGCCCCGTTCAGCCGGGGCCGGCTACGACATGGCAAAGCGGTTTGCCCGCATGTACGAGTGAATTTAGTTCACCTGCAACCGAGCGAGCACTTCTTTCAGGTTGGGCTTCCAAGCATTGTGCCCATCAATGAGATCGGAAAAATCGATATTCCGGACAGAATCATACGAGCAGGATGCGAGGCCGAGCCCAGCGGGCTTCGATAGGCCTACGGTCGTCGATTGATAGAGACGCCGAAGTATCTGGTCCTTGCTGGAGTAGCAGTTATAAATCCCTTCTGAGACCGCAGACGCAGCCGAATCCCAGGATTCCACATCAGTTCGCCCAACCGCACCGCCCATGAGAATGGCTTTATCAACAAAGCGTTTCTCGGGATCTTTGGTGGCCAGGGCCAGCAGCGCAAAGAAAACCACGCGGGCACCCAGCGAGTGCCCCATGAGTGTGAACGTCTGCCCTTCCGTACGGCTGATGGCTTCGGCCAGCAAAGTGCCGGCCTTTTCGGCGTTTAGCATTGCCGAGTGCCAAGGATTGCTGGCAATTTCGCTGGCCGTGAGAGCGTGGCCAACCAAGGACACGTTCTTGGCAGTTTGTTTTGACGCAAAGCCGGCTGCTTTGGCGGCCATAGACCTTGACAGCCAGTGCCCTCCAGTGCCTGAGAAGGCCTTGCCTAGCTTAAGCAGTGTTTTGGATTCCCAGGACAAATACCAAAGCCCACTGTCCTCGGAATAACCTTCCAGGCCTTCGCACCAGTCGTGGCCGTCCTTGTCGTTCTCCGTCATAAAGCCGTTTACAACGACTATCCGATGGCCGCTGTCTTTCACTGGAGCGCGCCGGTAAAAGAAGCCGTAGTCCGGAATGTCCTTAAGGTAGGAGTTGGCGATGCCGAAACCGGCACGTCCTCCCAACCCTGCCCCGGTGGCTGTGATAATACTAAATCCCACTGGTCCGATGGCGGACAATGAAGCGCTGGTGAGTGCTGCGCCACTCAGGCTTGAAATCGCCGTTCCTGTACTGGCGGCACCCAGAATGCCGGCGGATCCCAGAGCTGCTGCTATACCGGGAGCCACGAAGACAGCGCCGGTGCCGACAGCCGCCACGCCACCGACGATCATGCTGGCGTTCTTGGCGAGTCCGTAGAGGTTGCGCGATTTGGGTTCCATCAATCGCCTGAACTCACCGAGTTCTTTGATTTTATCGTGGGCGCGCTCGAAGTTCGGTATGCTGCCGTCATGTTCTGCGCAAAGCTCGTGGTTCCAGTTATCTTTAAGGAGCTTGGCTATCCTGCTTTTCTTATTTTCGGACGGTTCTGAATCTTCTGCCTTTGAGACAGCTTTGGCCATGTTATCGCAGAACCGGCAGGGTAGGGTGCTCAGCTCGCAGTTCTGGCAGACGTATGTAGAGCGGCCCACGGTGCGTTTAACGCTTAAAACATGATCGCCATGTGTGCCGCACCAAGAACACCATGAGGTGAGGGTCTTCGCCGGTTCCTCTGCGACCTTGTCACGAACACCGTCATAGACTCCTTCTACAGAGTTCCTACCGATCTCATAGGCGCCTTCCGCGCGGTCCTTTGCTTCATCGTAGACTTGGCCAGCGGCCCGTTGGGCAGCAGTTAGGCCTTTTTTGGCTTTATCGAGCACGATTTATCCCCCTGTTGAGTACTCACTGAATTATTATTGGCTTCTTTTGAAGACCGAAAAATATAGCTCTGGTGTCCACCGTTATCAAATAGAGGTCAGTACGTAGTGGTTAAGGCCCCATGCCAGTGGCATGAGGCCTGTCACTGCTAGCGTAAATTAAGAGTGTAACGGCTACTGAAAGCGTCGCCGGTCTCATCCACCAGGAAGGCGAACTCGACCTGCACGGACGCGTCAACGTGCTCCACCAGCAGGCTGAACGACAACGTCTCGTCGGCCTCGATGGTTTGCCCGCTGCTGATTCCGGAGAAGCGAGCGTTCAGGCCGGCCGGTAAAGGCCCGCCGTCGACTCTTGTCACCTGGACATTTCTGAGGCTATAGCTCTGGCCTTGGGCTTCCAGTCGGAACCGGGCCAGCTCGATGGTGCCGCAAGTGCCGGTACAGGCCCGATCTATGGAGCTATTACTGGTGTAAGGCAGGCCCACGTTTCTCCAGGAGGGAGGATTGAACACATCGCCTTCGTCGTATTGCTCCATGGCCAAGGTCGGTTCCAGAGCGGTGATGCGGACAGTGTCTTCCTCGCTGGTGGCCTCTCCGTCGTTCACGGTCAGCTTGGCCACGTAGTCTCCCGCCACATCGGGTGTGAAGGAGGGGCGCGCCGTGGCGGCATCGCGTAATGACACCCCGCTGCCGGCGGGCAGGCTGCTCAGTGACCAGGCGTAGGTCAGGGTGTCGCCATCGGCGTCGGAGCTGCCGCTGCCGTCGAGCTCAACGCGGTTGCCGGTGTAGACCGTGGCATCCGCCCCGGCGTCGGCAACTGGAGCGCTATTGGCGGTTTCCGAGGTCACCTGGACCCGGTCGGTGCCTTCCAGCTCACCGTCGTCGACCGCCAGTTCCAACACATAGGTGCCGTCCAGGTCCGGGGTGAACGCAGGGGTGGCAGAGGCCCCATCAACCAGTGTCGCGGCGCTCCCGGATGGCCGAGAGACAAAGCTCCATTGGTACACCAGGGTGTCGCCGTCCGCATCGCTGCTGTTTGAGCCATCCAGAGTGACAAGCGTGCCGGTCATGGCATTTTGGTCACGGCCGGCATCGGCCACTGGCGCCGCGTTGGCTTCCGCTGCGGTCACGGTGATGCGATCCTCCGCACTGTCCTTCTCGCCATCGTTGACGACCAATGCTACGAGGTAGCTGCCAGCGATATCAGCGGTGAAGGTTGGGGCCACGGCGTCGGTGTCGGAGAGGCCGGCCGCGCTGCCACTCGGCGTGGATACGAAACGCCAGGTATAGGTGAGGGTGTCGCCGTCCGCGTCGCTGCTGGCACTGCCATCCAGGGTAACGGTTGTCCCCTCTACCACCGCCTGATCGGCGCCGGCATCAGCCACTGGCTTCACGTTAGCGCGGGTGGCCGTGATGGTCGCTGTCTGCGCGGTACTGTCGAGCGCCCCATCGCTGACGACCAGTTCCAGCACGAAGGTGCCGGGCTGATCCGCAACAAACTCCGGGGACACGCTGCTGGGATCGCTCAAGGACGCGGAACTGCCGTCGGGCCGGCTGACGAAGCGCCATTGGTAAGACAGCTCGTCACCGTTCGCATCGGAGCTGGCGGACCCGTCCAGTCGCACGGTCTCACCTTCCACCACCTCCTGGTCGTCGCCAGGGTTGGCGATGGGGGCAGCGTTACGCTCGGTGGCAGTGACCGTAACCCGGACTGCTTCGCTCTCATCCTCACCATCGCTGACCACCAGGCTGATCACGTAGCTGCCGGGCAGATCCGCCTCGAAGGATGGCGCCACGGTGTCCGCGTCATCCAGGGATGCCAGGCTGCCATCGGGAGTGGACACAAACTGCCACTGATAGGTCAGCCGGTCACCATCTGCATCCTGGCTGTCTTGACCGTCCAGCGTGACGCGATCACCTGCAACAACGGCTTGATCGGCACCGGCATCTGCGACGGGCACCGAGTTTGCTTCCGCAGCGGTAACGGTCACGTTATCTGGAGTGCCTTCGGCTTCTCCGTCGTTGACGATCAGTTCAATTACGTAATCACCGGCGGCGTCCGCCTGGAAGCTGGGCCGAGCGGTCTCGGTATCACCCAGCGTGGCGGCGCTGCCACCAGGGCGTGACACGAAACGCCAGTGATAGCTGAGGGCGTCGCCGTCCGCGTCGCTACTCTTGCTGCCATCCAGGGTGACGGTATCACCTGCGACGACGTTTTGATCCGCTCCCGCGTCCGCGACCGGAGCGCTGTTGGCAGTGGTGGCCATAATGACAACCTCATCCGCGCTGCTATCGACCAGGCCGTCGTTGACCACCAGGGCGAGGCGATACTCGCCATCCTGATCCGGCGTGAAGGAGGGCTGGACGGTGTCCACTTCCTGCAGGTCTGCGGTGCTGCTCGCGGGACGGTTGGTGAAGGACCACTGGTAGGTCAAGGTATCGCCATCTGCGTCGCTGCTGTCGCGGCCGTCGAGTTGGACGGTTGTTCCCGTGGCGACATTCTGATCCGGCCCGGCGTCCGCTACCGGAGCACTGTTCTGGACGGCAGCCACCACCTCAACCGAGGCGGCTTCGCTATCGGCCTGGCCATCGTTGACGACCAGGGTGACTACATAGCGGCCCGACGCGTCCGCTGGGAACCGGGGTTTGGGAGTACTTACTTCCGTCAGCGTGGCGGCGCTGCTTTCCGGTAGCGTGGTTATTTCCCAATGGTAGCTGAGGGTATCGCCGTCGGGGTCCCGGCTGGCACTGCCATCCAGCGTGACGGTGTCGCCGACTTTGACGTTCTGATCGGCCCCGACCTGAGCAACCGGGGCGTTGTTTGAGGTGCCGGAACCGCCGTCTGGCGCCGGAGCGCTCGAATCCGAGCTCCCGCCACCACAACCGCTCAAAATCAGGCCCGTAAGCAGGCCGTAACCGATCCTTCGAATCATTGTTTTTGCTCCCTATTTTATTGCGTTTCGGGTTTCAGTTATGCGCCGGCCGGGCTCAGCCCGGGCGCACGAACCCATGCCGGGAGTCCCCGGTTGGGTTAGGAGTGCTCTCGGATGCTCTGATATGAGCGGCGGGTCACAATCCCCAAACTCTAAAAGTATGGATTTACCACACATTCAGAGTCAAGATAAGCTGTACGACAGAGGTTCGGGCGTGCCGTACTTTGTGAGGGCTGATCGATACCGAGGCCCCGCTCATGTCAGGTTTCCAGGAACGTCTCAAGTCCGCTCGACAGCGGTTGGGTTTGACCCAGGAAGCGCTGGCCGAGGAACTTAATGTCACTAAAGCGTCCGTCTCCGCATGGGAGAACGGCCGCGAGAAGCCTGGCTTTCGGTTGTTGCCGAAGCTCAGGATTGTTCTTGATGTCTCTTTGGACGATCTGATCTGCGGCCTGGATGCCGACCGAGAATTGCTGGCCGAGCAGCCCTTGGTCGCCCGCAATGAAGGTGAAGCCGATCTGCTAAAGGCCTATCGCAAACTTCCCGCTAAGCGACGCAAGGCTTGGCTCGAGCTGCTTGGGAAGGGCTGACATCACTTATCAGCTCCATCGCCAGGTTCAGCCCGCGCCTCGAAAAAACGATCCACCAAATAGCGGATCACCGCATCGGCCTCTTTCTCGTCCGGCAGCTCACCGTCGTTCAGAATCAAGTGGTAACCCAGCAGTTCGCCGAACTGTGTCACCACTTCCTCTTCGAAAGGCCGGTCCGGCCAAGCCACCTCCCGCAAGCGATCGCGACTGAGCAACCAGAGCCGATCCAAATAGCCGCAACTTTGAGTAATGAGCTCAGCTCGGCTCTCCTTCCAGCGCAGGAGCACATGCTCACGTCGCTCTGGATTGCGCGAGGAGACCATGAGCCCCTCGTAGAGGAAAGCGCCCCAGACCGCCGCCAGTGGGCGCGGTACGTGCTCCTCCCGCAAATCCACGGCATCGCTGGCCTGTTCTGTGGTATGGGGTCGCTTCAAGTCCTTTGTCATTGCTTTCCTAACGCTGGTTGTCCGTTTCGCAGGGGGCGTGGGCCAATTGGGTTCGCCGCAGTGGGGGTGCGATCCAGGCTTGGATTCATAAAGCATCGCTCTTTGCCTTCTACTGTTCATTACGTTTTGGTGTAATTGCCGTCCGCTGATCGTTGTTGGCGGGGCGACATCGTTCGACCGCGATAACCCGAGTATGGATAGCGGGGCGACAGTATCTGTCGCAGCGATCGAGATACTAAAAACATGGGAATTCTGGGGATTTGTTGTATGTCGGTTAGCGCCTCTATCAGTAATAAGACCTTCCGGATGCTGGCTTTGCTGCATGCGTTGCCGCGAGCACCGAGGAAGGCCACCAGCGCGGAGCTCAAAGAAAAGCTGGCGAACGATGGCCACAAAATCAGCAAGCGCTCGGTGGAGCGTTACCTTGAAGAACTGAGCTCGTCCCACGAGTTCGGCGCCATGCTGCGGTGTGATGACGCCTCGCAGCCCTACGGCTGGTCGATCCACAGCGAACGCAATCTTTCTATCCCCGGCATGGACGCACAGATGGCGGCCACCTGGGACCTGGTGCACCGCTATCTGAAGCCTTTAATGGCGAAGGATGCGCTAGATAAGCTCGATCCGGTCTTTCGCGAAGCCAGAAGCTGGTTCGAGAAGCACCGGCCCATTGGCAAACGGTACTGGTCGGACAAAGTCGCCTATGTGCCCCGTGGCTTTGCGTTGCAGCCGGCCAAGGTGGCGCCGGGTATCGCGGATCAGGTCTATGACGCCCTCCACCGCAACCGGCAGATGGACATCTGGTACAAGGACAACGCCGAACCCCAGCGCGTCCACCCATACGCGCTGGTCGATCGCGGCGCGGTACGCTATCTGGTGGTCAGATTCTGGCAGTACGAGGACTACCGGCACCTGGCGCTGCAGCGGCTCCGGAAAGTCAGGGTGCTCGACGATGAGGTCGACAGAGCGGGGGATTTCGATCTGGATCGTTATCTCCGGGATAGCCAGATGAATCTGCCGTATGGGGAGACCATTGAAGTCGTGCTGAACTTCAAGGGTCGGGCCGGCGATCACCTTTACGAGACACCGATTAATGCCAGCCAAAGCTTGCAGAAACTTGATGACGGCACTCTTCTTACGGCGCACCTCGAACACACGCAGGAGCTTGTTTGGTGGATCCTGGGCTTTGGCGCCAGCGTAGAAGTGGTCGAGCCGCTAGGCCTTCGGGAAGAAGTCGCTGACGAGGTTCGGCGCGCGCAGAAGCTGTATAAAAAGTAGCCGCCCGAGCGGAGCAGCCGACACGAGGACCTCCTGGGCGAAAAGATATGTTTGCAATGTATCAAAGATAGATATATTGTGAATGTATCTTAACTGCTCGGGAAGCATTCCAATGTTTGACGAATTGTTGTTCAAGGTCGATGGCATCTTTACGGCGGACGATCTGGTAAACGCCGTTGATGCTGGCTTTCAACACATGGAGGAGACCGGTTACTTCACTAAAAGCGTGCCTTCGAGAGATCAACTTCTGGCTGCTCATTCGTACGCCTTCGGCGGCGAGCTCCCTCCTCAAGGTGATGACAAACCTTCGCTTTTCCCTGGGTGGCACATGGACGACTGGCTGAGCGATGCGCTCAAGTTCGTCGGTGTTCTCGAGCCCCTGATCGAGCTCAGCGGTGGTCCTGGCGAGCACCAATCCCTCCTTCTACAGACCATCTGCGGCCTTTATGCCCGGGCGAAGCTGGACTGCTGGCTCGCCGGCAATCCTATGGAACTGCCAGACCATCCGCGAGGGGCCATCTTTCCACTGCCTGGATTCAACCTGGATTTGGATGAGATGAACTCGCTATCAGTGCTCGGCCTGCCGGAAGAAGATCTTTCGATCCGCGAAGTGGCGCTGTTGGCGGGGCTTAGTGAAATCACCGTGAGAAATGCCGCCTCTCCATCCCGTGGTGAAGAGTTGACGCTCCGGCGGACCAGTTATCAGGGCCGCGTTGGTAGCCGTTCAAGAAGCATGAGTCGCTCGGTGGCATCACCAAGAGATGCGTTGACCTACCTGCTAAAGCAGAAACGTTTTACGCCTACCCACTCGTCCAACGAATCATAATCAGGTCTTAAAGGAGATAGTCATGAAGAAGTTGCTGCGATCCGTCGAGGGTGCAAACCGTTCAGGCAAGAAGTGCCACCCCGTTTCACTTCGAGATGGGCGCTATGTGATCTATGCCGGACCGACCACCCGCGACACGGTAAAGGTGACGGAAAGCGAGCTGATAGAGATGCTGGAAGCCGGGCTTTTGGATGACAAAGGCACTATCCGCATGGCGCAGGCGGACGGTAGTCCAGCTTATGCACCCGGTGCGTTAAGGCCCTTGCGTGTTCACGGAGTGAGATTTTCAGCGATGTGAATAGATCTTGCTTAGGTGTATACCTTTATCTGGTGGGCGCATTCTGGCCCACCCTTTTTTTACTCATGACACGAAGACCGTTTTTTACTCTGAATCTAACTCATAAAGATCTAGCAGGTTCGGGTTTTCGTCGAGCCAACGATTGAAGCGAACCTTCAGGTCGTCAATATTCGGGTTGTCGACGCCTATCCATTCGCATCTCTGATAAACAGCGCGCTGATACGCCCCCCATATCCCGTACCGCCGCATGGAAAAACTCTTCTTCAGGCCCTGCTGCGCGGTCACCGTGATGTTCCAGTCTTGGGATTTGCCTCTTTGTACCGGCCGGATTCCGACCAGGCCGAATGGATTGGCCTCTGTTTTCTCGGTGAACAGCTTCAGAGGGCGCTGGTCACCCATGGCAGCTTTGACTTCTGGAAGCGTAAGTTGCTCGTCCCGCCAGGCTTTCGCGGCGGCAAAAGCAGCGTCTTTTCCGCCATGCTTCCGGTCTCTAAAATCTTTCCTTCTGAGCTTTCGCTTGCCTTCCGAGTCCAGGTGCGGGATGACACAGAACCAGAGTGCAGGGCTGTGCAATCTATAAAGGTATAAGAACGGGTGGATGTGGGGAGGGCGTTTAACTAGCCTGTCCATAGCTCTAACTTCCGTTGGATCGGTATGTTGTTCTTTTTCATGGGGGATTGCCGCGCATCGCCTCTATCGGGATAGAGGTGGCCTCTCGGGCCGGCCATGGTGGCGAAAAGCTATCAGACGATTGGAAAATGATCTAATGGGGATTGAGCAATAAACAGACCGAAAGGTCATGTTTATGCGGTATTTAGAAGGGAGGACTAATCCGCCATGGTGGTATTTCTTACCTTGCGACATCTGCTGCCGCCCGTTGTTGGTCGGCGCGTCATTGGAAGCTTCACCCGCAGGGGCTAGCAGATCTCCGTTATTGGCTAGTCGGTGGGGTTCTTCCCGGGGTGTGTTGCAAAAAGCGACATGTTAAGGTAGCCAGTATTGCCATGACGATAATGGCGTCATATCTTGAGAAGCTACAGACGCGTTGGGTCGAGTAAGGACTACCCTTTAATTGCGGGAGCGGCTTATGGAAGATCAAGAAATTTGGCAACGCATCTCTCGGGTGCTTTTTGACATCGATCCAATGGGGACCTGTTGTAAAGAAAATGATTGTTTCGAAGAATATGACGGGGTTGCGATGGCTGTAGCGGACCGGCTTGAACACGGACGTTCCTTAAAAGCGGCGGTGGTCGGTGCATTCGACGAATGCTTCGGCGCCGATCCGACCGCAGACGCGGGGCTGAATGAAGTGGTTAGTGCCTTGGAGGAAGTGATCACATGAGCTCGGGCATCGGGATTGAGCTATGCAGGCGAGTCGCCCGATATCAAGCTGACGACTTGCTAAAAGTGATGGGTTATGGTGCACCCACGCAGAAAAGCCGGCGTCGTTTGAAAAATGTGGTAGAGAACCCGGACCTGGGCTTGGGCAGTGGCAACTTCGACTTCAAGTATAGTGATCAGGCGTTTCTCAAAGCGCTGGGTGTTGTGTTGGGGCTTGATCAACGTGCGCTAACCGAACACATGGCGGCTATAATCGCCGAACAAGACGAGGAAAAAAAGGCATTCCGGCCTTATGTGTGGGTGGACACCGACTTCCAGCGCACGTCTCAGCCGGTCTTCGCCCTGGCGGCCTGTGAATCTCAGCGTTATCTAAGATTCGGGCGAGATTTCTGGCGTCTTCCGCTACATGATCAACTGCTACGCGCCCGGCGCCGTATCCGCTCCCACATTAGGGACACCGCCGGGGAGCTTGGTATTTGGGGAGCAATACAGCGTTATTGGTTTTTCCATAAAGAGGAGCAAGCCTTATTGTTGAGCCGAGACGGAAGGGTCATCGGCGAGCGCCATGGACCGGTACCGAGCCGTAGCAAACTGAGTCCAAGCGTGGAAGAGATCATCAGCTAACGTGGTTAACAGGTACGATGTTATCAGTGATATCCACCGCCACGTTACGCCCTGGTGAAGCTGGACCAAGCTGAGCATCAGGAACTAACGGCGCCTGGTGTCATCCGGAGATTCACGGCCGTTCCTGGTCAACCACGTTAATCGCGACTTACCAGCCCGGTCGCTTGTGTCCCAGCTCCGTGAACGCCCAGGTCTTGGGGGCGCTTAGAATTCTCAGTCCGACATTGTTGTCCAAATCTGAATTTCATTCGCGTTAGCCACCACGATTTGCTGCGCCTGCGGCGAGCGCTGTTCCGCCGGCAGATCCACGCGGAGTTGTTGCAACAGATAACTGACCAGGGCACCCCGAGTCTCAATCTTCAGTTGCTGGCGGACCATGCCGTAGTCTCTGGCGATCAACGCGCGCTGGGCGTCGTTGAGGCGCGGATCCGGCGTCAGGCGCACCGCCACCCGGGCACACCAGGCGGCATCGTCCTCGGCGCCGTGGTCTGCCGGCAGAACCAACTCCGGTCGATCGCTGATGCGGCTGAGCACGAAGTCCCGAAAGTCCCCGTTCTTCTCGCACCAGGCCCGCACATGCCAGCGGAAACCGGTATGCACCACGGTGTGCGGCTGGATCACCCTGAACTCGGGCTCCGGGTTCGCCAGCGACGCGTACTCGATCTCCACTCGCTTCTTTTCCCGGCAAGCCTGCAGTACCGGGCGCAACACCTCGGGACGCAGGTCCCGGGCCGGCGGCAGCAGCACCTCGGTATTGAGCTCCCGTACCGTTAACGATTCCAAGGAGCAGGCCAGGTCCTCCCGGGCATGCATCATCTGCAGGTATTCGTCCGCCACGCCCCGGGTGAACACTGGACGGAAGCCCTCGGCGGGGCGGTAGCCCTTGAGGAAGCGGTCGTACTCCAAGTTGCCAGGTCCATAGTCGGCCAGATAGGTGTTGATGTCCTTGCTGGCCTGCTGCCGGCCGATACCAAAGGCCCGCATCAGGTGATTGGTGGTCAGCCGTCCTTCCCAGAGGGCGATCACCTCAATCAGCCTGTAGCGCAATAACAGATCCCAGCGCAGCGGCCAGTCCGCTGCGTTTTTGCCCGCAGTCCGTGCCATGGATATGCTCCAAAACGCGATATGCGTCAAAAGGCGACGTGTTCATGTATTCAGTATCGACATGACAATAATAAGTAAATAGCCTTTGCGTGTCATCATGGACGAGACGAAAGCGGCAGGATGCCGCATCTGACTTAGGGAAAGGGGCGAAGGAGAAAACAATGAAAGTATATGCACTGTTGATGCTGGTCCTGGCGGCCATGGCCGTTACAGGCTGTTCTGATCCGACCATTGATGCCTCCAGTGAGGCCAAGATGAAAGAATCTGTGGCCAAGGTTCGGGAGTCATTGCCTGAGGTGAAGCGGTCAGACTTTGATCAGGCGGTTCAGTTGATCGCCTTTAGTCAGATCGACATGAAAAGCCTGTTTGCCAATGGGGGCGCCGATGCGGGAGATATGGAAGGCAAAATGCGAGAAGCCCTGAACGGCAAGACGGCAGAGCAGGTGCTGGCCCAGGCAGATAAAATCCAGGCCGAACGCAAGGCTCGGGAGAAAGAGCAGGCGCTGGCTGAAATCCGCGAACTCGTTGCCAAGCGGGAAAGGGCTGAGCAGGCAAAACAGCAGCTGAACAAATTCCAGGTGGTTCGCTCCCGCTTCTCTATGCGGGAAAGGCAATACCTTGGCGAGCAGCCGATCATTGAACTAACGGTCAAAAACGGCACGGATCAGGCCATCTCCCGTGCCTATTTCTCTGGCACGATTGCCAGCCCTGATAGGAGCGTACCCTGGCATGAAGACCAGTTCAATTACAGCATTTCCGGCGGCCTGGAGCCTGGTGAGGAAGCTACCTGGACGCTGGGACCGAACCGATTTTCTGACTGGGGCAAGGTGGATGCCCCTGCAGATGCCGTCTTTACCGTGATAGTGGAACAGCTGGACGGGCCCGATGGGGAGGCGCTTTATTCCACCAGAGACTTTAACGAGAGAGACCGGAAAAGACTGGCTGAGCTGAAAAAGCAATATGGTGTTGATTGAGTCGGCCTCCGGCTGAATCACAGACAGCCCGGTTCGGGCGGGGTAGGCAACGATGGTGGAATAATGATCGCAGTAGCGCCTCCTGCGTATGTCCCTCTGTGCGGGTTACAATCCGGGAGCCCAACGCTAAAATAGCAGTAAAATCGTGCGCTTGGGGAACGTGTCGCCAGCTCCGCCTTAAACCTCAGCAGTCATTGCTGCATCAACCCAGACAAGGAGCCCCATTGCTAGCCAATTTCACCAAGGCATCGCTGATTGTTCCTGAGACCCAGTCTGTTGCTCGCCTGTTGCTGGAGCGCCCGGATGCTAAGCGGTGGCGGCAGGCGGTCGAGGCAGAGAATATCCTTCAGGCGAAAACGGTTAATACCGCTAAAAGCTACGCCGACATAGCCCGCATGCGCCTGGAAACCATGGATGAGGATCTCTGGGAGATTGTCGCCAATGCAGAGCGTCCAGCGGCAACCCAGGCCGTCCTGGCCTGTGCGCTGAAATTTTCGCCGTTGCTGGCGGAGTTCATGCGTACCGCGTTAAGTGACGAGTACCGTCGAATGAGCTCCGGTCTGGAAGACCGTATCTGGCGAAGCTTCTTCGCAGACATGAGTCTCATCCACGCCAATCTGGCTGAAGTCTCTGAAGGCACCCAAACCAAGCTCAGGCAGAATGCCTACCGCATGCTGACCGAAGCCGGGTATCTGGCGAAGAACAAAGCGAAATCCTTGCAGCATGTGCGTGTGCTGCCAGAAGTCCGCAATTACCTGGCCGCACATGGCCATAACGACATTCTGTCTGCCATGGATTGCGCGCATTGAAAGGGAGGCCGGCGTGAATCGCCTAGACGAACGACTCAACAAAATACTGCCCACCCTGACCTCAGAGAAATTCAGGGAAAACCGGGGCCTGGGCAACGAAGTGCCGTTTTATGCATTCGACTACCCGGCAGAAAGTGAGGAGCAGGTGCGCGAGCATGTCGACTTCCTGGTCGCCCAACTCGCTAAATCCAAGCCGGCGCTGAAGGTTGCCCGCGTTCACTTGTTCCAGGTGTTGGTCGACATGCTCGAAGAGCGCAATTTCTACGACAAGGCCGTGAAGCTGCAAGCCGCGAAAGGTGGCGAGGCGTTGCTGAAACAGTTGAAGGGGCCGCTCAAGGCCGAAAAGGTAGCAGGTTTCATTACCGCAAAATGGCCGGCCGATGAGTACGACGCCTACCTGATCGATGGGGTCGGCAGCGCCTACCCCATCATCCGTACCCACAAATTACTCAACGTCTTGCAGCCTTACACCGGGTTAACGCCACTGGTGCTGTTCTTTCCGGGCAAATACGACGGTCAGTCGCTACGGCTGTTCGGTCAGCTGAGCGACACGCCGTATTATCGCGCTTTTCGGCTGGTCGATTGACGACAGAATATTAAATAGGGAGATAAAGCATGTCGATAGGGGATATGTTCGAGCGCAGCATCCAGCGCAGCATTAACGGCGTTATCAAGGCGGATCAGAAGGACGACGTCAACGTCTGGCAGGAGCTTGACGAATACGTAATCACCAAAGAGCTGGATGGCCACCTGCGCGGTTTTTTCGAGCGCTATCTCTCTGCCCTGGATAATCCCGCTGAGGCCAGCGGCAATGTGGGGGTCTGGGTATCCGGCTTCTTCGGCAGTGGTAAATCCCACTTCATCAAAATCCTTTCCTACCTGCTCGCCAATCGGCAGGTCAGCCAGGAAGGGCAAACCCGCAAAGCCCAGGACTTCTTTGAGGACAAAATCACCGATCCCATGCTGGCGGGAGACATTGCCCGCGCCATTACCGGCGATACCGACGTTCTGCTGTTCAACATCGATAGCAAAGCCGATGCCGATAACACCCGCGATGCCATCCTTAAGGTCTTCCTGAAAGTCTTCAATGAAATGCGTGGCTTCAGCCCCGACCACCCTCATATTGCCCGCCTGGAGCAGGAGCTGGAGGAGAAGGGGGCGTTCGACACCTTCAAAGCCGAATTCGAAAAAGCCGCCGACTCTCCCTGGTTGGATGAGCGTGACGGCTACACCTTCTACTCTGATGCCGTCGCCACCGCCTACAGCGCCGCGATGGGGCAAGCGGTATCAGATCCGGATGCCTGGTTGGAGCGCCTGGAGCGTGACTTCGACAACTGGCTCTCGGTCGAAAACGTCTGCAAGATGATCAAGGAATACTTGGAAAAATGCGGCAAACAACACCGCATCGTCTTTCTGGTGGACGAGATCGGCCAGTTCATTGGTGGCAACACCCAGTTGATGCTGAACCTGCAAACCATCACGGAAAACCTTGGCACCATCTGTGATGGCCGCGCTTGGGTCATTGTTACCTCCCAGGAAGATATCGACGCCGTTGTCGGTCAGCTCAAAGCCAGCAGCGCCAACGACTTCTCCAAAATTCAGGGGCGCTTCCGCACCCGGCTGTCTCTTTCCTCGGCCAATGTGGATGAGGTCATCCAAAAACGCTTGCTGAAAAAGCGCCCGGAAGCCGCAGACATCCTGCGCGAGCTATTCCGCAAAGAAGCGGACATCCTCAAAAACCAGCTCAGCTTCACCAACACCGGGCGCACCTTCAAGGCCTACGCTGATGAAGACGAATTCGCGGAGGTGTACCCCTTTGCGCCATACCAATTCACCCTCGTACAAAGCATTTTTGAATCCGTGCGTAAGGCTGGGGCCACCGGCTTGCACCTGGCGCGGGGGGAGCGCTCGCTGCTGGACGCCTTCCAATCTGCTGCCAAAGCGGTGGTAGAGCAGGAGCCGGGTATACTGGTGCCGCTGTACTGCTTTTACCCCTCCATCGAAAGCTTCCTTGAAGGGGTGGTGAAATCCACCATCGAAAATGCCGCAAAGAATCCCTCGCTGCAGGATTTCGACGTCAACGTGCTGCAAACCCTGTTCTTGATCCGCTATGTGGACGAGATCCCGGGCAATGTCGATAACCTCATTACCCTGTTTATCGACCAGATCGACGCCGACCGTCGGGGCCTGCGCACTCAAATCGAGGAAAGCCTGCAACGGCTGGAAGGGCAAACCCTAGTCAGCCGAAACGGCGATAATTTCTTCTTCCTTACCAACGAAGAGCGCGATATCAGCCGCGAGATCAAAGCGGTAGATCTTACCGCCGCAGAAGAAGCCAAGAAGCTCGGCGAGCTGATTTTTGAAGACCTGCTTGGCGGTATGCGCAAATTCCGCTTTACCGACAACGGCAACGACTTTGCCCTTAACCTCAGCTGTGACCAACACCCCTACGGCAATCGTAATGAGGGTGCGCTGAACCTCCAGGTCATCACCCCGTTGATTGACGACCGCGACGAATGGCGCGACGACAAAACCCTGATGCGCAGTACCGACGGCGACGGCCAGGTCATCTTGCGCCTGCCAGACGATAGCCAGCTGGCTATCGAGCTGCGCCAGTACATCCAGACCGACAAATACGTGATGAAGCGCACCGATGGCAGTCTTCCATCCACCGCCAGGCGTATCCTGCAAGACCGCGCCGATGAAAACCGTCAGCGCCGTGATCGCCTCAAAGTGACGCTGGAAAAGCTCCTGCAAAACGCCGTGGCGTTTTCCGCTGGTCACCAGCCAGACCTCAAAGCCTCCACCGCCCAGGCTATCGTCAATGAAGCCCTGCATGACCTGGTGCGCAACAGCTTCGGTAAGCTGGCCTATATCGAGCACCTCACCGGGGACCCCCAGGCCGAAATCAAGGCCCTGCTGGATGACCCGTCAACGCTGGCCCTGGATCTGGGCGAAGGCGAGACCGTCAACCCCCGCGCCCTGAAAGAAGTGCAGCAATACGTCGAGCTGGCCAGTGCCAGCCACCGCCAAATCATCCTGCATGATCTGGCCAACACCCACTTCGCCCGCCGCCCCTATGGCTGGTCGGAATGGGAAACCGTTTTGCTGGTTATCCGGCTGGTCAGGGCTGGGGACCTCAGCCTCAAGCTCAATCAAACCGTGTTGCCTATTGAGAAGGTCTACGAGCAGCTCAACCCGCCGTCGCGCTGGCGCTCCATTGAGGTCGAACGTCGCAAAGCCATTGGTAGTGGTGAGCTTCAGCAAGCCAGAAACCTCACCCGCGACATCTTTGGTAAACTGCCGCCTGAAGATGAAGACCGCCTCTATGCGGCCATCAAAGGCCACCTGCAACACTGGCAGCAAGACTTCAAGCAGTGGAGCACCCTCAGCAACACCGGCTACCCCGGTAAGTCCCTGGCGGATGAGGGCCTGGCCCTGTGCGACAAACTGCTGTCCGCGCCAGACAGCTATACGGCCATACAGCAGTTCACCGGCCACAAAGATGACCTGCTGGATACCGCCGATAACCATCAAGAGCTTGGCCATTTCTTCACCAACCAGAAGCCGGTCTGGGACAAGCTTATCAAGGCGCTGCGCGAGTTTGACCCCAACCGCCCCGCGCTGGAAAAAGACAACGGCGCCAAAACCGCGCTGCAACGGCTGGAAGCCATCCGCACGGCGCCATCGCCCTTTGGCCTGCTGCAAGAGGTGGAAGCCCTGGTCAGCAAAATCGACCAAGTGAACAGCGTGGAGATCGCCAGAGTGCGCACCCATGCGCTGGATTATATTGACAAACAAATTGCACGGGTCAGCGCCGATCTGGATGCCGCCAAGGCCGATGCGGATACCCGCAATCAAAGCCTGAACCCGCTTCAAACTCTGCGCCAACGCGCAGAAACGCAAACCAGCCTGGCTCACCTGCATCAGCTATCGACCCAGTCCACCGATGCGGCGGACGATGCCGTAGACGAACTAGCCAAAATCTCGGCCGAGGCGAAAAAGGTGGCAGAAGAAAAAGGCAAGTACTTGAGCGAACCCGTGCAAGCAGTAAAACCGGTCAAGCCGATACATGCCAGCAGGCTCACCAGCACCTATATCGAAGATGCTGAAAGCGCCGATAAATACCTGGAAGAGCTGCGTAAACAAATTATGGATGCACTGGCAAAAGACTGCCGGGTGCAAATCCGCTAGACATTGGGGAAGTGACCTAAAGCATGAACAAATCCGCCCTCAAAAAATACGCGCCCCAGGCGCGTCTCCATTTTATCGCTGCCGTCACGCGCCGTGCCGAGCTGCTGGGGCTGAACCCGGAAAGCCCCGCCAACGTCGAAAAGCAGGGCGATGCGCTGCTCATCAATGGCCGTGCCTTCCCGGCAGCCTACGGGAAAATGCGTACCACGCTGGAAGCCCGCATTCGTGAACAGGGATTTACGCAGGTCATGGAGGCGATGGCCTATACCTGGTTCAACCGCCTGGTTGCAGTCCGTTATATGGAGCTGCACGGCTTTCTGGATCATGGCTATCGGGTGCTCAGTCATCCTGCCAATAAAGACACCGGCCACACCCAGCCCGAGATCCTGGATCATATTGCAGACCTGGAATTGCCGGGGCTGGATAAGCCAGTCGCGCTGGAACTCAAACTGGCGGGCAATAAAGACGAAGAACTTTACCGCGAAGTGCTACTGGCCCAGTGCCATGCCCTGCATACCGCGATGCCCTTCCTGTTTGAATCACTGGATGATGCCACCGAACTGTTATTGCCCGACGGCCTGCTGCGCACCGATTCCATTCTGGGCAAGCTCGTCACCGCCATCGACGAGGCCGACTGGCAGGACGTGGAAATCATCGGCTGGCTCTACCAGTTCTACATCAGCGAAAAAAAGGATCAGGTCATCGGCAAGGTGGTGAAAAGCGAGGACATCCCCGCCGCCACCCAGCTCTTCACCCCCAACTGGATCGTCAAATACCTGGTACAGAACAGCCTCGGCCGCCTGTGGCTGATGGCCAACCCCACCAGCCAACTGGCCACCAAGTGGGAGTACTACATCAAGCCCGACGAGCAGACGGAGGAAGTCAACGCCCAGCTCGACGCGCTCATTCAGGCCCGCATAGACGAGGACGGCGCCACGCTAAACCCCGAATCCCTCACGCTGCTCGACCCGGCCTGTGGCTCCGGCCACATCCTGGTGGAAGCCTACGACCTGCTGCGCGACATCTATCTCGAACGCGGCTACCGCCGGCAGGACATCCCCCGGCTGATCCTCGAAAAGAACCTCTACGGCCTGGACATCGACGACCGTGCCGCCCAGCTCGCCGGCTTTGCGCTGCTGATGAAAGCGCGTGCCGATGATCGGCGCCTGTTTGGGCAGCCGGTGGCCTTGAATGTGCTGGCCTTGCAGGAGGCGAAGTCAGGCAGTGCCACGGAACTGCACAGTGCGTTGAATGCGCCGCAGGTCAGCGACACGACCGTGAGCCAGCTTGTAGAGTCCTTCGAACAGGCGAAGACTTTTGGCTCGCTGATTCAGATTTCCGCCGAACTGGCGAGTGCCTTGCCGGATTTGCGACGGGAGCTGGAAGCCGTTCTTGGTGGTGGTGACATGTTGGGGCGTGATGCGGCAGAAACACTACTGGGACTGGTGGAGCAGGCGGAGGTGCTGGCGATGCAGTTTGATGCGGTGGTGGCTAATCCTCCGTACATGGGCAACAAGTACCTCAACCCTAATCTGAAGAAACACCTCAAGGCTAAATACAAAGGTTACGAGAAGGATTTGTTCTCCGCATTCATGATCCGCGATTTGGCACTGACCAAGCCGGCAGGACAGCTTGGCTTCATGTCGCCCTTCGTCTGGATGTTCATCTCCAGTTACGAGGAACTGCGGCGGCACTTCATCGAGCGGAACACGCTGACCACACTGGTGCAGTTGGAATACTCAGGTTTTGCCGAGGCGACGGTGCCCATCTGTACCTTTACGCTATCGAAGGCACATGTCGAGAACTTCACCGGCTCCTACGTCCGGCTATCGGACTTCCGAGGCTCCGAGAATCAGGGGCCGAGGACACTGGAGGCCATTCGCAACCCGGATTGCGGCTGGTTCTATACCGCCAAACCGGATGATTTCAAGAAGATTCCGGGAAGCCCTGTGGCGTATTGGGTGGATCAGACCACGTTAAGTGCATTTCAGACTGGTACACCACTGCATGAGTTCGGAACTCCCCGGGCTGGGATGATCACGGGGAATAACGCGGATTTCGTCAGGCTATGGCACGAGGTCCCGCTCGATTCGTTTGGGTTGGGCTTCAAGGATCGCGATTCTGCTGCAGCCTCTGGAAAAAAATGGTTTCCCTATCAAAAAGGTGGCCAGTATAGAAAATGGTACGGAAACTACGAATACGTAGTCGACTGGGAGAAAGACGGCAACCGGCTCAGAACTACCAAAGACTCAAAAGGAAAAGTGCCGGCGCATGCGTTCAATGAAAAGTACATTTTCAAACCCAATGTGAATTGGTCAGCGATTACGTCGTCAGAGTTTTCATGTCGTGTTACCTTCGGTGGCTGCTTATTCGACGCATCGGGGTCCGCTGCTTTTCCTAAGGCTCAGTATGTGAGCATGCTGGCTGCATTCCTAAACAGCTCTACGGCAAAATCATTGCTCTATGCAATAAATCCGACCTTGAATTTTCAAGCGTGGAACATTGGAAACCTGCCAATTTCCACCAGCCTTGTAGAGAGAAAAGCGGAAATCGAAGAACTCGTGACTAAGGCAGTGGATTTGGCTAAAGCGGACTGGGATGCACGTGAATCATCCTGGGATTTTCAGAGATTGCCGCTTTGTTCTACGAATCATGCGTCATTGGCTTTAAGCGCCGTAGAAATTCAAAAGAATCAAGGATCCGCAATCGCTATTACTGCCGGTTTGGAGCAGGAGCTAAATCAGACTATTGCGGCGTGCTATGGCCTCAGCGAAGTTCAAGCTTTCGGTTCCAGCGAGAGAGTTACCATCTCCAGAAGTGGGGATGAGGAACTCGCCAAAGAGCTCGCTTCATACTCGATCGGTTGCATGATGGGCCGCTACAGCCTCGACGCCCCCGGCCTGATCTACGCCCACGCCGGCAACGAAGGCTTCGACCCCAGCCGCTACGAAACCTTCCCGGCCGACGATGACGGCATCGTCCCCATCACCGATGAAGCCTGGTTCGAGGATGACGGTGCCAACCGCATTCGCGAATTTGTCCGTGTCGTCTGGGGTGAAGAGACCGAAGCCGAGAACATGGCCTGGCTCGCCGAATCCTTGGGGCAAAAAGCCAGCGAATCCGCCGACGGCACCATCCGCCGCTACCTCAGCCGCGACTTCTACAAAGACCACCTGCAAACCTACAAAAAGCGACCCATCTACTGGCTGTTCAGCTCCGGCAAACACAAAGCCTTCGAAGCCCTCGTCTATCTGCACCGCTACAACGCCGGCACACTCTCCCGCATGCGCATGGAATACGTCGTCCCCCTGCAATCCCGTATGCAAGCCCGCATCGACAACCTGGAGCAGGACATCCAATCCTCCACCTCCAGCGCCGAGCAAAAACGCTTCCAGAAGAAAAAGGACGAGCTCATCAAACAACTCGACGAACTCCGCCGCTTCGACGAAAGCCTCCGCCACTACGCCGATCAGCGCATCACCCTGGATCTCGACGATGGCGTAAAGTTCAACTACGGAAAGTTTGGTGATCTGCTGGCTGAGGTGAAAGCCGTGACGGGGAAGAAGGCCGGTGACTGATCAAAGCAAGTTACCGGTAGAATATGAAGATAGGCTGCTGACATTTCTCGATCTCTGCGGCTTTAAAGGCGTTATCGATCAAACATTGGAAAATGATGGTGATTGGAGTGCTAACAAATTGTACTGGCTGCTCAAGGAGTTTACGGGAGACCTTCTTGAGTCGGTTGTTGTGGGCGGCGTTCCGACCTTGGGGATTGATGGGAGCAAGCAAGTCAAACCGATAGATGGCCTCGAAGGCCTAGCACAACAAAGAGAGTACAAAGAAAGCAAAGAATTATGGCCCATTTCTATCACGCATTTTTCTGATAGCTTTGTCATTTCAACCCCGGCTAGTAACAAAGGGTCTACGTATTTTCACTTTTCGCTCGTAAGAGCATTGGTTAGAGCATTTTTGCGTAAAGGCATCACTGTGCGCGGCGGTATGACAGTGGGTAAGGCTATTCATGAGTCACCGGGTGTTCTTTTTGGTCCGGCAATGAATAGGGCTTACGAACTTGAAAGCGGTTCATGCTTTGCTCTGTGGCCCAGAATTCTAATGGATAGCAATGCCCACTCAGTATTTATGGATGCTTTTCCCTCAGACGATCCATTGCGCCTCGTGGTTCAGAAGGCAGGGTACGGGTTTTGGCAAATAACACCGGCTTCCTGCGCCTTTTCTCAAGATTCGGCGGAGTCCGATGCGGAATTGCTTGGTAACCTCAAAATTCTTCACGATATACATAAAGAAGATTTGAAGCTTGGGCCTCGATACGCGGAGCTGTTGAAGAACTGGAATATCACTCACGAGCCAAATTAGTGATCCATGATAATAAAAGGATTTTGCCATGAATGAGATAATCTGCCCTCATTGCAACAAGGCGTTCAAGATCGATGAAGCCGGCTATGCGGATATCCTCAAGCAGGTGCGCGACCACGCTTTTGAAGAGCAGCTACAGGAGCGCCTCGCGCTGGCCGAAAAGGACAAAGATGCTGCGCTCGCTCTGGCCAGGGAGCAGGCAGCCAGCGAAATCCAGAAATCAGAGGCAGCCAAAGATAAGGAGCTCCAGGAGCTGCAGGCCAAGTTGCAAGCCGGTGAGGCCTCTCAGCAACTGGCCATTGCCGATGCCCTGAAAGTGGTCGAGAGAGAGCGCGATTCACTATTGAGTGACCTCAAACAGGCAAAGCGCGATAACGAATCAGCTACCCAGTTGATTGAAGCACGCCTGAATCAGGAAATTCAGGAGCTGAAATCCAAACTCGATGCGACGGATACCAGCAAGCAGCTCGCCATTACCCAGGCGGTTTCTGTGGTGGAAAGGGAGCGTGACCAGCTACAGCACAAGCTGAGCCAGGCGGATCTTGAGAAGCAAGCTGCGGAGCGCTCGCTCAAAGACAAATACGAGACCCAGATCAAAGACCGGGACGATGCCATCGAGCGCCTGCGGGATATGAAGGCGCGGCTGTCTACCAAAATGGTGGGTGAGACCCTGGAGCAGCATTGCGAAACCGAATTCAACCGCATTCGCTCGACGGCCTTCCCTCGGGCCTACTTTGAGAAGGACAACGACGCCAGCTCCGGCAGCAAGGGCGACTACATCTTCCGGGATGTTGACGAGAACGATACGCCCATCGTCTCGATCATGTTCGAGATGAAGAACGAGAGCGATACCACCGCGACAAAGAAGAAAAATGAAGACTTTCTCAAGGAGCTGGACAAGGATCGCAATGAGAAGGGCTGCGAATACGCCATCCTGGTATCCCTACTAGAACCAGACTGCGAGCTGTATAACTCTGGTATCGTGGACGTATTCCATCGTTACCCCAAGATGTATGTCATTCGCCCCCAGTTTTTCATTCCCATGATCACCCTGCTGCGCAATGCCGCCATGAATTCCCTGGAGTACAAGCAGGAGCTGGCGCTGGTTAAAGCCCAGAACATCGATATCACTAACTTTGAGAGTGATCTGGATACATTCAAAACGGCCTTTGCCAAGAACTACGATCTGGCGTCCCGAAAATTCCAGACAGCCATTGATGAGATCGATAAATCAATCAACCACCTGCAAAAGACCAAGGATGCGCTGATGAGCACGGATCGGAATCTTCGATTGGCAAACGACAAGGCGCAGGACGTGACGGTGAAGAAGCTGACCCGCAAGAATCCTACGATGCAGGCGGCGTTTGAGCAGCTTGAGGGTAAAGACGAGTAAGGCTGAGGATGAGGGGCTGATGACCGGTTAAAGAGAGCCGAATGCGCGCACGATGATCCGGTTCTCTTTTGACGCGGTGCTGAATGCTGGCTCAATATGACCTGTTTGGGGCCGGCAGGCTATCAGGGACACGCTGGGGTATGATGCCAATTTTGACGGAGACGCTTAAGTGAGCGGAACAAGCGCCATAGAGCGGATAGAGAACGGATTGGCTAAGCTGCTGCAGGCAGGCAACCGGATTGTCTGGTGGTCTGATCCTGACGGCGAATTTGCCGATGCCGTGGCTGACCTTTCCCTTGGTGGGGCAGACGTGGTCTCCCTGGGCGATACCCCTGCACTGGAGGTGAAGCGGCAGGTGGAGCTGGAGTCGCCCGCGAGTTGCTTTGTGCTGTACGAAGGCCAGCAAGCACCTGACCCAGAGCAGGACTGGTTGTTGGATATTCGCCTTTATGCCGAGCCGTTTGCCGCCGATGCCACCTCCATGCTGCAGCAGGACCTCGGGCTGCAACATGCCAGCCTGCGTCATTACCTCAAAGATCGTGGCCGTTTTTTTGCCAGTAAAGACCGCACCGAGCGTTTGGCCAGTTTGCTGCATGCCGACGACATGGAGCGCGACATCGATGCCAAGACCTGGGCGGTGTTGTCGCGGAGTGGCTCGGCGGATCCCTTTACGCTGCTGCTGGATTTGCTCTGCGACGTGGCTCAGCTCGACGAGGGCGTGGCCTTTGATGAGTCCCCTTTGTGGAAGAGCCTGGTCAAGTACGGTCTGGAACCGTTCGCATGGGCCCTGGTCGAGCGGCATTTCGGCTATGGGGATGACGCGCCCAGCCTGGCACGGTTCATTCCTCGGCTGTTGGTGACTGATCTTGGCCGGGGCTTGAAAAAGCCCCTGCCGACCGGCTTGATCAAGCTTGCGTTGCCGCAAGCGAAAGCCGGGAACGTGGCGGTGCTATTGTCCCAATGGCGGGATTCGACGGCACGGCAGAAGGATTACGACGTGCTGTCCGCCCGGTTGGCCAGTGACCTGCATCTTGCCCGTCATCTCGCCGGCCTGACGCCCGCCGATGTGGCGAACTGTGCGACGTTTGTGGATCTGGAGCGAATCGTCGCCAATGCACTGCGCGATCAGCTGCTGGGCAATATGGCCAGCAGTGTGATGGCCGATGTACGCCGCACGGTGAATGGTCGCCTGGCCAGCTATTGGGTGAGTGATCGCTATCCCGATACGGAGGTGGGGAAGCGCAGTATTTGGCGAGGCTATTATCAGGCGCTGTTATCGGCGACGGGTCTGTTCGAGGCCATCGAAACCCGCGCCCAACAATTTGCCTTCACCAGCCCGGAGCAGGCGTATACCGCTTATACCGAGTCGCTGTTCGAAATTGATCAGTTCTATCGTCTGTTCCACGAGGCAGCGGATGTGGTGTCCGCCCGTGTCCCGGATGCGATTGCCCCCCTGGCTGATCAGGTGGAAGCGGCCTACCTCAATCGCTACCTGAACAAGCTGGCCATCCATTGGGATGGACATCTGAAAAATGGCCTGCTGGAGAATTGGAGGCTGGAGGGTGTCGTCAACCAGCAGAACTTCTACCAGAAAGTGGTGGCGCCTTATCTGGCGAAAGGTGACGAGCGCCGCATGTTTGTCATTATCAGCGATGCGCTGCGCTATGAAGTGGCCGATGAGCTGAAGACCCAGATCAATGGTCGCGAGCGTATTAATGCCACCCTACGTAGCCAGCTGGGTGTACTTCCCAGTTATACCAAATTGGGCATGGCCAGCCTGCTGCCGCACAAGATCCTGACCTACAACGCGAAAGGCTCGGTGGATGTGGATGGTCGCTCCTCGGAGGGCCTGGGTAACCGCAACAAGATAGTGGGGGCTGTCGGCGGCACCGCAGTGAAGGCAGAAACCCTGGCCAATATGGGCAAACAGGCCCTGCGAGATTTCGTCAGGCCGCACCGTGTGATTTACATTTACCACAACACCATTGATGCGGTCGGGGATTCCGCCAGTACAGAATCGAGCACCTGGATCGCCTGCCGCCAGGCGATCAATGAACTGGCGGATCTGGTGTCGCGGCTGGTGAATAATGCCAGTGCGACAGCGATTACGGTGACGGCGGATCATGGTTTCCTGTTCCGAGAAACGCCACCGGATGCGCTGGAAAAGAGTGCCATGGACAGCAAGCCTGCCGGGGCCATAACCGCCAAGAAGCGCTATCTGGTTGGCAAGGACCTGGGCGAGGCCGAGTACGCCCATCAGGGCAAAACGGCCGTCACCGCTGGAACGGGGTGTAATACCGAGTTCTGGCTCCCCCGTGGTGTGGGGCGGTTCCACTTTGTGGGAGGGGCGCGCTTTGTTCATGGCGGTGCCGCCTTGCAGGAGGTGGCCGTGCCGATCATCGAGATCCGGCAGAAATACGGCAAGTCTGCAGAGGTCACCCGTGTTTCCAAAGTGGGCGTGAACGTATTGGGCCAGCAACATCGCATCACGACCAATTACCATGTCTTTACCTTGCTGCAGACCGAGCCGGTCAGTGAAAAGGTGCTGGCGACAACGATCACCATCGAATTGGTGAATCAGAACGGAGACAGCGTTTCATCCCGGGAGCTGTTGAACCTGGACAGCGATGCCGCCGAGCTGGGTGAGCGGCAAAGCAAAGTGTCCCTGAGTCTGGCTGCTCAAGCGGTGAAGCCTGGCAATGACCACTTTCTGGTACTCAGCGATGCTGAGAGCGAAATCGAACTTCAGCGCATTCCGGTGCGCATCGACCTGGCAATAGAGAATGACTTCGACTTCTGACATGCGAAACGAGGCGGATAACGCCCTAGATCTGGACGCAAAGCTGGTCGAGCACTTTCCCGGCAAAATTGTTCGCAAGGATCTGACCAAGCGCCTGAAAGAAGGCGCCAACGTGCCGGTATATGTGCTGGAGTACCTGCTAGGTATGTACTGTTCCTCAGCCGATGAGGAGCAGATTGCCGAGGGCATGGATCGGGTCAAGCAGGTGCTGTCACAGAACTATGTGCGGCCCGACGAGGCAGAGAAGATCAAGGCCCGCATCCGTGAGAGCGGCAATTTCAAGATCATCGACAAGGTGACGGTTCGCCTTAACGAGAAGAAAGACCAATACGAAGCCATTCTCTCCAATCTTGGCATCAATAACGCCAATATCGAAAGCCGCCAGGTTCACGACTATGAGAAGCTGCTGGTCGGCGGAATCTGGTCGATTATCTCCATCAAGTATGATTATGAAGATGGCCAAAGTAGTTCGCCCTTCGCCATCAAGGAATTGAAACCCATTCAGATGCCGAATATGGATATGAATGCCTTGATGGAGGCGCGGCAACAGTTTACCGAGGACGAGTGGCTGGATGTGCTGCTGCGCTCGACCGGCATGGAGCCTGCACATTTTGATACCCGCGTGAAGTGGCACTTGCTTGCGCGCTTGATTCCGTTTGTTGAGAACAACTACAACGTTTGCGAACTGGGCCCGCGTGGCACGGGTAAAAGCCACGTTTACAAGGAATGCAGCCCGAACAGCATTCTCGTGTCTGGCGGGCAGACCACCGTTGCCAACCTGTTCTACAACATGTCACGCCGGCAGGTTGGGCTGGTGGGAATGTGGGACGTGGTGGCTTTCGACGAAGTGGCCGGGATCTCATTCAAAGACAAGGATGGCGTGCAAATCATGAAGGACTACATGGCCTCAGGCTCCTTTGCCCGTGGCCGTGACTCCATATCAGCTAGTGCTAGTATGGTGTTTGTCGGCAATATCAATCATTCCGTGGAAACGCTGGTGAAAACCAGCCACCTGTTGTCGCCATTCCCTGAAGCCATGATTGATTCCGCTTTCTTCGATCGTTTCCATGCCTATGTGCCGGGTTGGGAAATACCCAAGATGCGGCCTGAGTTTTTCACCAATCAGTATGGGCTGATCGTGGACTATCTGGCGGAGTACATGCGCGAGATGCGTAAGCGCACGTTCTCTGATGCCATCGACAAGTACTACAAGCTCGGTAATAACCTTAATCAGCGCGACAGCATCGCGGTGCGGCGTACAGTGTCAGGCCTATTGAAACTGCTATACCCGCATGGTGAATACGACAAGGCTGCCATCGAGCGTTGCCTGCAATATGCGCTTGAAGTGCGCCGCCGGGTGAAGGAACAGCTCAAGAAAATCGGTGGCATGGAATTCTTCGATGTGCATTTCTCCTACATCGATGCCGAGACCATGGAAGAGCACTATGTCAGTGTGAAAGAGCAGGGTGGCGGTGGACTGATTCCAGAGGGGCAGCCCAAGCCAGGCACTGTCTATACCGTTTCGACAGGCGCGCCCAACGGCCACTTGGGCCTTTACCGGCTGGAAACTCAGGCTACAGCGGGGAATGGCAAGCTCAACACCTCGGGTTTAGGTTCCAGTTCTGGGGCTAAAGAAGGTCTGAAAGTCGCCCATGATTACTTCAAGGCGAATGTGAATCGCGTAAGCACCATGACTAAGGCGAGTGACTTCGACCTCCATTTGCACATGGTTGAGTTACACAACACCGGCCCATCAAAGCAGATGACGCTGGCGTCATTTATTGCCTACTGCTCTGCAACCATGAAACGGCCAACCCAGAACCAAATGATCGTACTGGGGGACATGAGCCTGGGTGGCAACATTATCCCCGCCGAGAATATGGCAGAGGCGCTACAGGTGGGTATGGATGCAGGCGCGAAGAAGGTATTGCTCCCGATGGCCAATGCCCAGGATATTCCGACGGTGCCTGCGGAGTTGTTTTCCAAGTATCAGGTGAGTTTTTACTCTGATCCGGTTGATGCGGTGTTTAAGGCATTGGGAGTGGAGTGATTTGTAGTAATTCAGACTTGATCTTACGGCCGCCTTTCAGCACGCCTGCCGTTCCGGCTCAAAACTGGACAGCTCGGTCACATCCCGGTAAAGCTCCAAGATTGTCTGAAGCTGAACCACTTGGTAGCGCTTTCTCACCACGGACAACGGCGCACGGGTATCCGAGCGGCAAAGCACCTTTGGGGCGTCGAAGGAGAGAGGGCCAGGGGCATTCTCCTTGTAAAAGGCATATGAGCGGATCATGGAGCAGGCGGAAGCATTATCGAACCACTGGACGCAGTGAGGCGCTGGCCGAAGGGCTTCGCCACGCGGAAGGAGCCCCAGTCAGGTTGACAGCACAGCGAAACGCGGGTTGGATGCCATTATTACGGTACCCGGCGACGTGCTTCCCCTGCTCATACGCTGGCTCTCTTAGGGGGCATCTTCACGGGTAAAGAAAGCGTCGACCAAGCCCCGGATGATCAAGTCGGCTTCTTCGTCGGATGGGAGCTCACCATGATTTAAGATCAGGTGCACACCCAGAAGATCACCGAACGCGGAAATGACCTCATACTCGAAGATACCGTATTTGGGGCTCAGGTGGCCCCAACGGCGCCGGCGGTACGCCCAGATCCGATCCAAGTAGCGACAGCTCTCTATCATCAGCTTCATGCGGCCTGAGCTCCAGAAGTTAAGTAGGCGCTCACTCCGATACGGGTCTCTTTTGGATGTCATAAGCCCTTCGCAGAGAAAGGCCCCCCAGATTGGGGCGACGGCTCGAGGCAGGGCCTTGCTTTTCAGGTCCGCCGCCAGCGATAACCGGCGATAGGGCGATGGATCGTTGGAAGACATAGCGTTTCTCTGGTGGAAAGGTGGATGTTTTAGCCAGCGAAGAGGTTCCACTAACTCGGAAGGCTTATGGCGCAGTATTAAGCTGGAAATAGGCGGCGCCCCAGCCGGTCTGGCGGGGCGAGATCGGAAAGACGAGTCGAAGACAGTAGGCAGGGAGCAGTTCAGACCCAGCCGCGCCGGGACAGGCTTTCCCAGCCCGACTGAGAAACCACCAGGTGGTCCAGTACTCGGACGTCGACCAAGCTGAGTGCTTTCACGAGCTGCTGGGTTACGGTTCGATCCGCTTCGGATGGCTCGCTGTGCCCGGAGGGATGGTTGTGCGCCAAAATGACCGAGGCGGCGTTCCATTCCAGGGCCTTCTGTACAACGATCCGTGGGTGAACGGTGGCGCCGTCGACGGTACCGAAAAACAGCCGTTCGAAGCTAAGTACCTGATGTTTGTTGTTCATAAACAGCACCGCGAAGTGCTCGTTCTTCTCGTTGGCCAAGGCCATCTGCAGAAACCGGGCGGCGTCCTGGGGGGTGGCAAGGGCCTCGCCTCGAGTCAGGCTCTCCTGCAGGATGGCGGCGGCGGTGCGGATAATATCGTCCGACGTGATCGGACCAAAAGCTTGATACAGGCCCTTCTCACTCTTTACGAAGGTCTTGTCGCAATCGCACATAAATGGTCTCCAGAAGCAAAAAAGCCCGCGTGAGCGGGCTTGGAAGAGGAAAACAAGGAATCAGTCAGCGTTAGGAGGCTCCGAGGGCACTGAGAACCGGTGTCCGCACCGCAGGCACTCCAGCGAATCCAATTGGGTTTGGTCGATCAGGTCACCGAGGGCGGCTCCACCGGCACCTCCGACAAGGCCGCCAGCCAGCCCACCGAGTAGCAGCCCCATAGCCATGCCGGGCGGGCCTGCAGCCACGCCCAGAGCGACACCGAGTTGCATGCGACCGGCGCCGGTTGCTACTCCGCCTACTACGCCCGCAATCGTGCCGGCAGCGCCGCAGGCTTTCCTGGCGTCATGACGGGTGCCGACATGGATCGAGCTGCAATTTGGGCATTGCAGAATCATTGATACCTCCAGTTGGTGGTCACCAAGGGTTCGATTCCCTGGGCTCATGGAAGTAATGTGTATCTGAAAAAATCTCGAATAGAGCGCCGATACCCCAAGCGGGCAGCGTGTCCAGGCGTGCTGTACGTTGATTGGTGTTTTAGAGCGCGGTGTTGCGACAAAAGCTGTCGCGACTAGATGGGATGATCGAGAGGAGATGGCGTTAGCGCGAAGGGGTAGGCGTGGATAACTATCAGAACGTGCGAACAGCGGTGATCCGTTGGGCCCAGGGCCACTACCGTGCCATTCAGGACTCGGGCACGGAGCTGAGCGATGCTGGTGTCGATCTGGCTAGAAGTGTGGGCGTGCTCGAGCCTACTCATATCAGAGTAATGCTGGTCGATCAGGTGCCGATCATGGAAGACCCGGTGATTAGCAGCCTGGCCAAGAGCGTTGGTATGCTGAATGGCACGATAATGGGGATGACCTTTGGGCACTCGATCTACATAGTCAGGGGCTTTGAGTCAGCGCGCCTCTATTCTCATGAGTTTCGTCACGTCTACCAGTATGAAACGTTCGGATCGTTAGAAGCCTTCATGGAGGAGTATCTCCATCAAGTTCTGACGTTTGGGTACAGCAAGGCGCCTTTGGAGCTGGATGCGAAGGAGTTTGAGATTGAGTGAGTGTGGGAGCGATCTGTCTTGGTTTTGGGAATCCGACCTGTGTCAGAGCCTCCGGGCGATGTCGTATACAGAGAAGCCTAACCTTCTAACGCTGCTTTTCGCGGTCCACGATGAGGTTCGCTTGCACACGCCGCTACTGGGGTGGTTGCTGGACCCAAAAGGCGATCACGGCTTGGGAAGGGAGCCTTTGAGCCGCTTCTTATCCATGCTGGAGATTGATGACGCTGGCGCCGACCACGCCCAGGTCTGGCGTGAACGGTCTTTCCCTGAGCATGGTCGGGTCGATCTGATGATCCGGCTGCCCAGTTGCTGCTTGGTGATCGAGAACAAGCTCTACGCGGCCGATCAAGAAGCTCAGCTATGGCGCTACCAGCAGGTGCTCGCATCCGAGGCAACACCACCCGTAACCTCACGTCTGTGTTATCTCACGCTAGACGGCTGTGAACCGTCTCCCATCTCGGTTTCTGCCCCGGCCAGCTCCGGCGATACGCCGGGGCTGGCAGAAGGCAGCTATCAATGCATCAGCTACGAGACCGAGATCCACTCTTGGCTAACCGGCCTGTTGGAATGGACGTCCGATAAGCAGAAAACAGGCCGGATTCACCATATCCTGACGCAATACAACGAAGTTTTAATGGAGGCTATCGGCATGCACTCGCGAGAAGAGGCATTGAGCGAACTGAATAGCAGCGGTTTGATGGATCACGTGGTCGCTAACCAGGGCGAGGTAACCACATTGGCGAGGCTAACCCGCTCCGTCTTCTTCTTGCACGCCAGGCTGCTTGACGAACTGATCGAGGGTATACATCAGGCGCTAGAGAAAGAGCCTCGCCTGGAAAGAGTAAAATCGCCGGAGCGCTGGAGTGAGCTTGACTGGGGGATCTATGAAGGCTGGGCGAGGGGGAGAACGCCTAGTGGCTACCGATTCTACCGTATAAATGGTGTGCGCGATGCCGAGCTAGAGGATATGCATTTGGTAGTAGGGCTGGACGCATCAGACAGGTTTTGGGTAGGTCTGGGGCGTTTCGAGGAAGGAAAGCACGCTGAAGTGCCCGCTGACCGCAATCGCTTTGCTGACATCGAAGGGGCGACGCACAATAATTGGTGGTTGAGCTGGGTTACGATTCAGGAAGTGGACCCAGCACAGTTTGATGGGGATAGCGGAGTTGGGAGATTAGCAACATCCGAAGGGAAAGGTGTCATTGTTGATAAAGCAATAGACCTTTGCCGGCGCTATCTGAGAGAGGTTAGATAAAGCCCTTCACCATATAACCCTAGCGCAAATCAACGGCCAGGGTCCGTGAAGGGCGCCACCTAAGTTTAATGCTGATGCTCGGATCGCGAGGATCACGCCAGCGGCCTTCGTGTCGGTCGTCTAGTGTTGTGGCTGCTTCGCCATCACCCACGGGTCGGTACATATCAGAGAATCAATCCCTTCCTCCCGGATCGTGGTTTTGGCCTCATTCAGTGCCGCCGCGTCTGTGTCGAACTCGTCGTCCCATATCGTAGATGTGCCGAATTCATCTATGATTTCGAGATTCCAGCCGCCAGCGTCACCACGGCAAATTTCTATCTTGACGGTTTTATTCCCCGCGCTCAGGTGCTGGCTTAAAGGGCTTATCTTGGCTTCAGAGCGATCTTCCATATCGGGCCTCCTGGACGGTTTTAAATTAAAAATAAAGGCCGTTCGGCGACGGCTTCATCGGTACTGGAAAACGAAGTGACACTATCTCAGTTTTTATAGACAATAAATTACGCAATTTGGTATGGAAAACTAAGCCCATGCCTCTGGTTAGTTACGCCTGCCGCTGAAAGCTACATCTATACGTTGCCAGCGGGCATCTTGTTTTTCTCGAATTGTCTGTCCTGATGGGTATCCATCCGATGATCTGGGAAAGAAAGCTGCTCATTAATATTGAGAAACCGTTCGCTACGCACCAAGAATAGCGCCATCGCGCAGAAAGGCGGGCCGGAAAGGACGATGCTGCTTGCTAAGTTTAGAGTTCAGATGCGCCTATATTTAAAAGAAGAAGCTTGCCTATATTCGTTAAAGAGCAGTCTTCTACTTCAGGCAGACCTGTATCACGGTCTATGTGAGCATTGTGTCCTTCTGGGTCAGTTTCCTTATATTTTACATGGATAAGATTTAGGCGGCTTAAAGTGGCAATGTGCAAGCCGAAGGAAACTCGAGCGTGTTCGTATTCGTTTCTCTCGTCGTCGGAGAGTGAGTCGTATTGTCCAACGGTTAAAGAGCGGAGCAGATTTTTTCGTGCTGTTGGTTGATACCAGTACCTAGAGATTGATATCAATACATCTAGGTCGTCATCTGTGACATCTTGGAGAATGTTTAAGAGCTGCTTTCTTGTGCTATAGGACGCCGAGTCTACGTCTATAGATTTCTTTAAAAATATAGCCAGGTACTTATTGCGATCCTCAGAGAGGATCTTAACTGATTGGTACATGCTGTCTTCAAAGAGATCCAGTGCGTATTGATTTTGATGTAGCATTTCGACTTCGATTTTCATTAATCGTTTGTCTAACTCATTTAAAAATGCTGCAATTCTATCTAGTCGTTGATTGGGTATTACTTGGCCGATTAGCTCTGAAAATGCGCTGCCGGCAAAGGGTATTGTACCCAAGACGCCTTTGGCGATTGAAACCGCGCTATCGACCCTGTTGCTTTGTAATTTAGAGTCATCTGGATCCATGCTCGTCCTTTAAGGCTTTAATGTTTTGATTTTGGCATGTCGCAGATAGATTTGAGGCCGACGACAGCCACATCCTAAAATGGAATATCTTCATCGACTTCTGACTGGTGACTAACGATTGATTCTTTAACTCCAAATACGTTTACTACTCTTTCAGCTATTCTGCGCAGATGGTCGAAGGTGAGAACTTCAATTCTGTGTAAATGAGCATTGAGGTTACGAAGAGCCTCTTGTTCCGAAGGGTCCCCGTCTCTGCCAACGATGACCCGGGCACGTACTTTTAAAGTGTCGTATCCATCTTTACTTATAATGGTATCTCGAGATCTTTCAATCTCCTCCATGTAGCCGATGACCTGGCCAATAGTTGGAGAGAGTTTCGAGGATGGATAGTATGTTCCATGGGATTTGTCTTTCAACATTAAGCTATCTCTGAACGGTGTCTTTATCTCGATTATCTCTAGATAATTATCTGACGTCCTCCGAAGCATGAAGTCGAGATTGTCATCCCGGGTCCATGTGCGGCGGTCGAGGAGTTCGCTGTACTCGCTCCCGAACATCCAAGGGTTTTGTGTCAAGAGCTCTTGATAGGCTTGTTCCCTAGATTCACCAGAATCGATTAGTGTCACCAGGCGTTCATACTCCCTTTTATGTTGCACCCATCGAGCCGCAACGCCTAAGTGTTCCACAGTATCGGGATCGCTGCTTTCAAGCGCCTCGGAAAAATCCTTAGCGTAAGAGCCCGCGTCGCTTATCCGGGGCAGTATACCGCGCAGAATCTCGACCATATCGGGAGAGGCCAAGTTGGGAAGTAACTCGAGAAGATTCTCAAGTTTTTTATATTCCGCTGAGCTGATTATTCGTACGTCGCCCGACGCCTCACTTAGCGTTCCAGCCAAGTGAGCGGTCAGAAAGCGATATAGACGAGATATCTCATCGGGTTCATTTGCCTCTAAGGTTATAGACTTTTCTGGTTTGTGGAACCATCCAGTCTTTTTCTTATCAATACTGTCCAGACGAAGGGTATAGTGATGATGCGAGCTGTCTCCCGGATTGAGAATCTCAAATAGGGTAGCTAATCTAAAAGCTCTAGGCCCCTCACGCAGTACCGCTTGTTCGACCTTTCCGATATGCGGGTTACGCATCGATTTTCTGATGCGAACCTTAACATCCTCGATTGTAGCTTCAGGAGGGAGGCTCATAGGCGGTAGCGTTTCCTCTTAACCTTTGAGTTAGGCACGGTCGATGCCGGCTCCATCATCCTAAGGTGAATCACCACCGCGTCTACTATGTACCTTGTTGCAATAGGCTTCAGAACTTGAACGCCGACTTCAAGGTTATTCATCGGTAATTCTTGTCCGCAGCCTTTGTCCTAATAGTATCAAGCGTACCAGCGCGCTTTAGTGGGCCCAGTTAGTAAGGTTTTCTTACTTCTTCTTATGCTTATTGAATGATGCCTTGCCGTACACCTTATGTTTGCCCCCGGTCGGGTCTGTGTACTCCGTCCCGCCCTCAAAGCTGAAATCGTAATCATTCCATAAAACCCAGATTAACACTGCACCTATACCTAAGGCCGCCACAGCAGAAATTAATGTACCGGATGTAATTGCGGTGATGCCTGCAACGCCCCAGCCAATAGGGTTCCACGCATTAACCGTTGCGACTCCCGCGCCCGTAACCGCTGCCGCAATGGCTGCCTTAGACGCATAGCTGACCACTTTCACTTGGTTTGCAAGTTTGCTGTCCGTAATTAGAATTTCTCCGCATCTTTGACTCAGAGCCTGTTTCAGCTCAGCCCTAGAGCTCACAAGAATCGGTTCACTCACTATAACCCCCGATGGTTTAAACATGACAAGTAGTAGACGTGCTTGCAGGTTTTCTGAACAAAGCACGTGTGCCGTATCCCGGTGTCAGCGTTTTTATACTGATTTTCAGAACAGACTATCGAATCATAAAAACGTGACCTGTCTCACAAGTCAATACTTGTGGCCATGTGTCGCGAAGCCACAAATGACCGGGGTTGGCCGTTATCAGGCGCGTACTTTTGAGAGGGCGGGCAGGTCGATGAGCTGATAATTGCTTTTCAGTGACAAATTGATACTATTTAAAAGTATCAGGTGAGTATTCGGGGCGAAAGTTATGTCAGTTGATTTGGGCGAGTATCGAGCCCCTAGGGAAGCAGGCTCAGGTTTCTGGAAGACGGTCGGGATCCCTGCGCGCGGCGCCCGGTTGCACGAGGCGCTGCGGGAAGGGGTGTCCTACGTTGTGTATAAGCAGCTGGTGTCGGTGGCCGGTCTGGAGCACCAGGAGTTGGCCCGTTATCTGGTGATCCCGCCCGCCACGTTGCGGCGACGGGCCAAGGCCGGGAAGTTCAAGGTGGAAGAGAGCGATCGCCTGTACCGCTTCGCGGAGGTGCTTAAGGCGGCCATTGATCTGTTTGAGGGTGACCGTGAGCGGGCCGTGCATTGGTTGTCGAACCCCGTACGGGGGCTGGGGGACCGGCGCCCCGTGGACATGCTGGCCACGTCCGCCGAAGTGGAGGCGGTTCTGGACCTGATCGGCCGGCTTGAGCACGGCGTCTTCGCATGAGTGGGATTGCTGCGTATCGGCTGGTTAAGCGTAAGTGGCTGGATACCGTCTTCGACGGCGAAGGCGCGCGGCGCTTTGGCGGTCGCTGGAACAGCCGTGGCAAGTCCTGCGTGTATCTGGCGGGCTCTGAATCTCTGGCGCTGCTGGAGGTGATGGTCCATCTGGATGATTACAGTTTGCTGCAGCACTACGCGCTGCTGGAAGTGCGCTTACCAGAGGACCAGGTACTGCGGTTGCCGGAATCCGACCTGCCTGGCGATTGGCGTGACGAACCGGCGCCTCCGTCCACGGCGGAGTTGGGTGATGGTTGGTTGGACGGCCAGAGCAGCCTGGTGCTCGCGGTGCCGAGCGTGGTGGTGCCCCGGGAGTGGAATTACCTGCTTAACCCGGGCCATCCGGGGTATGAGCGCCTGGTTGCTGGCGCGAAGGAGGTGAATTTCGAGCCGGATGTTCGTCTGTAGCTAGCTGCGGACGTTGCGTAACCCTTCCAGATAGTCGGCCCACGTTTGCATCATCTTGCGGCGCTCATCCAGCCACTGGGTCCGGTTGTAGGCCCGCCCGTGAACGTCGCGCACCCGGTGGGCCATTTGCATCTCGATGATGGCCACCGGAAAGCGCAGCTCTTCTTCCAGCAGTGTTCTGGCCGTGGCGCGGAAGCCGTGCCCGGTCATGGTGTCCTTGTAGCCGAGGTTAATCAGCGCCGCTGTGACGGCGTTTTCGCTCATGGGGCGTGCCCGTGAACGGGCACTGGGGAAGACGTATGGGCTACGTCCATTGATAGGCTCCAGCTCCCGGAGGATCTCGATCGCCTGATCGGCCAGGGGCACGATCAGAGGGTCGCTGTTCTTCGTTCTCTGCGCGCTCCACTGGGCTTTCTGCCAGTCGATCTGATCCCATTGCATCTGGCGCAGGTCGCCAGGGCGCAGGAAGAACAGAGGAGCCAGCTTCAGGGCGGCAGAGACCGTGGGCGTGCCCTCGTAACCCCACAGAACGCGCAACAGATCGCCGAGTTGATCGGGGTCGGTGATGGCGGCGTAGTGCTTGACGCTCGGGGAGCGCAACAGACCACGCAAATCCACGGTGATATCACGCTCGGCTTTGCCGATGCCCACGGCGTACCGGAAGACCTGGCCGATGATGGTCTTGAGTCGGTGCGCGTTGTCCACATGGCCTTTCTGCTCGATGCGCCGAAGGGTGCTGAGTGCATCCGGTGGGGTGATATCGCGGATCGGCATGCGACCGATATAAGGGAATAGGTGCATCTCCATCCGGCGTAGGTTCTTGGGGTGCGTGGTGGCGCCTACCTCGTGTTTGTGGATGGTTTCGTACCACTCCAGGGCGATGCTCTGAAAGGTATCTGCGGTTTCCGTCTGCCGCCGTCGCTGTTCCATACGTCGGTAATCCACGGGGTCGATACCCTGATCGAGCAACTTGAGAGCTTCGTCGCGCGCGGCTCTGGCTTCCTTGAGACTGGTGCGGGGGTAGCTGCCGAGGGTGAGGGTGCGCTCCTTGCCGTGGAATCTATAGCGCAGCCACCAGGCTTTAGAGGTGGGGCGAACTACCAGGGTGAGGCCACCACCATCCGCCAACTTTCTTTGCCGGGCGCCTTCCGTGGTGGCGTTCCTAGCCTCTTTGTCCGTGAGTTTATGGATGCCCTTGTTCATAGTTTTCCTTGTTGTGGGTATGGCTCCGATCATCCGGCCAAATCGCTGTGGGTATGGACCTTAGCAAGGGCGCCATACCCACAGCAATACCCGCACTGAAGTCGGATGCCACAGGATGCTATCGGAACGGATGGGAATGAAAGTTGTTAATTATCAGGGTCTTACGAGAGATTTTGCACTTTGCGGGAATTCTTCGGAAGGGGAGATGGTGGGCCCAGCAGGACTTGAACCTGCAACCAACGGATTATGAGTCCGCTGCTCTAACCAGTTGAGCTATAGGCCCGAGATAGTTTTGATTGTTGTTGGCGCAGGCTGCGCCTGCTTTCGCGGGCCGGGCCCGCTCCTACAAGGGTGCCCGGACAGCGGGACTGTCCGGGCCGGTAGTTATATACCGAATTACATGTCCGCGTCGAGGAAGCTGCGGAGATGTTCGCTGCGCGAGGGGTGGCGGAGCTTGCGCAGCGCCTTGGCCTCTATTTGACGGATCCGCTCCCGGGTGACGTCGAACTGCTTGCCCACTTCCTCGAGGGTGTGGTCGGTGTTCATGTCGATGCCGAAGCGCATGCGCAGCACCTTGGCTTCGCGGGCGGTGAGGTTGGCCAGCACTTCCCGGGTGGCTTCTTCCAGGCCCAGGGAGGTGGCGGAATCCACCGGCGAGTCCACGTTGCCGTCTTCGATGAAGTCGCCCAGGCTGGAGTCCTCGTCGTCGCCGATCGGGGTCTCCATGGAAATCGGTTCCTTGGCGATCTTGAGCACCTTGCGGACCTTGTCTTCCGGCATTTCCAGGCGCACGCCCAGTTCTTCCGGGGTCGGTTCGCGGCCCATTTCCTGCAGCATCTGGCGTTGCACCCGGTTGATCTTGTTGATCGTCTCTATCATGTGCACCGGAATCCGGATGGTGCGGGCCTGGTCGGCGATGGAGCGGGTGATCGCCTGCCGGATCCACCAGGTGGCGTAGGTGGAGAACTTGTAGCCCCGGCGGTATTCGAACTTGTCCACGGCTTTCATCAGGCCGATGTTGCCTTCCTGGATCAGGTCCAGGAACTGCAGGCCGCGGTTGGTGTACTTCTTGGCGATGGAGATCACCAGGCGCAGGTTGGCCTCGACCATTTCTTTCTTGGCGCGGCGTGCCTTGGCTTCGCCGATGGAGATGCGGCGGTTGATCTCCTTGATGTCGGCCACGGGCAGGCCGATGACCTCTTCCAGGGTCATGATCTTGCGCTGGTTGCGCTGGATGTCTTCTTTGACCAGGCGGAGCTTGTCGGCGTAGTCCTTGGACTTCTTGCTCTTGAGCGTCTGATCCACCCAGTCCATGTTGGTTTCGTTGCCGGGGAAGATCTTGATGAAGTCACGGCGCGGCACGCCGGCGCGGCGGATCGCCAGCGCCATGATGTGGCGCTCGAAGCGGCGCACGGTGTCCAGGTGGGTGCGGGCGCCGACCAGCAGCTGGTCGTAGATGCGCGGCACCAGTTTGAACAGGGTGAAGTGCGCGGCCAGGGCTTCCTGGGCCTTGGCGGTGCTGGCGTGGTCGCGACCGTTGCGTTTGAACGAACGCTGCGCCTTCTCGTAGAGCTTCTTGAGCTCGGCGAAACGCTCCGCCGCCAGGACCGGGTCCAGGCCGCCTTCGTCCTCTTCTTCCTCGTCAGCGTCGGCGCCGGCGGTGTTCTTGTCGGCGTCGTCCTCTTCGTCGTCGTCCTTCTGCTTGGCTTTCTCTTTTTCCTTCTCGCGCTCTTTTTCCTTCGCCGCCTTTTCCGCTTCCTCGCGCTTCTTCTGGCTGAAGCGCGGCTCTTTGTTGGCGTTGGTGGCGGCGGCGCCGTCGTCGTTGGGGTCCAGGTAGCCGGCGATCACGTCGGTGAGCTTGCGCTCTTCGTCGGTGATGCGCTGGTACTCGTCGAGGACCATTTCCACGGCGCCGGGCCAGAAGGCGAGGGCGTGCATGACTTCACGGGTGCCTTCCTCGATGCGCTTGGCGATCTCGATTTCGCCTTCCCGGGTGAGCAGCTCCACGGTGCCCATTTCGCGCATGTACATGCGCACCGGGTCGGTGGTGCGGCCCGGTTCGTTCTCCACGGAGGCGAGCACGGCGGCGGCTTCTTCGGCGGCCATCTCGTCGGTGCTTTCCGCGCTCTCATCCATCATGATCTGATCGGCGTCGGTGGCTTTCTCCACCACGCTGATGCCCATGTCGTTGATCATCTGGATGATGTCTTCCACCTGATCCGTGTCGGTGATGGACTCGGGCAGGTGGTCGTTCACCTCGGCATAGGTCAGGTAGCCCTGTTCCTTGCCCAGCGCGATCAACTGCTTCAGCTGTGATTGCTGCTGTTTCTGAGTCGTCATGCGAAAAAGCCCGTGCAGATTGGAAGAGTGTCGAGGAAAACGAGATGTCGTTGGGAAACGGCGTATTATACTGGGATATGGGGTCCGGGGCCAGTTTGTACAAGGGGTGGCGCCAGAGCCCGGCACGGGCGGCGTCAGTCGCTGATGGGCGCCTGGCGGGCCCGGTTGCGGGCCTCGGCGAGCGCCTTGATCAGCTCTGAAAGCCGCGCCCCGTCTGGTGTCGGGCGGCGCTGCTCCAGTTCCAGGGCCTGCTCCAGCGCCAGGGCGTTGAGGTGCTCCAGGGCGTCGTGCCAGTAGCGCCGCGCCGTGGCCGCGTCCATGGGCGGTTTGAGCGCCTCGCGCAGCAGTACCGACAGGGATTCGCCCTGTTCCAGCGCCATCACCGCGCCCAGCAGGGCGGGCGGCGAGCTGGCCTGGTCGCGGGCGGTGCCGGCCACCTGGATCAGCAGGTCCAGCTGGGGGATATCCAGCTCTTCCAGGCCCTCCGGCAGGGGGCGCTCCTCCAGCACTTCCGGGTGCGACAGCAGCACCAGCACCAGCCGTTCCACCAGCCCCAGGCCGCCGGCGCTGCCTCGTTGCCGTTGCGGGCGCTTGGGCCTTGCCCGGGCGGCGCGGGCCACGGCGGCGGCGTCCCAGTCCGGGGGTGGTTCGCCGCCGGGGTCGCCTGCCGGATCGCCTGCCGGCTCGTAACCATCGCCATAGCCGTAGTCGTCCGCTGGCGGCGGGGCGCTCGGCTCCGCGGGCGCCGCCGGGCGGCCCCGTTGGGCGGGCAGGCTCTGGCGCAGCTTTTCCAGGGAGCTTTGCTCCAGGCGGGTAAGGCGCGCCAGCTCTTCTTCCAGCAGGGCGCGGTAGACCGGCCCGGCCGGCTTGTCCAGGTAGGGCAGCGCCAGCCGCGCCAGCCGCGCCCGGCCGTCCACGGTGGCCAGGTCCAGCCCCTCGGAGAGGTGCCGGAACAGGTAGGTGGACAGGGCGTCGGCCTTGTCAGTGAGCGCTAACAACGCCTCCGGGCCCTGGGTGCGTACCAGGGTGTCCGGGTCTTCCCCTTCGTCCAGGAACAGGAAGCGGGCCTGCTTGCCGTCGTCCAGCACCGGCAGAATCGATTCCAGCGCCCGCCAGGCGGCGCGCCGGCCGGCTTCGTCGCCATCGAAACAGAACACCACCTCGTTGACCTGGCGGAACAGCAGCTGGCCGTGGTCCTCGCTGGTGGCGGTGCCCAGGGTGGCCACCGCGTTGGGCACCCCGTGCTGGGCCAGGGCGATCACGTCCATGTAGCCCTCCACCACGTAGAGGCGGTCGCTGCGGTCGCGGCTTTGCCGCCATTCCCACAGGCCGTAGAGCTCGCGGCCCTTGTGGAAGACCGGGGTTTCCGGGCTGTTCAGATACTTGGGCTTGCCGTCGCCCAGCACCCGGCCGCCGAAGCCGATGGTGCGGCCCCGGTGGTCGCGGATCGGGAACTGGATACGGTCGCGGAACTTGTCGTAGGTGCGGCCGTTGTCTTCGCGGCGCACCAGCAGGCCGGCGGTGACCGCCTGTTCCAGGCCTTCCTTGTCCAGGGACAGGCCGTTGATCAGGTTGTCGAAGCCCGGCGGCGCGAAGCCCAGGCCGTAGCGGGCGGCGATCTCCCCGGTGAGGCCGCGGCCCTTGAGGTAATTCACTGCTTTCTGCTTTTCCGGGGCGCTTTTCAGCTGCTGCCGGTAGAAGCGTTCGGCGCGGGCGAGCAGGTCGTAAAGGGTCTGCAGACGGTCCCGCTTGGCCTTGTCCTTGCGCGCGTCGTGGCCTTCCTCGCGGGGCACTTCCAGGCCCGCGCGGATCGCCAGCTGCTCCACCGCCTCGGGGAAGTTGAGGTGGTCGTACTCCATCAAAAAGCCCACCGCGTTGCCGGAGGCGCCGCAGCCGAAGCAGTAGTAGAACTGCTTGTCCGGGGCGACCGTGAACGACGGGGTCTTTTCCTGGTGGAACGGGCAGCAGGCGGCGTAGTTGCGGCCGGTCTTCTTCAGCGGCACACGGCTGTCTATGAGCGCCACGATATCGCTGCGCGCGAGAAGATCCTGAATGAAGTGTTCGGGAATGCGACCGGCCATGGGGGGATATTCCTCGCGGCGGGGCCGCGAATCAAGATCGGGCGGACGGCCCGATCAGGCCGTCAGGCGTTTCTTCACCTTGCCGCTGGCGGCGCCGATGTCGGCACGGCCCTGCAGCTGCGGCTTGAGCACGCCCATGACCTTGCCCATGTCCTGCATGCCGGCGGCGCCGGTCTGGGCGATGGCGTCATCGATCAGGGCGTCGACCTCCGCCTCGCTGAGCGGCGCGGGCAGGAAGGTCTGCAGCACCTGGATTTCCGCCTCCTCGATGTCGGCGAGGTCGTCCCGGCCGGCGTCGCGGTACTGGGTGGCGGAATCCTTGCGCTGTTTGATCAGCTTGTCGAGCACCGCCAGGCTGCGCTCATCGTCCAGCTCGATGCGTTCATCCACTTCGATCTGCTTGATGGCGGACAGGGCCATACGCACAACGCCCAGGCGCGCCTTGTCCTTGGCGCGCATGGCGTCTTTCATGGCCGTGGTGAGCTGTTCTTTAAGAGCGCTCATGGCGATTCCTGACTGTGCGGCCCGTGTTAGCGGGCGGTCTCTACGGCCGGAACGGCTTAGTAGAGACGCTTACGGGCGAGTTGCTCGCGCTGGAGCTTCTTCAGGTGACGCTTTACAGCGGCGGCACGCTTGCGCTTACGCTCCTGGGTGGGCTTCTCGTAGTTCTCGCGACGACGGACTTCGGAGAGCACACCGGCTTTCTCGCAGGAACGCTTGAAACGACGCAGGGCCACGTCGAAGGGTTCGCCTTCTTTCACTTTCACCTGAGGCATGAAGTATCACCTACCTTGAAATTGGATTAATGAGTGCGCTGAGGGGCTCAGGTGGAGGGCCCGGACAGCAGGGCGCGAATTCTACCTGAGCTCGGAGGAAATGCAAAGAGGCGGGCTTGGCGGTATCATGCGCCTCCTTATTCAGGGAGTCTCCATGCGCGTATTGGGCATCGAATCCAGCTGTGACGAGACCGGCGTGGCCATCTTCGACACCGAACAGGGCCTGCTCGGCCAGGCGCTGTATAGCCAGATCGACATGCATGCCGCCTACGGCGGCGTGGTGCCGGAGCTGGCCAGCCGCGACCATGTGCGCCGGCTGCTGCCGCTGGTGCGCCAGGTGATGAGCGAGGCCGGCACCACCCCGGAGCAGCTCGACGGCGTGGCGTTCACCGCCGGCCCGGGGCTGGCCGGGGCGCTGCTGGTGGGCGCCGGCGTCGGCCGCAGCCTGGCCTACGGCTGGGGCCTGCCGGCGGTGCCGGTGCACCATATGGAGGGGCATTTGCTGGCGCCGATGCTGGAAGAGGATGGCCCGGACTTCCCGTTCGTGGCGCTGCTGGTGAGCGGCGGCCATTCGCTGCTGCTGGAGGCGCGCGCCCTGGGCGACTACGCACCGCTGGGCGAGTCCGTGGACGACGCCGCCGGCGAAGCCTTCGACAAGGTGGCGAAAATGATGGGCCTGGGCTACCCCGGCGGCCCGCGCCTGGCGAAGCTGGCCGAGAGCGGCACGGCCGGGCGGTTCCGCTTCCCCCGGCCGATGACCGACCGGCCCGGCCTGGACATGAGCTTTTCCGGGCTCAAGACCTTCACCCTGAACACCATCAACGACCTGGGCGGCGTCGCCGCGCTGAGCGACCAGGACCGCTGTGACATCGCCCTGGCGTTCCAGGAGGCGGCGGTGGACACCCTGGTGATCAAGTGCCGCCGCGCCATGGAGCAGACCGGCGCCAAACGGCTGGTGGTGGCCGGCGGCGTCAGCGCCAACGTGATGCTGCGCGAGCGGTTGGACGCGGCCATGGCCAAGAAGGGCGTGCGGGTGTTCTATCCGGGGCTGGCCTACTGCACCGACAACGGCGCCATGATCGCCTACGCCGGCGCGTTGCGGCTGGCCGGCGGCGAACGCAGCGGCCTGCCGATCGCGGTGCGGCCGCGCTGGCCGCTGGCGGAGCTGGCCCCGCTATCGCAAGACGCCTCCTGAACGGATCTCAGCGTTTGCCGCGGAACCCCAGCTCTTCGCCGCTGAGCAGCTTGGTGAGGTTGGCCCGGTGGCGGATCACCATGATCACGGTGAGCGCCGCCATCGGCCAGAAGGCGGTGGGCAGCCAGAACCACAGACTGATCGGCGCGGCGACAAAGGCCAGCAGCGACGCCACCGAGGAGATCCGCGTCACCCCGAACACCAGCAGCCAGACCGCCCCCGCCACCAGGCCGCTGGGCCAGTGCAGCGGAAACAGCAGACCGAAGGCGGTGGCCACGCCCTTGCCGCCCCGGAACTGGAAAAACACCGGAAACAGGTGGCCGAGGAAGGCGCAGAAGCCGACCAGCGCCGCCGCCGTGGCGGACAGCCCCAGGCCGTAAGCCACCAGCACCGGCACGGTGCCCTTGAGCACGTCGCCGAGCAGGGTCAGGGCGGCGGCGGGTTTGCCGCCGATGCGCAGCACATTGGTGGCGCCGGGGTTGCTGGACCCCTGGGTGCGCGGGTCCGGATAGCCGAACAGCCGGCATACCAGAATGGCGCTGGAGATCGAACCCAGCAGGTAAGCGGCCGCGCACAAAGGCAGCAACCAGCTCCAGCTTTCCTGTAATGCTATGGTGTCCACCGGCTATAATCCTGTTTTTTTAAAGTCTCGAAACCCCGGGCATTATCAAGGACCAACATGGATATCGTCTATATCAATGATCTGAAGGTGGACACGGTAATCGGCATTTTCGATTGGGAGCGCCGCATCCGCCAGACCGTAAGCCTGGACCTGGAAATGGCCACCGACATACGCAAGGCCGCCGCCAGCGATCACATTGATGACGCTCTGGACTACAAGAGCATCGGCAAGCGGGTGATTCAGTTCATCGAAGACAGCGACTTCCAGTTGGTGGAAACCCTGGCCGAGCGGGTCGCCGACGTGGTCCGCGAGGAGTTCGGGGTGGCCTGGCTGAAGCTGCGCCTCAGCAAGCCCGGCGCCCTGCGCGGGTCGCGGGATGTGGGCGTTATCATTGAGCGGGGGGAGCGCACCTGATGACCACGGTATTTCTCAGCCTCGGCTCCAACATCGACCGGCAGCACAACATCGGTTCGGGGCTGGACGACCTGGCCGCCGCCTTCGGCGAGCTGCGTCTGAGCCCGGTCTATGAAAGCGAGGCGGTGGGTTTCAAGGGCAGCCCGTTCTTCAATCTGGTGGTGGCGCTGGACACCGACCTGCCGGTGGCGGAACTGGCGGACCGGCTGCGCGACATCGAACGCGCCCACGGCCGGGTGCGTGGCGAGAAGAAATTCGCCAGCCGTACCCTGGATATCGACATTCTCACCTACGGGGATCTCACCGGCGAGTTCGACGGCGTCAGCCTGCCCCGCGATGAAATCCTCAAACACGCTTTCGTGCTGCGGCCGCTGGCCGATCTGGCGCCGTACGCGATGCATCCCCAGTTTGGCCGTACCTACGCGGCCCTGTTCAACGAATACCGTTTTCCGGAGCAGCGCCTCTGGCAGGTGCCGTTCGTCTGGCCCTGAAGCGGCTCAGCCGCCGGGGAAGGAGAGCGAGCGGCCGCCGTCCACCGCCAGAATCTGGCCGGTGATGTAGGGCGCTTCCAGGGCCAGCCAGGCCACGGTGGCGGCGATGTCGTCGGGATCGCCGGCGCGGCCCAGGGCGGTGGCGTCGAGGATGTCCTGCTGGTTTTCCTGGCCCTGCTCGGGCCACAGGATGGCGCCCGGCGACACGCCGTTAACGCGCACCGCCGGCCCCAATTCGCGGGCCAGGCTCTTGGTCATCATCGCCAGCCCGGCTTTCGCCATGCAGTAGAGCGGGTGTCCGGCGAGCGGCTTCTCCGCGTAGACGTCGACGATGTTAACGATCGCCCCGCCGGCCGCCTCCAGGTCACCGGCCAGTTGCTGGCTTAGCAGGAAGGGGGCGCGCAGGTTGCTGTGCATCAGCGTGTCCCAGTCGTCGTCGGACGCCTGGCCGAGCGGCGTGGGGTAGAAGCTGGAGGCGTTGTTGATCAGTACGTCGAGACCGCCGAAGGCGTCCCGGGCGCGCACCGCCAGATCGCGCACCGCCACCGGGTCGCGCAGGTCGGCGGCCAGGCACGCGGCGCTGGCCGGCCGCTCGCGGTTGAAAGCGTCCACCAGCTGGCGGGCCTCCTGTTCGCTCCGGTGGTAGTGAATCACCACCCGGCAGCCTTTCCGGTGCAGGGTTTCCGCGATGCGGGCGCCGATGCGCCGGGCGCTGCCTGTAATCAGAGCGATGGGGGCTGCCATTTTTCCAGGAACTCCTTTTTGTATTCCTTGATGCGTTTAATGCGTTTGTCGTCCAGGGCGCGGCCCAGGGCCGGACCGGTGAGGCCCGCTTCCCGCAGGCCGGCCACGTCCACGTCGCGCACCGCTTCACTGAGGCCCAGCAAAAACGCGCCCTGAACGTAGGGCGTTTTGTAGTCCGCCGAGCACACCCGGGCGTCCGCCTCGCAGGCGTCGACCAGAAACTTCAGCCGCCGGGGGCGGCGCAGCACGTCCAGGTTGTGCAGCAGCTCCCAGACCTCCGGCGGGCGCAATTTCAGCACCCGCTGCACCCGCGATTGCCAGCGCGCCATGGTCATGGCGGCGTCGGTCATTTCCTTGGGCACGCGCAGCCGCTGGGACATGGTCTTGGCCACGTGCATGCCGCGTCGTTCATGGCCGCGGTGTTCCGGCCAGCCGTCCGGCGGCGTTTCCGCTTTTCCGAAATCGTGGCAGAGCAGGGCGTAGCGGGACGTCAACGGCAGCTTCAGACGCGCCGCCTGGGCCAGACAGCGCCACTGATGGCTGAGCACATCCAGGGCCGGCTGGTGGTCCGGCGATTGCGGAATGCCGTCCAGGTTGGCCACCTCGGGAAACAGTTCGGCGAGCGCGCCGCATTCGTGCAGCACCTGAAAAAAGACCTGAGGGGAGCGTTCCATCAGGGCGCGGCTGGTCTCTTTCCAGACCCGCTCGGCGGCCAGGTGCGTCATCTCGCCGCTCATCACGATGTCGCCCATCAGTTCCAGGGTGGTGTCCGCCACCCGGAAACCCATCCAGTGGTAGCGGGCGGCGAAGCGCGCCACGCGCAGCACGCGCAGCGGATCCTCGGCGAAGGCCGGCGACACATGGCGCAGAATACGCGCCTTTAAATCCCGCTTGCCGTTAAAAGGATCGATGATCTCGCCGCCCGGGGTTCTGGCCATGGCGTTGATGGTGAGGTCGCGCCGGATCAGATCGTCTTCCAGCGTTACATCGGTGTCGGTATGGAACACAAAGCCGCCGTAACCGTGGCCGCTTTTGCGCTCGGTGCGGGCGAGGGCATACTCCTCGCGGGTGTCCGGGTGCAAAAACACGGGGAAATCGTTGCCCACCGGTTTGAAACCCTGGTCCACCAGTTGTTGCGGCGTGGCGCCGACCACTACCCAGTCTCTTTCCTTGACCGGCAGCCCGAGCAGTTGATCGCGCACGGCACCGCCTACCAGATAAATGTCCATGTTGTTGTTACCAACCCTTTAACGCAGAATGATTACATCGAGGCCGCGGCGCTGTTAAGCCTGCGGCTTTTTTGTTTTTGGAACCTTGATCCAGGTCGGTGGGCTCCTTAGTGAACGCATTTTCACTGTCGCGTCCCCGAGGTACAAGTTTTACGAACGGATAAACACCATGAATACCCTGGTCGCCTATTTGATCGTGATCGCCGTATGGGCGACCACGCCTCTGGGCATCAAATGGAGTGGCGAGGCGCTGCCGGCGTTCGCCGCCGCCGGTTCGCGGATGGCCATCGCCGCCGTGCTGGGATTGCTGTGGCTGGCGGCGCGGCGTCAGGGGCTGCCCCTGCATCGCCGCGCGCTGTCCAGCTACGCGGCGGCGCTGCCGGGGATTTTCGGCGCCATGGGCTGCAGCTACATGGCGGCGCGGGACCTGCCGTCGGGCCTGATCTCGGTGGTGTTCGGGCTGGCGCCGTTGATCTCCGGGGTGATGATGCAGTGGCTGCCCGGCGGCACCCGGCTCAACGGTTGGCACTGGCTGGCCTGCCTGCTGGGGCTGGCCGGCCTGGCGCTGGTATTCGGCGACAGCTTCGCGCTGCTGTTCCAGGACGGCGCCGCGCTGGTCGGCGACGAGGCGCGGCGCGGGCGCGGGCTGCTGTGGATTCTCAGCGCGGTGACCCTGTTCGCCGCCTCCGGCATCGTGGTGCAGCGGGTCGGCGCCGGGCTGGCGCCGATGCAGCAGACCGTGGGCGGTTTGCTGTTTTCCCTGCCGCTGTACGCCCTGGCCATGTGGCTGAGCGGCCAGGGGTTCGACTACAGCGGCGACCAGCGCGGCCTGGGCGCGATCGTCTATCTGGCGGTGTTCGGTTCCCTGCTGGGCTTCTATTGCTACTTCCAGGTGCTGGCGCGGCTGCCCGCCGCCACGGTGGCGCTGGTCACCCTGATCACGCCGGTGCTGGCGCTGATGCTGGGCGCCGCCCTCAACGATGAACTGCTGGGCGCACGGGTGCTGGCCGGCGCCGCCGTGATCGTGGCGGCCCTGGGTCTGTACCTGCTCGGCGACCGGCGGGTGCGGCGCGGTGTCGTTTCCACCGCCGCCGGCGACGGATAAGATCATTGCGCCCACGGCGGCCTCTGAGTAGGGTCACTGGGTCACGACGGGAGAGTGAATCAATGAAAACACGTCTTACAGAATTGCTAGGTACCCGCTACCCGATCATCCAGGGCGGCATGCAGAATGTCGGCTACGCGGAACTGGCGGCGGCGGTGTCCAACGCCGGCGCGCTGGGCATCATCACCGGGCTGACCCAGCCCACGCCGGAGGATCTCGCCAAGGAGATCGCCCGCTGCAAGGAAATGACCGACCAGCCGTTCGGCGTCAACCTGACGCTGCTGCCCACCATCAAGCCGGTGCCGTACGAAGAGTACGCCCAGGTGATCGTCGACGCCGGCGTCAAGATCGTGGAAACCGCCGGGCGCAGCCCGGAACCCTTCATGCCGCTGTTCAACGAGCACGGCATCAAGGTGATCCACAAGTGCACCTCGGTGCGCCACTCCCTGAAGGCCCAGAGCCTGGGCTGCGCGGCGGTGTCCGTGGACGGCTTCGAGTGCGCCGGCCACCCCGGCGAGGACGACGTCACCAACCTGGTGCTGCTGCCGGCCGCCGCCAAGGTGCTGGACATTCCCATGGTCGCCTCCGGCGGCATCGGCACCGGCGCGCAGATGGCCGCCTGCCTGGCCCTGGGTGCCGACGGCATCAACATGGGCACGCGCTTCATGGCCACCAAGGAAGCGCCCATCCACGAGAACATCAAGCGCGCCATCGTCGAAGGCAGCGAGCGCGACACCGCGCTGGTCTACCGGCCGCTGCGCAACACCGCCCGGGTCTACAAGAACAAGGTCGCCGAGCGGGTCAACGAGATCGAGCGCGAGCAGGGCAAGGACATGAAGTTCGAGCTGATCAGCGACATGGTCGCCGGCGCCAAGGGCAAGGTGGCCCTCACCGAGGGCGACGTGGACTACGGCATCTGGACCAGCGGCATGGTGCAGGGGCTGATCGACGCCATCCCGTCCTGCGAGGACCTGGTGCAGGAAATCATCCGCGAGTGCGAGAGCACCATCCGCGACCGGCTGTCGGTGTTCGCCGCCTCCTGAATGCAAGATGGTCCCTCCAGCGGGGGCGCGGGTCTGTGT
>NZ_ARXR01000070.1 GCF_015356855.1 Alloalcanivorax venustensis ISO4
CCAGTGGACCAGCCAGGAGAAGTTCCAGATCGTCCTGGAGACGGCCCCGATGAACGAGGCCGAACTCAGCGCCTATTGCCGCGAGCGTGGGCTCTACCCCGAGCAGGTAGAGGCCTGGCGGGATGCCTGCATGAACGCCAACGATGATGCAGCGGCCCAGGCCAAGCAGCTCCGCCAGGCGCGCAAGGCGGAGCAGAAGCGGCTCCGTAAGCTGGAGCGCGAGCTGCACCGCAAGGACAAGGCTTTGGCCGAGACGGCGGCGCTGCTGGCCCTATCAAAAAAAGCCGAGGCGATCTGGGGCACGACCAACGACGAGGACGACTGACCAGCCTCCCGGATCGCCAGCGCATCGTGACCCTGGTGCAAGACGCCCAGCGTGACGGTGCTCGGCTGGCCAAGGCCTGTCAGGTGATGGGCATCAATGTGCGGACCTACTATCGCTGGGTCGCCGGAGGCGAGGTGACGGCGGATCGCCGTCCCGATGCCGATCGCCCGGAGCCAGCCAACAAGCTGTCGCCCGAGGAGCGAGAGGCGATCGTGGCGCTGTGCAACGCCCCGGAGTATCGGAGTCGCCCGCCGGCCTTCATCGTGGCCGATCAGGCGGACAAGGGCCGCTACCTGGCCTCGGAGTCGACAATGTACCGAGTCCTTCATGAATACGACCAGCAACACCACCGGGGCCGACAGCAGGCCCCACAGCGCAAGCGCTCTCCGACGACACACCAGGCCACGGCGCCGAACCGGCTGTGGTGCTGGGATATCAGCTGGTTGCCGGGCCCAGCACGCGGTACCTGGTGGTACCTGTACCTGATCATGGACGTCTTCAGCCGCAAGATCGTTGGGCACGAGGTCTACGAGACGGAGACTGGTGAGCTGGCCGCCGAGCTGATCCAGAAGGCCTGCTGGCGAGAGCACCTCACTGAGCGTCACAAGCCGCTGATTCTGCATTCAGATAACGGCAGCCCGATGAAGGCGGCGACCTTCCTGGAGAAGCTCTACGACCTGGGCATCACCCCGTCGTACAGCCGACCAAGGGTCAGCAATGATAACGCCTTCGCCGAGTCGGCTTTCAAGACGCTGAAGTACCGGCCGGGCTTCCCCATCGACGGTTTCGCGACCCTGACCGAGGCCCAGGAGTGGGTCCAGCGATTCACCGAGTGGTACAACCACGAGCACCGGCACAGCGCCCTTCGCTACGTCACGCCGAGTCAGCGTCATAACGGCGAGGCCAAAGGCATCCTGGCGCAGCGCCGGGAGGTCTTCGAGGCGGCGAAGCAACGTCACCCAGAGCGCTGGTCGGGTGACATCCGGAAACTCAGCCTGCCAGAGGTAGTGCACCTGAATCCCGAGAAGGACCCGGTGCCGCAGGCAGCAGGGTTTTAAAGAGCCAGAACCACTTTATGTGCCAACTATGTTGACAGACTCCG
>NZ_ARXR01000071.1 GCF_015356855.1 Alloalcanivorax venustensis ISO4
CCAGGGTTAGCGCATCTCAAATCCTATTGACAAGGGAATCTAGTTGATATGTGGGAGGATGATCAAGTGGCACAACTCAAGGTAAGTTAATAGATAACCCATCTAGCTGCTGTATCTAAGTAATGTCAACAGGATTTAAGAAGAAGTGCAAAACCAGAAAATCTGTTACACCCAGTGTAGACAGTAAAGAGATTACAAGTAACTTTCTGCAACACTTTACGGGAATAAAAGACCCTAGAGCGAAAAGGACCCGATGGCATTTACTCACCGATATTATCACTATTTCCTGGGAAGATATTGAAGAATATGGACTAAGTAAAAAAGAGTGGCTAGAAACATTTTTAGAATTACCAGCAGGAATACCCAGTCCAGATACATTTAGAAGAGTATTTGAGAGGATAAACCCCAAAGAATTTGAGCAATGTTTTCGGAATTGGGTGCAATCATTAGTGGAGAAATTGGGTGTAGAAGTAGTTGCTATAGATGGTAAAACTCATCGCGGGTCATATGACCGAGAATCGAAACTAAAAGCTTTACATACAGTGAGTGCATGGGCTTGTGAGAATAGGTTGATTCTAGGACAAACAAAGGTCAATTGTAAATCAAATGAAATCACCGCGATTCCAGCACTGTTAGAGACTCTGGACTTGTCTGGCTGTATTATCACTATTGATGCAATGGGTACGCAAAAATCAATTGCCGAACAAATCATAGCTGGAAATGCTGATTATATTTTCAGCCTAAAAGATAATCATCCGACGCTACATCAACAAGTGAAAAATTGGTTTGAAATAGCACAATCTCTAGACTTTAAAGGTGTTGATGTCAGTATTAGTCAACGGGTCGAAAAAGGACATCACCGCATCGAAAATCGCACCTGTTATACTGTTCCCGTATCACAACTACCCGCACTTCATGAACAAAACCAATGGGCAGGATTAACAACAGTAGTCATGGTAGTTCGCAAGGTTCAGCATTGGAATAAAACTACCCATGAAGTGCAATTTTATCTTACTAGTCTTGATAGTGATGCTAACAAAATTGGTAGTGCGATTCGACAGCATTGGGGGATTGAAAACTCTGTTCATTGGACATTAGATGTCACTTTCCATGAAGATGAATGTCGGATTCATTCCATGCACAGTCCACAAAACTTTGCTTTATTACGTCGCATTGCTCTCAATGCCTTAGACCGAGAACCAACTTTTCGTCGTAGTATTCGACAAAAATCACGGCGAGCTGCTATGAATGATCAATACATGGTTTCTGTGTTAGCAGCATCCATAGCAAACTATTCTCCTCTACTGTAATTCCCCTGTCAACAGGATTTGAGACGCGCTAACCCTG
>NZ_ARXR01000072.1 GCF_015356855.1 Alloalcanivorax venustensis ISO4
TCCAGGACACGCCACGAGTACATCCCTTGTATCTTGACGAACTCCACTGATGAGTGGTGCGCTCAGGGACGCCTGAGCAGGGGCATGGTCAGACTGTGTAAATCCCTAGGCCTTGAGCCTGCCCTACAGATCAGTCGCCATGTCCCATCTTTGCTCGACAGATCGAACGGTATCGAAGGCCGGCCCCAGCGGCCAGAGCCTGCATGAACAAGGGTGATCGCGACAATGACGACCTGGATTCTCGGCATCGACATCAGCAAGCGTAAATTTGATGCGGCCTTGTCCATGGGCGAGAAGTTCAAGACCAAGGCCTTTCCCAACACACCGTCAGGCCATCGTGCTCTGTTGGAGTGGCTGGCTCGCTACGACGCAGACCACGTCCACGCCTGCATGGAAGCCACGGGCTCTTATTGGGAAGCACTGGCGACCTTCCTCCACGATGAGGGGCACCGGGTAAGTGTCGTCAACCCGGCGCAGATTCACGCCTTCGCCAAGGGGCTCCTGACGCGAACCAAGACAGACCGGCAAGATGCCCGGTTGATTGCCCGCTTCTGCGAGGCAATGAAGCCGGGGTTTTGGCAGCCACGTCCCCGTGAGGAACGGGAACTGTTTGCCCTGATCCGGCGCCTGGATGCCCTCAAGGGAATGCGTGACCAGGAACGAGCGCGCCTTCAGGAGGCCCATGAGGCGGTGGCGGACGAGATCGAAGGTCATATCGAAGGGTTGGAGCGCGCGATTCGAGAGCTGGAAGCGCGGATTCGCGACCACATCGAGCGCCACCCGGGCCTTCGGGACAAGCGCGATTTGCTGGCCAGTATTCCCGGTGTAGGTGAGACCACGGTCCATCAGATCCTCAGCCGACTCAGTGTGTTATCGCTGCTCGGCTCGGCCAAGCAATGGGCGGCGTACGCCGGTTTATCACCAGGGGAGCGCAGCTCCGGCCAGCGGCAAGCGGCTAGTTCAGGGATGGTGCGCCTGGGTGATGCCCGACTGCGTAAGGCGTTGTATTTCCCGGCGATGGTGGCCAAGCAGCACAACCCAGTCTTCCGGCGCTTCGCGCAACGACTACGCTCGAACGGCAAGCGGCCCAAACAGATCGTCGTGGCCTGCATGCGCAAGCTGCTGCACATTATGTATGGAGTACTGAAAAGCGGTCAGTGTTTCGACCCGTCGTGTTATGGGATGCCGGCCCACACCATCTCCGAGATGAGAGTGGCCCGAACCAGTTGATGGGCAAGACGGTATCTGTAGGCTCGGC
>NZ_ARXR01000073.1 GCF_015356855.1 Alloalcanivorax venustensis ISO4
TTATAGGACTTACGCATTGACAGAATAACAAAATAGTGCATTGATAAATAAGAGTCGTCGAGTAATGGGTATGAGAGAATGAGAGAAATTACTAAACCCTCGACAGCACAATGCAATCTAGACATCTACACCTTATTTTTGCTGTCAGAGCCAAAGTATGGAGGGTGCAGTAGGTTAGCGGAGATATTGGGAGATGTTTCACATGATAGTGTAAACCGCTTTTTATTGAGAGAGAGATACGAACCCAAAGATTTATTCAGCATAATAGAGAAAATTATCAATCTGGAAGGAGGGATATTAAGTGTAGACGATACAGTCATAGAAAAGATTTACAGCGACCCTAAAAATGCGGAATTAATCAGTTATTTTTGGTCAGGGAAAGCCCATAAAACTATTATTGGCTTAAATTTAATTAGTCTATATTACAGTGATATTAATGGTAATTCAGTACCAATAAATTATAGAATATATGATAAAAAGGAGGGAAAAACAAAAAACGATTATTTTAGAGAAATGGTAATTGAAATAATAAGCTGGGGAGTCAAACCCAGAATGGTAACAGGAGATAGTTGGTATTCTGGAGTAGAAAACTTGAAATTTCTAAAAAACCAGAAATTGGGTTTCCTATTCGGAATTGAAAAAAATAGAACTGTTTCAAATGAGCCACACAAGTATTGTCAAGTAAGCACTCTGGCTATTCCCCAAGAAGGATTAAGGACTCATCTGAAAGAATTTGGATTTATAAAATTGTTTAGGAAAGACTTTAAAAAGGAAGACTCTAGACATTATATTTTATATCTACTAGATGAGGAGAAAATCAAAGACATAACCAGAAGTACCTTTATCACAATTCATGATACCCATTGGGGTATTGAAACATTTCATCGAGCCATAAAACAAGTATGTGGAATTTGTCGGTTCATGGTTAGAGATACCTGTGCAATCAAAACTCATATATTTTGTTCACTTCAAGCTTTTGTGAAATTGGAGTTTATGCGCTCTGAAAATATAATTAGCAATTGGTATGAAGTACAAAGGAATCTGTTTACTTCTGTTGTCCGTGAGCATATTTTTGCCAACCTTCGCAAGGATGCCATTATCTAGACTACATAGATGATATTTTTTGTCAATGCGTAAGTCCTAT
>NZ_ARXR01000074.1 GCF_015356855.1 Alloalcanivorax venustensis ISO4
GAGGCGAACGCGGGGAACTGAAACATCTAAGTACCCGTAGGAACAGAAATCAATTGAGATTCCCTGAGTAGCGGCGAGCGAACGGGGATTAGCCCTTAAGCTGATGACTGATTAGGAGAACGGTCTGGGAAGGCCGACCATAGTGGGTGATAGTCCCGTATCCGAAAATCTGATTCAGTGAAAACGAGTAGGTCGGGGCACGTGTAACCTTGACTGAACATGGGGGGACCATCCTCCAAGGCTAAATACTCCTGGCTGACCGATAGTGAACCAGTACCGTGAGGGAAAGGCGAAAAGAACCCCGGAGAGGGGAGTGAAATAGATCCTGAAACCGTGCACGTACAAGCAGTCGGAGCCCGCTTTGTTGGGTGACGGCGTACCTTTTGTATAATGGGTCAGCGACTTATTCTCAGTAGCGAGGTTAACCATCTAGGGGAGCCGTAGGGAAACCGAGTCTGAATAGGGCGTTTAGTTGCTGGGAATAGACCCGAAACCGGACGATCTACCCATGGCCAGAGTGAAGGTGCGGTAACACGCACTGGAGGCTCGAACCCAAGTATGTTGAAAAATGCTGGGATGAGCTGTGGGTCGGAGTGAAAGGCTAATCAAGTCCGGAGATAGCTGGTTCTCCCCGAAAGCTATTTAGGTAGCGCCTCGTATCTCACCACCGGGGGTAGAGCACTGTTTCGGCTAGGGGCCCATCCCGGGTTACCAAACCGATGCAAACTCCGAATACCGGTGAGTGCAGTGCGGGAGACACACGGCGGGTGCTAACGTCCGTCGTGGAGAGGGAAACAACCCAGACCGCCAGCTAAGGTCCCCAAATTCCAGTTAAGTGGGAAACGATGTGGGAAGGCTTAGACAGCTAGGAGGTTGGCTTAGAAGCAGCCATCCTTTAAAGAAAGCGTAATAGCTCACTAGTCGAGTCGGCCTGCGCGGAAGATGTAACGGGGCTCAAACTGGATACCGAAGCTGCGGCAGTGTGCTTAGGCATACTGGGTAGGGGAGCGTTGTGTAAGTCTGTGAAGGTGTGTTGAGAAGCATGCTGGAGATATCACAAGTGCGAATGCTGACGTGAGTAACGATAATGCGGGTGAAAAACCCGCACGCCGAAAGACCAAGGTTTCCTGCG
>NZ_ARXR01000075.1 GCF_015356855.1 Alloalcanivorax venustensis ISO4
CGTGGCAAAGGAAAAGTTTGAACGTAACAAACCGCACGTAAACGTAGGCACCATCGGTCACGTTGACCATGGTAAAACCACGCTGACCGCCGCCCTGACGCGGGTCTGTTTCGAGACCTGGGGCACCGGTTCCGCGAGCGCGTTCGATTCCATCGATAACGCGCCGGAAGAGCGTGAGCGCGGTATCACCATCGCGACCTCCCACGTTGAGTACGACTCTCCGAAGCGTCACTACGCGCACGTTGACTGCCCGGGTCACGCCGACTACGTGAAGAACATGATCACCGGCGCGGCGCAGATGGACGGCGCGATCCTGGTGGTGAGCGCGGCCGACGGCCCGATGCCGCAGACCCGCGAGCACATCCTGCTGTCCCGTCAGGTTGGCGTTCCGTTCATCGTTGTGTTCCTGAACAAAGCGGACATGGTGGACGACGAAGAGCTGCTCGAGCTGGTTGAGATGGAAATCCGCGAGCTGCTGAGCGACTACGACTTCCCGGGCGACGACACCCCGATCATCACCGGTTCCGCGCTGAAGGCGCTGGAAGGTGACACCAGCGACATCGGCATGCCGGCGGTAGCCAAGCTGGTTGAGTGCCTGGACGAGTACATCCCGGAGCCGGAGCGCGCCGTGGACCAGCCGTTCCTGATGCCGATCGAGGACGTGTTCTCCATCTCCGGCCGCGGTACCGTGGTAACCGGTCGTGTGGAGCGCGGTATCATCAAGGTGGGTGACGAGATGGAAATCGTGGGTATGAAAGACACCATGAAGACCACCTGCACCGGCGTTGAGATGTTCCGCAAGCTGCTCGACGAAGGTCGTGCCGGCGAGAACGTGGGCGTGCTGCTGCGCGGCACCAAGCGTGACGAAGTAGAGCGTGGCCAGGTACTGGCGAAGCCGGGCTCCATCACCCCGCACACCAAGTTCGAGGGTGAGGTGTACGTGCTGAGCAAGGACGAGGGCGGCCGTCACACCCCGTTCTTCAACGGCTACCGTCCGCAGTTCTACTTCCGGACCACCGACGTGACCGGCGCTTGCCAGCTGCCGGAAGGCACCGAGATGGTGATGCCGGGCGATAACGTGCAGATGAGCGTCGAGCTGATCGC
>NZ_ARXR01000076.1 GCF_015356855.1 Alloalcanivorax venustensis ISO4
ATTGCTTTTGGAGCTTAGGCTAAGGAACAGGGTTTTCTGAGCGTCATGCGCTGAACGTCCTGTCCGAAAACCGTAACTCTTCGCATGAAAGGTTGCTTCGTGCGCTGGTTCTAATGCGTATTTGATACGACATTGGACTTTGAGAATTCGGGTTTTACCGTCCTTTTTAGGGATGGGTATTTCGCGTAATCCCTGGTGTTTCCAGTTATTACATTCGGTTCTGAGTTTTTCATTCAGTTCAAACCTTTGCTCGAATGAGAGTGCGGTTTTCCCGTCAATTCCCGCTGTCTTTTTCCCAGCATTTAGCTGTGTTACTTGACGGATAGCCAGTAATCTTGCTGCGGTTGATTTCAGAATCAGCTTTTGTAGGGACTTTGCTTTGCGCTTGTCGCCAACTTGAACCGCTTTGTACACTCGTTTTTGTAGGCGGAATAAGTTACGGCGGAATTTCTTCCAGGGTAACGTCTTCCAGGATTCACTAGAGTTGTCTCTGTGTCTAATCATGCTCTGCTCCAATTTGTGTATTCTGAACACCTCAGACCAATTACGGTCTGTCCTACCCGAATTGTGAGGGTTAATCCGCTCGTCTGGTCTACTTATCGACTGCCCTAAGACCCACAATTCGTTTTTATTCGTTCCCTCGGAGAGATTGATTGTTCCGTTAGGTGTAGCCGCTTCGACCATTGGATTCCCAGGACTCTTACCGTTACTTGGCTCGTATTCGGCGGGAATAAGCTCCAATGAGGTCAGGGGTTTTAATGTTGCGCCCTGCCTTTGAATAGGTCGCTTTCTAAGGCTCTGTTTCACCGTAGGAACTCCCTGTTAGCACCAGTGTCAACCCGCAACGGTTGTCTGATTATGCCCTGTTCCCAGCTTCCCCCTCCAGAAACCGAGTCTGGTCAGTGTGGGCAGGTAAGGAGTCAATTCTGAGTCTGAATGGCAAGATTTGCACTTGCATCTGACCGAGAGTTCAGCCTTTAGTGACAGTAATCTGCTGTCGGGCTGGAGTGGTTATTTACGGACTGATTACCGAGATTCACC
>NZ_ARXR01000077.1 GCF_015356855.1 Alloalcanivorax venustensis ISO4
CTGGGCGATCAGGCCGGCTGTCATTTCCACTACGAAAAGGAGTGCATTGATGCCGAGCAACCAGCGCAGAGTCCCGGATTCTTGCGTGGCAGAGGCTGCCGAGAACTCGGCCGCCTTGATGGTCTCCGGATCGGCAGCGACGCTTTCCTGAAGCGAGGCGCCTAGCTCCAAGGTCTTCAGTTTCGAGGTGACGGGCTCGACCTCACCGTCATGCACGACCTTCACCCGGCGGTTCGACAAGTCGAAGGACAGTGCCCGAATCCCCTCAACGCCGTTCAGGGCCAGGCGAATCATGCGCTCTTCTGATGGACAGTCCATCTTCGGCACGGCATAAACACTGACCCATTCCCCCGACGCATCGGAGGAGGCCTGCATATCGGTATCCGCCGCAGGCCTTGCATCGTCGCCACAGGGGCCTCCGCAGTTTTTACTCATGATATGACTCCACTTGAATGTGATCGGGCTTTCATTTAAAACTATATAGTAGCTATAAGGTCAATAGCGTAGAGAATCCGTTGCGGAGGAACCCGATGCGTATTGGTCAGTTGGCACAGTCAGTAGGGGTAGATACACAGACGATCCGCTTCTACGAACGGCAGGGCTTGTTGCCGCCGCCTGATCGGCAGGAGAACGGTTACCGTGTCTATACCGAGAAACACGTTGAGCGGCTGGCCTTTATTCGTCGCTGCCGCATCCTGGATCTGTCACTGGCAGAAATTCACGAACTACAGCGCTATCAGGACGACCCTCATCAGTCCTGTACCGCCGTCAATGCTTTGCTCGATGATCACATCTCTCATGTGCGCTCGCAGATAACCGCTCTACAGGCGCTTGAGAAACAACTCGTTTCACTAAGAGCGCGTTGCAACGATGACCGGGAAGTTAAGGCGTGTGGGGTTCTTGCTGGAATTAGCGAGGGAAGCATGCATCAGCAGTAGGTTGGAGT
>NZ_ARXR01000079.1 GCF_015356855.1 Alloalcanivorax venustensis ISO4
GATTGGTTGAAGTTGAAACCGTTCAAGTTGAACGCCATTGTGCTTACGCCCAAAGCGGTGAACCAAATCCCAACTACTGGCCATGCAGCCAAGAAGAAGGTATTGGAAAATCAAGCGACCGAAGTAACCGTGTGCTGCAACGATGTTGTAGGTTTCTTCTTCTTGACCGAACTTGTAACCGTAGTTTTGTGATTCGGTTTCGGTTGTTTCACGAACCAAGGAGGAAGTTACCAAAGAACCGTGCATTGCAGAGAACAAGGAACCACCGAATACACCAGCTACTCCCAACATATGGAAGGGGTGCATTAAGATGTTGTGTTCAGCTTGGAACACGATCATGAAGTTGAAGGTTCCAGAGATACCTAAAGGCATACCATCGGAGAATGAACCTTGACCGATTGGGTAGATCAAGAATACTGCGGTTGCTGCTGCTACAGGAGCGGAGAAAGCAACACAGATCCAAGGACGCATACCTAAGCGGAAAGAAAGTTCCCATTCACGACCGAGGTAGCAAGCTACACCGATTAAGAAGTGGAAAATTACCAATTGGTAAGGACCACCGTTGTACAACCACTCATCTAAGGAAGCTGCTTCCCAGATTGGGTAGAAGTGCAAACCAATAGCGTTAGAAGAAGGAACAACTGCACCAGAGATGATGTTGTTTCCGTAAATCAAAGAACCTGCAACTGGCTCACGGATACCGTCGATGTCAACGGGAGGTGCTGCGATGAAAGCGATGATGAAGCAGGTGGTAGCAGCTAACAGGGTAGGGATCATCAAGACTCCGAACCAACCGATGTAGATACGGTTTTCGGTGCTGGTGATCCACTCGCAAAAGCGATCCCATACGTTAGCGTTTGAGCGCTGTTGTAAGGTTGTGGTCATTTTATGAG
>NZ_ARXR01000008.1 GCF_015356855.1 Alloalcanivorax venustensis ISO4
CCCGATACCGGCGCTCCTTGGAAAATTCACCGCCGAGGGCGGCTACGAAGCGAGGTTTGTGGGAGCTTGCCTGCAAGCGAAAGGTCGGCATCAGCCGGCCGGCAGGATTCCAGAGACCTTGTTTGAGCTACCGTTAGACATGTCTCTGGCATCCTGCCGGGAGCTTCGCTCCCTTTCGCGGGCAGGGCCCGCTCCCACAAGGCCCGCCTTTACAGGCCAGGGAGCGGTGCGCTTCAGGCGCTGTAGAAGACGGACTTCACTTCGAGGAATTCCTCGAGGCCGTAAACGCCCCACTCGCGGCCCACACCGGAGTGCTTGTAACCGCCGAAGGGCGCCGGCGGATCCAGCTGCGCGCCGTTCAGATGCACCATGCCGGTCCGCAGACGGGCGGCCACCTTGGCGGCGTCCTCTTCGCTGGCACCGTACACATAGCCGGACAGGCCGTAGTCCGAATCGTTGGCGATCGCCACCGCGTCGTCCACGTCCTTATAGGGCAGCATCACCAGCACCGGCCCGAAGATCTCCTCGCGGGCGATCAGCATCTGGTTGTTCACCTCGCTGAACACCGTCGGCCGTGCGTAGAAACCGGTTTCCAGACCTTCCGGCTTGCCGGTACCGCCGCACACCAGCTTGGCGCCTTCTTCCTGACCCTTCTCGATCATCGACTGCACGCGCTTGAACTGGCGCTCGTTGGCGATCGGGCCGATCACCGTGTCCTTATCCGCCGGGTCGCCGACCTTCAGGCTCTCGCACACCTTGGCGGCGATCGCCTCGGCCTCGGCCAGCTTGTCCGCCGGCACCAGCATCCGCGACGGCGCGTTACAGCTCTGCCCGGTGTTGTTCATCATCGACGCCACACCGTGCTTCACCGCCTTCTCGAAATCCGCGTCCGGCAGAATGATATTGGCGGACTTGCCGCCCAGCTCCAGCGACACCTTCTTGAAGGTATCCGCCGCTTCCTTGCTCACCGACGCCCCGGCACGGGTGGAACCGGTCAGCGACACCACGTCCACGCGCGGATCGGAAGAGAGCATCGGGCCCACTTCCGCGCCGTCGCCGTAAATCATATTGAACACGCCCTTGGGCAGGCCCGCCTCGTCGATGATCTCCGCCAGCACATGGGCGGACAGCGGCGCGAACTCACTGGGCTTGAGCACCATGGTGCAGCCCGCCGCGATCGCCGGCGCCACCTTGCACATCACCTGGTTCATCGGCCAGTTCCACGGCGTGATCAACGCGCACACACCCGCCGGCTCACGGCGCACGGTGGCGCGGCCCAGCTTCTGCTCGAACGGAAACTCCCGTGCCGCGCCCAGCGTCGCCTTGGCGTGGCCCAGACCCATCGGCGCCTGCACCTTCGCCGCCAGCCCGTGACGGGGCGCGCCCATCTCCCGGCTGATCGCCTCCGCCATATCATCCAGACGCGACTGATAAATCCCCATGATCTTCTCAAGCATCGCCAGACGCTCTTCCAACGGCGTCGCCGCGAAACTCTCGAACGCATCCCGCGCCGCCTGAATCGCCGCGTCCACATCCGCCTTACCGGCCAGATACACCGTCCCCTCGGACGCCTCCGTGGCCGGATTGATCACCTCATGGGGCTTAGCGTCGCCGCTGGGCTTCACCCAACCGCCGTTAATATAGAACTGGTCCAGATGTTTCATGAAACACTCTCCCGAAAAACGAAACACAAAAAGTCGGCCGCAAGCTTCAAGCCGCCAAGCGGCAAGCTAGAACCAAACAACCGCACTTTGAAAGTCACAAGTTGAAAAACCAACCCAGGATGCCCCATCCCGAGTGAACGGGCCAGCAACCCAAGGCCACAGCAACGGCACCATCCACGCCTCTGGGATCCTGCCGGCCGGCAAGGCCGGCCTTTCGCTTGCAAGCAAGCTCCCACAAGTCGGGCCCCGCGCCGTGCTACGGAGTCCTGAGCCAGCTATTTAGTGAAACAGCATTCCAAAATCTTGACCCCCCGTCCAGCTCATGTCATCTTCCAAAAAAAGCACAAACAAACTCCAGGAGACCCCCATGCAGCGTTTCGACCAGCGCAACGTCCTGATCACCGGTGCCGGCAGCGGCATCGGCCGCGCCGCCGCCCGCCGCTTCGCCGAAGAGGGCGCCCGCCTGGTGCTGGTGGACCGCAACCAGGAAGGCCTGGAAGAGACCGCCGTCAACCTGCCCGAAGGCACGCAGGTCACCCTGCGCACCGTGGACGTCTCCGACGAACAGGCGGTCAACGCCCTGGTGGAAGAGGTGCTCGCCGCCCACGGCACCCTGCACGCCCTGGTTAACAACGCCGGCATCGCCGGCCGTGACTACTCCACCATCACCGACAGCGACACCGAAACCTGGCAGGCGATCCTGGGCGTCAACCTGATGGGGCCGATGTTCTTCATCCGCGCCGTGGGCAAGCACATGCAGGCCCAGGGTGGCGGCGCCATCGTCAATACCGCGTCGGTGGCCGGCATCCGCTCCGGCGCCGGCGGCAACGCCTACAGCGCCTCCAAGGCGGCGGTCATCAACCTGACCAAAACCGCCGCCTGCGATCTCGGCCAGTACAACGTGCGCGTCAACGCGGTCTGCCCCGGCCTGATCGAAACCGGCATGACCAAGCCGGTGTTCGATTACGCTCGCGACAACAACAAGGAACAGAAACTCGGTAGCCGCTGCGAATTGCGCCGCTACGGCCGCCCGGAAGAGATCGCCGCGGCCATGGCGTTCCTGGCCAGCGACGACGCCAGCTACATCACCGGCCAGGCGCTGGCGGTGGACGGTGGCAACACCGCCTCGCTCAACCTGCCGGGCATGAAACACTGAGCCTGTACAGGACGGCTTGGCCGAATGTAGAACGCCCGTGCCCTCCTAAGTGAAATGGGTTTTTGTTATATTTGCGGGCTTTATGCACAACTATAAAAGCGACGAATAAAAGCAACAGCGGGCCCGATGCTTGTAACTTGCGAGCCGGGACCCACTGATCCCGAAGCCTGAATCGAGGAAATGCCACATGCGACGAGCCGCTCTTGGAAAGGACGGGTCCGCGGATAAGGACCGTAATTTTGTCACCGCGCTGGCGCGCGGCCTGGAAATCCTGCGCTGTTTCGGTCCCTCCGACGAATACCTGGGCAACGCGGAACTGGCCAAACGCACCAGCATTCCCCGTCCCACCGTATCGCGGATGACCGCCACGCTGACCCAGCTCGGCTATTTGCGTTACGCCGAGAACCTGGAGAAATACCGGCTCGGCCCCGGCGTGCTGGATCTCGGCTACCGCTATCTGGCCAGCGAAGGGGTGCGCGACATCGCCCGGCCGTTCATGCAGGAGCTGTCCGACGCCACCGACTGCCTGGTGGCCATCGGCGCCCCGGACGGCGCGTCCATGACCTACATCCAGGTGTGCCAGGGCTCCGGCCCGCTGGTGCTGCGCCTGACCGTCGGTTCGCGCGTGGCGATCGGCACCTCCGCGGTGGGCCGCGCCTTTCTGGCGGCGTTGCCGCCCAAGGAGCGCGAGCCCTATTACGAAGCGATCCGCGCCCAGAACCCGGACGCCTGGCCGGACATCCAGCGCGGCCTGGAGCGCGCCTTCAAGGAGTACGAGCAGTACGGCTTCGTCACCTCCGACGGTGAATGGAACCGGGACGTGAGCGCCGTGGGCGTGCCGCTGATCCTGGATAACGGCGGTCAGGTAGTGCCGTTCAACTGCGGCGGTTCATCGCTGCGGCTGAGCCGCCGCATCCTGATCGAAAACCTCGGCCCGCGCCTCAAGGAAGTGGTCGAGCAGGTCCGGCAAATGGTGCAGGGCCGGGATATTTGAGGACAGTGAATGAGCAGCAGCAGTAGCGCCACGCCGGCGTCCGAATACACCATGGCCACGGCCACCGCCAAGTTCAGCCATGGTTTCCCGGCCCTGTTGGGGCTGGAATTTCTGGAATGGGAAGAGGGCAGGGTCGTGGTCGGCATGCAGGTCGACGAGCGCCACCTCAACCTGGGCCGCCGGGTACACGGTGGCGTGCTCGCCACCCTGCTGGACGTGGCCGGCGCCTGCGCCGGCACCTTCTGCCCCTACCCGGACCGGATCCGCAAGGCGCTCACCCTGTCCATGACCACCACCTTCACCGGCCAGGCCGGCCCCGGCTACATCCGCGCCATCGGCGTTAAACGGGCCGGCGGCAGCCGCATCTTCAACTCCACCGTGGAAGTGTACAGCGAGGACGACACCCTGCTGATCCTCGGCGAGGGCACCTTCCGGCTGCGCAGCGACTCTCAGGACCCGCGCGGCGCCCCCATCGCTTAAACCTCTTTTACACCAACGCGGCCGGTTCCGCTTGAAGGGCGCCTCCTTGACCCGCAATGCTGTGTTCAGGAACACAGTGATTGCCGAAAGGAGGCACCATGACTACTTATATCGTCGCCAGTAACGCCGCCCACGCCCGGGTGTTCGCCCACGAAGTGGGTACCTTCAAGGAAATCGACCAGCTCGATCACCCGGAAAGCCAGGCCCACGTGGGCGATCTGCGCACCGGCGGCAAAGGGTCCGAGGGCAGCGGCGCCCTGCACGGCAACCCGCGCGCCACCGGCAACCAGCAGGCGACCTCGGACAAACACGCTGCCTTCTTCGCCAAGGAAGTGGCCGAGTACATGAAACACAACCTGGAGCAGGGCCGCGCCGACCGCTTCATCCTGGTCGCCGAGCCCCGTTTTCTCGGCGCCGTGCGCGACAAGCTCGACCCCACCACCCGCGACGCGGTCAGCCGCGAAATCGACAAGGACCTGACCAAGCAGAGCGCGGACGACATCCGCAAAAAGCTGGCGCTGTGATGCGTCTACGACTTTAGGCGCATATTCACGCCACAGTGCCGCCGGGGCGCGTCCGGTCGTGGTAAATTCGGGGTTATGAGCCTGATAAGAATTCCAACGAGCCGATAACCATGTACCAGGTGCTGATCGCCGACGACCATCCCCTGTTCCGCGAGGCCATCGCCCGGGTGATCGACGATGGCTTCCCCGGCAGCACGCTGCTGGAGGCCTCCGACCTGGACTCCGCCCTGGCGGTGGCCGGCCGCCACGACGACCTGGATCTGGTGTTGCTGGACCTCAATATGCCCGGCATGCAGGGCCTCGGCGGCTTGGTGCGGCTGCGCAATTTGTTTCCCACCCTGCCGGCGGTGATCGTCTCCGCCGAGGAAGAGAAACGGGTGATCCTGCAGACCATCACCTACGGCGCGGTCGGGTTTATTACCAAGTCCACCCCCCGCAAGCAGATGATCCAGGCCCTGGAGCAGGTGCTGGCCGGCTCCATCTACCTGCCGGCGGACATCATCCGTGCCGGGTCCGGCGCCGGCGAAGAAAGCACCGCCGCGCGCCGCGAGCCGGAGGACCTTTCCGACGTGCTCGCCACGCTCACCCGCAAGCAGCTGCAGGTGTTCGAGCGCATGTCGCGCGGCGATTCCAACAAGGTGATCGCCTACCAGCTCAATATCGCCGAAAGCACCGTGAAGGCCCATGTGTCCGCGATCCTGCGCAAGCTCGGCGCCACCAACCGGGTGCAGGCGATTCTGTCCGCCGGCGACATCGACTTCGCCGCCTATCTGCGTGCCCCGAAGGTGCCGGAGCGATGAACGCGATCCCGCCCAGTGCCGTAATCACCGCGTTCAGCGACGCCCGCGACGAGCGGCTCGCCGCCCGTGACCTGGCGCAAAAGCTGCGCCACGACAATCTCGGCTGCGTGCTGTTTTTCTGCTCCATCGACTACCGGCTCGACCGCCTGGCCGGCGCCCTCGCCGAAGCGTTCGGCGACCTGCCGCTGTGCGGCTGCACCTCCGCCGGCGAGATCACCAGCCGCGGCTACGACAGCGGCACCATCGTCGCCATCGGCTTTGATCGCCGTTTCTTCTCGGTGGGCGCGCGCCTGATCGAGCGGCTCGACGGCTTCAGCCTGGCCGACGCCCAGCAGCTCACCGACAGCCTGCTGTGCGAGTGCCGCGCCGCGTCCGTGGCGCGGGTCGACGCCGACAACACCTTCGTGCTCACCCTGCTGGACGGCCTCTCGGTGAACGAAGAGCTGGTGCTCGCCACACTCAATTCGGCGCTCGGCAGCATTACCAGCCTGGGCGGATCCGCCGGTGACGACTACCGGCTGTCCGGCACCTACGTCTACAGCGACGGCGCCTTCCACAGCAACGCCGCCATGGTGCTGATGATCAACAGCGCGCTGGATTTCGAAGTGTTCAGCTTCCACCACCTGCGCCCGGCCACGGTGAAACTGGTGGTCACCGCCGCCGACGCCGAACGGCGCGTGGTCCAGGAGCTCAACGCGGAACCGGCGGCGGAAGCCTACGCCCGCCTGGTCGGCGTGCCGGTGGCGGAGCTGGACGACGTGGTGTTCGCCCGCTACCCGCTGGCCGTGCGCATCAACAACGACTACTACGCCCGCTCCATTCAGCGCGTCAACGACGACCTCAGCCTGTCGTTCTATTGCGCGGTGGAAAACGGCATCGTGCTCACCGCCATGCACACCGGCTCGATTCTCGACGAGCTGGACCAGACCCTCAGCGACATCGAAGAGCGCCTGGGCCCGGCCTGGGTGACCCTGGGCTGCGACTGCTGCCTGCGCCGTCAGGAGATCGAAGCGGACGGCACCGTCGACCAGGCCTCGGCGCTGCTGCGCCGGCACAGCGTGGTGGGCTTCAACACCTACGGCGAGCAATTCAACGGCATGCACATCAACCAGACCATGACGGGGGTGGCGATTGGCCGAAGACAACGCAGCCGACGGTGACAGCGCGTCCCCCTGGGATCTTCACGAAGCGCGCCTGATGGCGGAAAACGCCCGCCTGCGGCGTATTTGCGACGCCCTGATCGAACGGGTGGAAGAGAGCAACATGGCGCCCACCGCGCCCTACGCCGCCTTCCAGCACTCGGTGGTGCTGGCCGAGCAGGTGCGCGAGCGCACCCAGGCCCTGCGCGAAGCCAACCAGCAACTGCTGGACGAAATCGAAGAGCGCCGGCGGGTGGAATCGCGGCTGCGCGAAGCCACTGAAAAAGCCGAGCGCGCCAACATCTCCAAGACCAAGTTCGTGGCCGCCGTCAGCCACGACCTGATGCAGCCGCTCAACGCCGCGCGCCTGTTCACCAGCGCCCTGCAGGACCAGCCCGACCACAACACCCAATTCATGCTCAGCCACATCGACACCGCGCTGCTCGATCTGGAATCGCTGATCACCACCCTGGCCGACGCCTCCAAGCTGGACGCCGGCGTGGTCAGCGCCGAGCCCGGCGTGTTCCCGCTGCGCCGGCTGCTCGACGTGCTCGCCGAGGAGTACCGGCAGATGGCCGCCGCCAAGGGCTTGCGCCTGCGCTACGTGCCCAGCTCCGCAGTGGTGCGCTCCGACCCGCAGCTGCTCAGCCGGGTGATGCGCAACCTGCTCTCCAACGCGGTGCGCTACACCGATCGCGGCTCGATCCTGCTCGGCTGCCGCCGGCGCGGCGAGCGGGTGGAAGTGGTGGTGGCGGACACCGGCATCGGCATCGGCGACGATCAGATCGGCGATATTTTCCAGGAATTCAAACGCGGCGCCCGGGCGGTCAAATACCACGAACGGGGCCTCGGCCTGGGCCTGTCCATCGTCGAAAAAATCAGCCGCATCCTTGATCACCCCCTGACCGTGCGCTCGCGGGAAAACCGCGGCTCGCGCTTCGCTCTGCAGCTGCCACTGGCGCGGCTCAGCGCCGCCGAGGCCCGCGCCATGGAGCCGGCCGCCGACGCCGGACGCACCCTGGCCGGGCGCCGCGTCTGGGTGGTGGATAACGACCGCGCCATCTGTTCCGGCATGCGCACCCTGCTGGAACAATGGGGCTGCCGGGTGGCGGCGGCGGAATCCGTGCAGGCGCTGGCCGAACACCTGGACCCGCGCCGCGACCCGGCCGACGTGCTGCTGATGGACTACCACCTGGACCCGGGCGGCGACAACGGCATGACCGTCGCCGACGCCCTCAACCGGGACCGCCGCCGGGCCGGCGCCGAGGCGCTGCCGGTGATCATGCTCACCGCCGACCGCGGCCCCTACCTGAAACAGCGCTGCGCCCGCGACGGCCACACCCTGATCTACAAACCGGTCAAACCCATGAAGCTCAAACTGGCCCTGCAGCACACCCTCACGCGGGCGCCGTCGACCACCGGCCCCGCGACTAAATAAGGGGCTTTCTAGTACCGAAGTAGCATTCGGCCCACCCGGCATCGGCGCTAACCTCAAGGAAATACACGCCACGAGGTGTCCCGACATGATCTATCACAATCCCGGCAGCGAAGGCGCGGTGGTCGCCTTCAACGAACGCTACGAAAACTACATCGGCGGCCAGTGGGTGGCGCCGGTCAAAGGCCAGTACTTCGACAACGTCAGCCCGGTGAACGGCCGGGTGTTCTGCCAGATTCCCCGCTCCTCCGCCGAGGACATCGACCTGGCACTGGACGCCGCCCACCGCGCGGCGCCCGCCTGGGGCAAAACCTCCGCCGCCGAGCGCGGCAACCTGCTGCTCAAGATCGCCGACCGCATCGAGCAGAACCTGGAAGCCCTGGCGGTGGCGGAAACCTGGGACAACGGCAAAGCGGTGCGCGAAACCCTCAACGCCGACATCCCCCTGGCGGTGGATCACTTCCGCTACTTCGCCGGCTGCATCCGCGCCCAGGAAGGCACCGCCGCGGACATCGACGCCAACACCGTGGCCTATCACTTCCACGAGCCGCTGGGCGTGGTGGGGCAGATCATCCCCTGGAACTTTCCGATCCTGATGGCCACCTGGAAGCTGGCGCCGGCGCTGGCCGCCGGCAACTGCGTGGTGCTCAAGCCCGCCGAACAGACCCCGGCGTCGATCCTCAAGCTGATGGAGATCATCGGCGACCTGCTCCCCGAGGGCGTGCTCAACATCGTCAACGGCTACGGCGAGGAAGCCGGTCAGGCCCTGGCCAGCAGCAAGCGCATCGCCAAGATCGCCTTCACCGGCTCCACCCCGGTGGGCTCGCACATCCTCAAATGCGCGGCGGAAAACATCATTCCCTCCACCGTGGAGCTGGGCGGCAAATCCCCCAACATCTACTTCTCCGACATCATGAAGGCGGAGCCGGAATTCATCAGCAAAGCGGTGGAAGGCCTGGTGCTGGCATTCTTCAACCAGGGCGAAGTGTGCACCTGCCCGTCCCGGGCGCTGATCCAGGAAGACATGTACGACGAGTTCATGGCCATGGTGCTGGAACGCACCAAAACCATTAAGCGCGGCAACCCCCTGGACACCGACGTGCAGGTGGGCGCCCAGGCCTCCCAGGAGCAGTTCGACAAGATCATGTCCTACATGGAAGTGGCCCGCAGCGAAGGCGCCCAGTTCCTCACCGGCGGCGACAAGGAAACCCTGGACGGCGACCACGGCCAGGGCTATTACATCCAGCCCACGCTGCTCAAGGGCGACAACAAAATGCGCGTGTTTCAGGAGGAAATCTTCGGCCCGGTGGTCGCCGTCACCACCTTCAAGGACGAAGCGGAAGCCCTGGCCATCGCCAACGACACCGAGTTCGGCCTCGGCGCCGGCGTCTGGAGCCGCGATATGAACGTGGCCTTCCGCATGGGCCGGGGCATCCAGGCCGGCCGCGTCTGGACCAACTGCTACCACGCCTATCCGGCCCACGCCGCCTTCGGCGGCTACAAAAAATCCGGCATCGGCCGAGAGACCCATAAGATGATTCTGGATCACTATCAGCAGACCAAGAATCTGCTGGTCAGCTACGACATCAATCCGCTCGGCTTTTTCTGAACCGGCTCGGGAGAGCCGACCCGCTAAGGCTTGTGTTTGCCTTGACCCCTTTCCCCGCCCCATCCCCTGGGGCGGTTTTTTTTGGCTGCATCACCAAGACTTACCAGGCGTAGGAGGCGCCGGCGTAGAAGTGGCGGCCGGGGGCGGGCTCGAAGTAGCCGCGGTCAGCCGGGTCGGGCCGGTCGCTGTTGGCGTTGATGCGCAAGTTGCTGAAGTACTCTTCGTCGAACAGATTGTTGACCCCGGCGTGCAGGGTCAGCTCGCCGCTGTTCAGCCGCCACGCCTTGCCGCCGCGCAGGCCGGCCACCACGTAGTCGTCCACTTCCGTTTCGTTGGTGTTCTCGGCGAACACGTCGCTGCTGTACTGGGCGTTGGCGATCAGGAACAGGCCGTCCAGGCCGCGCCAGGCGGCTTCCGCGAACAAGTGGTGGCGGGGCAGGCCGGGCAGCCGGTTGCCGCTCACGTCCTGGTCCTGCTGGTCGTCGTAGAACCGCTGGAACTGGTAGTCGGAGTAGGTGTACGCGAGTGTCAGCGTCAGGGTGTCGGTGGTGAGGTGCTCCAGCATCAGCTCGGCGCCGTCGCGGCGGGTGCGCGCGGCGTTGTCGTAGAAGGTGCGCCCGCCCAGCTCGTAGGGGGTGATTTCGTCGCGCACCTCCACGCGGAACAGCGCCAGCTCGTAGAACAGCCGATCGCCCAGCTGGCCGCGACCGCCGATTTCCCGGTTCAGTGCTTTCTGCGGCTCCAGATCCGGGTTGAAGCCGCCGGCGCCGGAGGGGTTGGCGAGCTCGGTGAAGGTGGGCGTTTCGAAGGCGTTGCTGACCGTGGCGTAGACGCCGTGGCGGGGGTGGTAGCGCCAGTTCAGGCCGGCGCTGTAGCTGCTTTCGGTGAAGTCCTGGTCGCCGCTGTTGTCGCCGTCGGCGAGCAGGTCGTCGTCGATGTCCAGGCGCACCCGGTCGGCGCGGGCGCCCAGGGACAGGGTCAGGGTGTCGCTGAGGTCCGTGTCGGTCTGCACGAACACGCCGCCGGCGGTGGCGGTCTGGTCCTCGTCGGCGGTCAGGCCGGTGACCTGGCCGTCCGCGTTCACCGAGCGGCGCCCCCGGTCGTCGCGCTGCTGGTCCGCGTCCACGCCCACCAGGAAGCGGTGCGCCAGGCCGAACGCCTGCACCCGGTCCACGTACTCCAGGCGCACGCCGTAGAACAGCCGCTCATAGTCGATCAGGCTGCTGCCGGGGAACGGCAGTTGCTGGGTGAAATCGCGCTGCGTGACGAACGCGCGGGCACGCAGCTCGCCGCCCAGGCTGCGGTCCCGGTAGAGCACGCCGAGGCGCTGCTGGCTGACTTCCTGGCCGGCGTCCAGCAGGTTGGCAAAGCGCGTCGCCTGGTCCCGGTCCTGTTCCACCTGGGCGTGGGTCAGCCCGCCCGGGTCCTGGGCCGTCGGGGTGTCCATGGCGGTGAAAAAGAACTCGATGTCGCGGTGCTCGGAGAGCGCGCGGCCCACCCGCGAAGTGAGCAGATACTTCTCCATCTCGCTCTGCTCGCGCTGGCCCTGATAGCGCACGCCGGTGAGGCTCAGGTAGTGATGGTTGCCGCCGTCCGCGCCGCCCAGCTGCAGGTTGGTCTTGCGGAAGCCGTCGCTGCCGCCGGACACGCTGAAGCGCTGCGGGTAGACCAGGTCGGCGCCGCTGCGGGTGGTCATGTCCACCACGCCGCCGCTGGCGTTGCCGTACAGCACCGACGCCGGCCCGCGCAGTACGGTGATGGATTCCAGGGCGTCCAGGTCGATGGCGTCCACCTGGGACTGGCCGTCGGGCAGGGTTTCCGGAAAGCCGTCCACGTTGAGGCGCAGGCCGCGCACCCCGAACGGCGCCCGCGCGCCGAAGCCGCGGCTGGACAGGCGCAGACCCTGGGCGAAGTTGTAGCGGTTCTGCAGATAGAGGCCCGGCACCCGCGCCAGGCTTTCGTCCAGTTGCAGGCCGGGCTGGCCCTGCTGGGTTTGCCGGGCGTCCACCACCGTGGCGGCGCCGGGCAGATCGGCCAGGTCGCGCTCCAGGCGCGTGCCGCTCACGGTCACCGTGTCCAGCCGGTTGCCGCCGTCGGCCGGCGGTTGCTGGGCCGTCGCCAGCGCCGGGAAAACAGAAAGTAGAAGGGCGGTCAGGCGCAATGACGGGCGATCCGGATGGCCCATGGGCGAACTCCTTGTACGGCGTAGGGGCGGAAACGCCAGTGTGTTGGATCTAGAAGTTATAGGCCAGGGTCACCGACGCCAGATTCATCCCCGGGTTGGGCTTGTAGAGCCGCGAGTTGGAGGTGTGCTGGCCGCGCAGCCCCAGTGTCAGCCGGTTGATCGGCGTCCAGGCCAGCTCCGCGTGGCTGGTGAACTGCAGATTGCCGCCCATGTCGTCATCGTCGATCACGCTGTGGGTCATATAGGAAGGCTGCACGCCCACCAGCAGGAACAGGCGCCGGCTGGGCCAGTTGATGCGCACCACCGGGCCGACGATGTACACCTCGCTGCTGTTGGCCTCGCCGGCGGTGTCCTCGCCCTCCCAGCGCTCCACGCTCAGGTCCCAGTACGCCTGCACCCGGTCGGAGAAGAACGGCGCCACCGCATGCTCCTGCAGCCACGGCGACGGCCAGCGCCCGAACAGACTGTACAGGCGCAGGCCCTCGCCGCCGCCGGCGCGGACGCCCACGGTGGGGTCGGCATGGGCCGGTAGGTAAAGGGTCAATCCCAAAGCGATCAGACAAAGGCGCAAAATAAATGAAGGGTGCATGTCCGTTCCTAACCCAGCGCGGTGGTGGCAGGGGAGAGTGCTAAATGGCCTTGTGGGAGCTTGCCTTGCAAGCGAAAGGCCGGCTTTGCCGGCCGGCAGGATGCCAGAGAGGGTGTTGTTTCCCGTTAGAGATGTCTCTGGGATCCTGCCGGGAGCTTTGCTCCCTTTCGCGGGCGGGGCCCGCTCCCACAAGGCTCGTCCCCACCAGGCAAGCAAGAAGCTTGCCGGCAGGATGCCCGAGACGCTGTTCGATTATTGTTTTTATTTTTTAAGGGTTTCGGCCCGACAGCTGGATGGCGCGGTCGGGGAACACGCCGCCGCCCAGGGCCCGGTACAGGGTGATGCGGTTGGCCAGCTTCTGCAGGCGCACGGAAACCAGCTCCTGCTCCGCGCTCAGCAGCTCGCGGCGCGCGTCCAGCACCGCCAGGTAGTCGTCGGCGCCCTGTTCATAGCGGGCCTCCGCCAGGGCCAGACTGCGTCGGGTGGCGGTCACCAGCGCCTGTTGGGCCTGCTCCTGCTCGGTGAAGCTGCCGCGCGCCTGCAGCGCGTCGGAGACTTCCTGGAACGCGGTCTGGATGGTCTGCTCGTAGCGCGCCACGTTCTGGTCGCGGCGCACTTCCGCCACGTCCAGGTTGGCCCGGTTACGGCCGCCGCTGAAGATCGGCAGGGAGATGCTCGGCGAGAACGACCAGCTCTCCGAGCCGCTCTCGAACAGACCGGACAGCTCGCTGCTGGCGGTGCCGGCGGAGCCGGTCAGGGCGATGCGCGGGAAGAACGCCGCCCGCGCCGCGCCGATATTGGCGTTGGCCGCTTTCAGGCTGTACTCCGCCTGCTGGATATCCGGCCGCTGGCGCAGCACCGCCGAGGGCACCCCGGCGGGGATTTCCGGCAGCGCCGCCAGTTCCGTGTCCAGGTCCTCCGCCGGGCTGTCCGGCAGCGGCGGCAGCGGGGCGCCCACCAGCACCGCCAGGGCGTTGCGGTCCTGGGCCACCAGCCGTTTGAAGCGGGCCTGGTTGGCGCGCGCGGTTTCCAGCGCCACTTCCGCCTGGCGCACTTCCAATTCCGAGCCCAGGCCCAGATCGAAGCGGCCTTTCACCAGGTCCACGGATTCCTGCTGCGCTTCCACGGTCTCCCGGCTGATGCGCAGATTACGGCGGTCCGCCTGCAGCGTCAGGTAGGCGTTCGCCACCTCGGACACCAGGGTGATGTGGGCGCTGCGGCGCGCCTCCTCGGTGGCCAGATACTGCTGCAGCGCGGATTGCTTGAGGCTGCGCAGGCGGCCGAACAGGTCCACCTCGTAGGCGGCCACGCCCAGACCCACGCTGTACTGGGTCTGGATCTCGCTGTCGCCGGTCTGGCTCAGGTCCGCCGGCAGGCGCTGGCGGCTGCCGTCGCCGTCCACGGACAGCTCCGGGTAGAGCGCCGCGCCCTCGATGCGGTACTGAGCACGGGCCTCGGCCACGTCCAGCAGCGCCAGGCGCAGGTCCCGGTTGTTGCTCAGCGCGGTGCGGATCAACTGCTGCAGCTGCGGATCCTGGAACAGGGCTTCCCAGCCCGGCAGCACCAGTTGCTCGGCGATGCGTTCATCGTCGCCGGCGGTGGCGGGCACCGGTGAATCCGGCTGCTGGTAGTCCGGCGCCAGGGTGCAGCCGGCTACCGTCAGCGTGGCGAGCAGCGCGGTCAGGGCTTTACGGTTCATTCTCGCGTCTCCGTCGATGGGCTGCTGCCCGCACCGGCTTTCTTGCCGGTCAGCGGCACGCCGGACAACCTGCGCACCACCACGTAGAACAGCGGGATAAAGAAGATCGCCAGCACCGTGGCGGCGGTGATACCGCCGAACACGCCGGTACCGATGGCGTTACGCGCGCCGGAGCCGGCGCCGCTGCTCAGCATCAACGGCGTCACACCGAGGCCGAACGCCAGCGACGTCATCAGAATCGGACGCAACCGCATGCGGGTCGCTTCCAGGGTGGCGTCGAGCAGGGCGCGCCCCTGGTCCTCCAGATCCTTGGCGAATTCCGCGATCAGAATCGCGTTCTTCGCCGACAGGCCGATGGTGGTCAGCAGCCCCACCTGGAAGAAGACGTCGTTTTCCAGCCCGCGCAGGGTGGCGCCGAGCACCGCGCCGATAATGCCCAGCGGCACCACCAGCATCACCGCGAACGGAATCGACCAGCTCTCATAGAGCGCCGCCAGGCTCAGGAACACCACCAGCAGCGACAGCGCGTACAGCAGCGGTGCCTGGTTGCCGGACTGGCGCTCCTGGAACGACAGCCCGGTCCATTCGTAGCCGATGCCCGCCGGCAGGTCCGCCGCCAGCGATTCCATCGCCGCCATGGCGTCACCGGTACTGTAGCCGGCCGCCGCGTTGCCCTGGATGTTCATCGACGAGAGGCCGTTGTAGCGCTCCAGCTGCGGCGAGCCGTAAATCCACTCGCCACTGGCGAAGGCCGAGAACGGCACCATTTCGCCGGTGTCGTTGCGCACGTACCAGTCGCCGATGTCCTCGGGCAGCATGCGGAAGGGCGCGTCGCCCTGCACATAGACCCGTTTCACCCGGCCCCGGTCGACGAAGTCGTTGACGTAGCTGGAGCCCCAGGCCACCGCCAGGGTGTTGTTGATCTGCGACAGCGAGATGCCCATCGCCTGCGCTTCCGCGCGGTCCACGTTGAGCTTGTACTGGGGCGTATCCGCCAGGCCGTTGTGGCGCACGCCGGTCAACGCCGGGTGCTGATTGGCGGCCGCCAGCAGCTGGTCGCGGGCCTCGGACAGCGCCTCGTGGCCCAGCCCGGATTGATCCTGCAGCTGGAAGTTAAAGCCGTCGGAGGTGCCCAGCGCCGGAATCGACGGCGGGTTGAGGGCGAAGATCACCGCCTCGCGAATGGTCGAGAAGTAGCCCATGGCGCGCTGCACCACATGCTGCACGCCGTCCTCGGAGAGGTCCCGTTCCGACCAGTCCTTCAGGCGCACGAAGGCGATGCCCGAGTTCTGGCCCCGGCCGGCGAAGCTGAAGCCGGCCACGGTGAAGATCGATTCCACCGCGCCCTGTTCCTCATTGAGGAAGTAGTTCTCCATCTTCTTCAGCACTTCGATGGTCTGCCCCTGGGTGGAACCCACCGGCAGCTGCACCTGGGTCAGCATGATGCCCTGGTCTTCCTCGGGCAGGAACGCCGAGGGCAGGCGCATGAAGGCGAACGCCAGCACGCCGACAATCGCCACGTAGATCAGCAGGTAGCGGCCACGGCGGCCGAGGATCTTCTCCACCTTGCCCTGGTAGCCGCGGCTGGCGCGGTCGAAGTTACGGTTGAACCAGCCGAAGAAGCCCTTGGTTTTCTGATGGTCGGCGTGGATCGGCTTGAGCATGGTGGCGCACAGCGCCGGCGTCAGGATCAACGCCACCAGCACCGACAGCACCATGGCGGAGACAATGGTGATCGAGAACTGGCGGTAAATGGCGCCGGTGGAGCCGGGGAAGAACGCCATGGGAATAAACACCGCCGACAGCACCAGGGCGATGCCCACCAGCGCGCCGGTGATCTGGCCCATGGATTTGCGCGTCGCTTCCCGTGGCGAGAGGCCGTCCTCCACCATTACCCGTTCCACGTTCTCCACCACCACGATGGCGTCGTCCACCAACAGGCCGATGGCCAGCACCATGCCGAACATGGTCAGGGTGTTCACCGTGAAGCCGAACGCCAGCAGAATCGCGAAGGTGCCCAGCAACACCACCGGCACGGCGATGGTGGGGATCAGCGTGGCGCGGAAATTCTGCAGGAACAGGAACATCACCAGGAACACCAGGGCGATGCCTTCAAACAGGGTTTTCACCACCTCCATGATCGAGATTTCCACGAACGGGGTGGTGTCGTAGGGGTAGGAGACCTCGATGTTGTCCGGGAACAGCGGGCGCAGCTCTTCCAGCTTGGCGCGCACCGCCTCGGCGGTGTCCAGGGCGTTGGCGCCGGTCGCCAGGTTGATACCCAGGCCCGCCGCCGGCGAGCCGTTGAAGCGGCCCTGCACCTGATAGTTTTCCGAACCCAGCTCGACCCGGGCCACGTCACCCAGCAGCACCCGCGAGCCGTCGTCGTTGACGCGCAGCAGAATCTGCTTGAACTCGTCCGGGTCCTCCAGCCGCGTTTGCGCGATGATCGAGGCGTTCAGCTGCTGGCCTTCCACCGCCGGGGCGCCGCCCAGCTGGCCACCGGCCACCTGGTTGTTCTGCGCTTCCACCGCGGCGATAACGTCCGCCGGGGTCAGGTTGTACTGGTTCAGGTCGTCCGGGTTCAGCCAGATGCGCATCGCGTACTGCGAGCCGAACAGCTGGATCTGGCCCACGCCCTGCACCCGGCTCATCGGGTCCTGCACATTGGCGGCGACGAAGTCGGCCAGGTCCGAACGGCTCATGGAGCCGTCCTTGGAGTTGAACGCCATCACCATCAGGAACGAGTCCGAGGACTTGGTCACCTGCACACCCTGTTGCTGCACTTCCTGCGGCAGCAGCGGGGTGGCCAGCTGCAGCTTGTTCTGCACCTGCACCTGGGCGATGTCCGGGTTGGTGCCCGGCGCGAAGGTGATCGCGATCTGGGCGTTGCCCGCCGAATCACTGGTGGAGGTGATGTACAGCAGGTTGTCGATGCCGTTCATCTGCTGCTCGATCACCTGGGTGACCGAGTCTTCCACCACCTTCGCCGACGCCCCCGGGTAGGTGGCCTCGATGGTCACTTCCGGCGGCGCCACGGTGGGGTACTGCTCCACCGGCAGGTTGTAGATCGAAAGCACCCCGGCGAGCATCATCACGATGGCGATCACCCAGGCGAAAATCGGTCTGTCGATAAAAAAGCGTGCCATGATAATCCCCGATTACTGGTTGTCGCCGCCACCCGACTGGGTGCCGCTGGACGCCGGGTTTTCGCCGTCGAGCCCTTCCTGCTGCTCTTTCTGCTTCTGCTCCGGCGGGGTTTCGCCTTTCTCCATTTGCGGGCCGGCTTCGGCGTCTTCCTCGTCCACTTTCACCGGTTTTACGGTCATGCCCGGCTGGATCTTCTGCAGACCCTCCACCACCAATCGGTCGCCGCCGCTCAGCCCTTCGGCGATCAGCCAGCGGTTGCCCACCGCGCGCTCGGTGGTCACGTTGCGGCGCTCCACCTGGTCGTTCTCATTGATCACCATGGCCGTGGCCTGGCCGGTGGAGTCCCGGGCGATGCCTTTCTGCGGCACCAGAATCGCTTCGCTGCGCTCGCCCTCGGGCAGCTTGGCGCGCACGAACATGCCCGGCAGCAGGTCGCCGTCCGGGTTGGGGAACAGGGCCCGCAGGGTCACCGAGCCGGTGCTTTCTTCCACCGCGTATTCGGAGAACTGCAGCACGCCTTCTTCCTGATACTCGCTGCCGTCTTCCATCAGCAGGGTGACCCGGGCTTTGTCCTCGCCGACCTTTTCCAGCTCGCCGTTTTCCAGCGCCTGGCGCAGGCGGCGCAGCTCGCGGGCGGACTGGGTCAGGTCCACGTAGATCGGGTCCAGCTGACGAATGGTCGCCAGGGATTGCGCCTGGTTGGCGGTCACCAGCGCCCCGGCGGTCACCGTGGAACGGCCGATGCGGCCGCTGATCGGTGCTTCCAGGGTGGTGTAGTCCAGGTTGGTGCGGGCGCTGCTCAGCGCCGCCCGGGCCGCCGCCACCTGGGCCTCGTTTTCGCCCAGTGCCGCTTCCGCCTCGTCATACTCCTGCTGGCTCACCGCTTTCATATCCAGCAGCTTCTCGAACCGCTGGGCGCGCAGCCGGGTGGACTTCAGGGTCGCCTGGGCGCGCGCCAGCTCGGCCCGGGCGCTCTCCACATCCGCCTGGTAGAGGCTGTCGTCGATGCGGTAGAGCGGCTCGCCTTTTTCCACCAGCTGGCCTTCCTCGAACAGCCGCTCTTCGATGATGCCGTTGACCTGCGGGCGCACCTCGGCCACCTGGTGCGGGGTGGTGCGGCCGGGCAACTCGCTGGTGATGGTGAACGGCTCCGGTTCAACGGTGATAAAGCCGGCTTCCGGCGGCGGCCGGTCGCCGCCCGCCTGGTCGTCGCCGCCGCAGGCCGCGAGGGCGAGACTGAGAAATAGGGCAATCGGTAAAGCAACCGGAGCTGTGCGCATGGGAACCTCGGTTTTTCTATTAAAAGCGGATGGAAAAACAGCTTGGGAGTATACATACATTCAAAAACGTATGTATAGTGAATAAAGGATGAATCCTTAGCCACGAACGACCCAGGAGCAGCCGATGGCCAGGCGCACCAAGGCGGAAGCCCTCGAAACCCGCGAGCAGATCATCGATGCCGCCGAGCGCGTGTTTCACAAGAAAGGGGTGTCCCGCTCTTCCCTGAGTGACATCGCCGAGGAGGCGGGCGTCACCCGTGGTGCGATCTACTGGCACTTCAAGAACAAGCACGATGTCTTCGTCGCCATGACCGAACGGCACCGTCTGCCCATGGAGTCCCTCTCCCAACAGGCGGAAAGCCCGGACGAGACCGACCCGCTGGGCAAGCTCCGCGAGCTGCTGGTTTACGTGCTCCACGATACCGTGCGAGATCCGTGCCGGAAACGCGTGTTTGAAATTATCTTCCACAAATGCGAGTTCACCGCCCAGACCGACCCGCTCATGGCCCGCCAGCAGGAAACCTACCTGGACGGCTCGGACAAGATCCGCCGCACCCTCAATAACGCCATCGCCCAGGGCCAGCTGCCCGACACCCTCAACATCGAGCGTGCCATCACCATGTTGCACGTGCAGATGACCGGTATGCTCTACACCTGGCTGCTGATCCCCGACTCCTTCGATCTGGAAGCCGAGGCCGAACACTTCGTTGACTGCTACCTCGGCAGCCTGCGCGAATGCCCCTCCCTGTCCGGTCAGTAATTTCGGAACATCGTTCCGAAAAATTTGACGCGACCATCCGGTCATGCCACATTTCGGGGCCGATTCGAATGCCAGAATAAACACGAGATAACCTCGAGGAGAGCCCCCCGATGTTGCCCCTTTCCGACCGGGCCCAGGCCCTGTATGACCAGCTCGTCGCCTTCATGGACGCCCACGTGTATCCCGCCGAGGCCGTCTACGCCGAACAGCACGGCAACAGCGACGACCGCTGGACCCCGCCGCCGATCATCAAGGAACTGAAGAACAAGGCCAAAGCCGAAGGGCTCTGGAACCTGTTCCTGCCGGAAAGCGAGCACGGCGCCGGCCTCAGCAACTACGACTACGCCCACCTGTGTGAAGTGATGGGCCGCAGCGCCATCGCCCCGCAAATCTTCAACTGCGCGGCGCCGGACACCGGCAATATGGAAGTGCTGGCCCGCTACGGCACCCCGGAACAGCAGGAACAGTGGCTCAAGCCGCTGCTCAACGGCGAAATCCGCTCCTGCTTCTCGATGACCGAACCGGCGGTGGCCTCGTCCGACGCCACCAACATCTGCACCGAGATCAAGCGTGACGGCGACGACTACGTGATCAACGGCCGCAAATGGTGGTCCTCCGGCGCCATGTCCAGCGAGTGCAAGATCGCCATCGTGATGGGCAAGAGCGACCCGGACGCGCCGCGCCACCAGCAGCAGTCACAGATTCTGGTACCGCTGGACACCCCCGGCGTGAAGATCGAGCGCGCCCTGCACGTGTTCGGCTACGACCACGCCCCCAAGGGCCACGCGGAAATCACCTTCACCGACGTGCGGGTGCCGGCCAGCAACCTGATTCTCGGCGAAGGCCGCGGCTTCGAAATCGCCCAGGGCCGCCTGGGCCCGGGCCGTATCCACCACTGCATGCGCTCCATCGGCGTCGCCGAGCGCGCCCTGGAAGCCATGTGCAAGCGGGTGGAAGAGCGCGAAGCGTTCGGCCGCAAGCTGTCCCAGTTCGACTCGATCCGCAAGAACATCGCCCGCTCGCGCCTGGAGATCGAGCAGGCCCGGCTGATGACCCTGAAAGCGGCGCACATGATGGACACCGTCGGCAACAAGGTGGCCCGCCAGGAAATCGCCATGATCAAAGTGATCGCCCCGGAAATGGCCGCCAACGTGGTCGACCGCGCCATTCAGGTGCACGGCGCCCTGGGCGTCTGCCAGGACACCTTCCTGGCCAGCGCCTGGGCCAACCTGCGCACCCTGCGGCTGGCCGACGGCCCCGACGAAGTGCATCTGGACTCCATCGCCAAGCTGGAACTGGGCCGCTACCGATAAACCAGCTGCAAGCCACGAGCCGCAAGCTACAAGCCGGCACGGGGCCGCTTGCCGCTTGTAGCTTGAGGCTTGCAGCCCTCCGAAGGAGATCCCTATGAGCAAGCTCTTCGATCTGAAAGGCAAGGTCGCCCTGATCACCGGCTCCACCAAGGGCATCGGCAAGGCCATCGCCGAGGAAATGGCCGCCGCGGGCGCCAAGGTGGTGATCTCCAGCCGCAAGCCGGAGCCCTGCCACCAGGTCTGCGAGGCGATCAAGGCCGCCGGCGGCGAGGCCATCGCCGTGCCTTGCAACGTGGGCAAGAAAGACGACCTGATGAACCTGGTGGATGAGACCCTGGCCGCCTTCGGCCGCATTGATATTCTGGTCTGCAACGCCGCCACCAACCCGGTCTACGGTCCCACCTCCGAGCTCACCGACGAGGCCTGGGACAAGATCATGGACACCAACGCCAAGGGCACCTTCTGGCTGTGCAACCGGGTACTGCCGGAAATGGACAAGAACGGCGGCGGCAACGTGATTATTATTTCCAGCATCGCCGGCCTGCGCGGCAACGCCACCATCGGCACCTACGGCGTCTCCAAGGCCGCCGAAGCGGCCCTGGCGCGCAACCTGGCGGTGGAGTGGGGCCCGCGCAACATCCGCGTCAACAGCATCGCCCCCGGCCTGGTGCGCACCGACTTCGCCAAGGCGCTCACCGAGGACCCGGTGCGCCGCCAGCGCGCCGAAGAGCGCACCCCGGTGCGGCGCATCGGCGAGCCGGTGGACATCGCCGGCGTGGCGCTGTTCCTGGCCAGCCCGGCCAGCGCCTACGTCACCGGGCAGACCATCGTCGCCGACGGCGGCGAAACCATTTGTTAGCGACCGGCGTTATGGAACAGCTCTTGTGGGAGCGGGCCCTGCCCGCGAAAGGCCGGTAACGCCGGCCGGCAGGATACCAGAGGCTTTATAAAGCGGATTACCAACAAGGTCTCTGGAATCCTGCCGGGTGGCTTCGCCACCCTTTCGCGAGCAGGCTCGCTCCCACAGCGGCGCCGCGAACTTGATTCGAGGAAGAGTTATGGAAGGTCAACCGGAAATCGTCCCTGTGCTTGAGGCGCACCGCCTGGATGAGGCGCGTCTCGCCGAGTACCTGGAACAGCACAATCTGCTCGACGGCGCGCTCAAGGTGCGCCAGTTCCAGGGCGGGCAGTCCAACCCCACCTACTTGCTGCAGAGCGGCGACCGCGAGTACGTGCTGCGCAAGAAGCCGCCGGGCAAGGTGCTGCCGTCCGCCCACCAGGTGGACCGGGAATACCGCGTCATGAAGGCGCTCGGCGAACACAGCGAGGTGCCGGTGCCGGCCATGCACCTGCTGTGCGAAGACGATGACGTGATCGGCACCAGCTTCTACGTGATGGATTTCGTGCCCGGCCGGGTGTTCACCCAGCCGCAGCTGGAAGCCCTGCCCAAGGATCAGCGCGCCGACCTCTACAACGACAAGATCGACACCCTGGCCAAGCTGCACAGCGTCGACTACCAGGCCGCCGGCCTGGGCGATTTCGGCAAGCCCAAGGGCTACGTGGAGCGCCAGGTGAAACGCTGGAGCGCCCAGTACGAAGCCTCCAAGACCGATGAAATGCCGGCCATGGACAACCTGATGGCGTGGCTGGCGGACAATATTCCCCAGGACGACAGCGCCGCCATCGCCCACGGCGACTTCCGCCTCGGCAACCTGCTGGTGGATAACCGCACCCCCGACGTGGTGGCGGTGCTCGACTGGGAACTGGCCACCATCGGCCACCCGCTCGCCGACCTGGCCTACTGCTGCCTGCCGTACCACATGCCCCACGGCGTCAACGGTGTGCGCGGCCTCGACGGCCTGGACCTGCGCGCCCGCGGCATCCCCGACGAGCAGAGCCTGCTGCAGCGCTACTGCGAAGGCGCCGGCCGCGACGGCATCAACGACTGGCCGGTGTTCCTGGCCTTTGCCTTGTTCCGTTCCGCCGCTATTCTGCAAGGCGTTTACGCCCGCGCCCTGCAAGGCAACGCCAGCAACCGCAACGCCCTGGAAGTGGGCAAGCGGGCCGGGCTGATCGCCGAGCGCGGCTGGCAGATCGCAAGAACATACAAGTAACAGTGAACAGTGAACAGTTAAAAGTTGGGCGGCTCCGTGGCACGGCTACAGCGACGGAGCCGCCCCGCTATTCACTATTAACTGTTAACTATTAACTTTTTTTGGGGTTTATATGAAGCCGTTTGGCAGGATTTTGTTGACCAATGATGACGGCATCGACGCGCCGGGCCTGAAGGTCGCCGAGGACATCGCCGCGCAGCTCGCCGAGGAAGTCTGGGTGGTGGCGCCGGAGCACGACCAGAGCGGGGTGGGGCAGGGCATTTCCCTGCACACGCCGCTGCGGGTCTACCACCACGGCGAGCGGCGCTTCGCGGTGTCCGGCACGCCGGCGGACTGCGTGATGTTCGCCATGGCGGAATGGTTCGAGGAGGAGGCGCCGGATCTGGTGCTCTCCGGCGTCAACTGCGGCGCCAACCTGAGCGATTCGGTGATGTATTCGGGCACCGTCGGCGCGGTGCTCGCCGCCGCCCACCTGGGCCTGCCGGGCATCGCCCTGAGCCAGGCGTTCGTCGACCGCGCCGCCATCGATTACGCGCCCACCACCCGCTACGCCGCCGGTCTGATCCGCGAGCTGTGGGAAGCCGGCGCCGACCGCGACGGCTACCAGCGCGCCTGCTGGAACATCAACTTCCCCGACCTGCCGGTGGCGGAGCTGCGCGGCAGCCGCTTCACCCGGCAGATCGGCGGCGGCATCGCCGGGCCGCGCCTGGTGCACGGCACCGACGGCCGCGGGCTGGCCTACCACTGGCTGTCGTTCGAGCGCCGTCCGTCCAGCATCGACCACCCGCAATCCGACGTGGTCGCCCTGCGCGATGGGCACATCTCGGTGATGCCCCTGCAGCCCACCCGCTGCGATGACGTGCTGGCGGATGAATGCTTCCAGCAAGGCGACCGGCCTTTGCCCCGCTAAGGTAAGAGCGAAGCACCTTGTAGGAGCGGGCCCTGCCCGCGAAAGGCAAGCTCCGCTTGCCGGCAGGATCCCAGAGACCCAAGAAAGCGGGGCTCCGATGACGTCTCTGGAATATGGCCTCTGGCATCCTGCCGGGAGCTGCGCTCCCTTTCGCGGGCGGGGCCCGCTCCCACAGGATCCGCTTCCACGGGCCAAATGCGAAACCATATTCCAAAATAGTATTGACGCCCCAGGGGCGCCATGTCAGATTGACCGCTTGGTCAACTTCAGTATCGGTTATGTATCCGCGTTAACAAAAGCGCGGGTCAGGGTCCGGTACTGTCCGCGTCTCCGCGGGCCTTACAACAATTCAAGGGAGAGCACAGGCATGTTTGATCGGCATTTTGCCGTCTGGCCGGAGGGGCTGCCTCACCAGCTCAAGCTTCCGGAAACCAGCCTTTACAGCAACCTCGAAATTTCCGCTCTGCGCTACCCGGATGAGAACGCGATCATCTACTACGATGCGCCCATCACCTACCGGGAACTCAAGCAGCAGGTGGACGCCCTGGCCGGCGAACTGCAGCACCTGGGCGTGGAAAAAGGCGACCGGGTGATGCTGTTCATGCAGAACGCACCGCAGTTCATCATCGGTTACTACGCCATTCTGCGCGCCAACGCCATTGTCGTGCCGATCAACCCGATGAACCGCAGCGCCGAGCTCGAGCACTACCTGCAGGACACCCAGGCCTCCGTGTGTATCTGCAGCCAGGAAGTGTTCCCGCACATCGAGCCGCTGATCGGTCATGAGCGTCTGCGCCACGTGATCGTCGCCGCCTACAGCGACTACATTCACCCGCAGACCGACCTGGAGCTGCCCGCCGAAGTGGCCGCCCCGGCACAGCCGCTGACCACCGCCGGCACCATCGCCTGGGGCGACGCCCTGGGCGCCGGTCACCAGCCCGGTGAACTGCTGGTGGGCCCGGACGATCTGGCCGTGTTCCCCTACAGCTCCGGCACTACCGGCGCGCCCAAGGGCTGCATGCACACCCATCGCTCGGTGATGGCCACCTGCGTGCACGGCGCCGCCTGGCGCTCCGGCGGCGGCCGCGAGGGCGTGACCCTGTCGACGCTGCCGTATTTCCACGTCACCGGCATGCAGGGCGCCATGAACGGCCCCATCTTCCTGGGCTCCTGCATCGTGCTGATGACCCGCTGGGATCGCCGCACCGCGGCCAAGCTGATCGAGCGCTACCGGGTCACCAGCTGGACCAACATCGTCACCATGGCCATCGATCTGCTTTCCGACCCGGACGTGGAAAGCTTCGACCTCTCCAGCCTCGAGAACATCGGCGGCGGCGGGGCGGCCATGCCCGAAGCGGTGTCCGATAAGCTGTTCAAGCTTACCGGTCTGCGTTACATCGAAGGGTACGGCCTGTCCGAAACCATCGCCGCTACCCATATCAACCCCTCCGAAAAACCCAAAAAGCAGTGTCTGGGCATTCCGGTCTTTGACGTGGATTCACGGGTGATCGACGTGGACACCGGCAAGGAAATGGGCGTCGGCGAAGTGGGCGAGATCATCTCCCGCGGGCCGCAGATCTTCCAGGGTTACTGGAACCGCCCCTTGGAAACCCAGAAAGCCTTCATCGAAATCGACGGCGAACGTTTCTTCCGCACCGGCGACATGGGCTACTACGACGAAGAGGGCTACTTCTTCATCGTCGACCGGGTGAAACGCATGATCAATGCGTCCGGTTTTAAAGTTTGGCCCGCCGAGGTCGAAAGTCTTATGTACCGGCATCCCGCGATCCAGGAAAGCTGTGTCATCTCCGCACCCCACGAGCGCCGCGGCGAAACCGTGAAAGCCTGTGTGGTGCTGGCCGCCGACCACAAGGGCAAGGTCAGCGAAGACGAGATCATCGCCTGGTGCAAGGAACAGATGGCCGCCTACAAGGTGCCTCAGATCGTCGAGTTCCGCGATGAGCTGCCGCGCTCGCCCACCGGCAAGGTGATGTGGCGTGCGATGCAGGAAGAGGAATGGGCTGACCAGAAAAAAGAAGCCTGACAATTCCAAGAAATCCAAAAAACCTGAAACAACTTCCCGCAGTTCGACCGACGCGGATGGGACCTCGCCGCTCGCTGGGAGGTTGTTTCTTAAATAAAACGAACAGGAGGCTCAGCCTTGGACGCGTTTCTTCAGCAAGCGCTTAATGGCCTCACCCTGGGCAGCATCTACGGCCTCGTGGCCCTGGGTCTGACCCTGGTGTACGGCATTTTGCACGTTCCCAACTTTGCCCACGGTGCTCTCTACATGGTGGGCGCCTACATCAGTTACTACATCATGGTGGATCTGGGGCTCAACTACTGGATCGCCATGCTCGGCGCCGGCCTTTTCGTGGCCGTGCTGTCGGTGCTCTGTGAACGCCTGGTCTTCCACCCGCTGCGGCACGCGCCGCCGATCCACGACAAGATCGCCGCCATCGGCATCCTGTTGTTCCTGGAAGCGGTGGTGCAGATGCACTGGGGTTCCGATTTCCGCCGCATGCCGACCCCCTACACCGGCATCCTCGAGTTCGGCGGCCTGGTGCTGCCGGCCCAGCGGCTGCTGATCATTGTCGGCGCCTTCTCGATCATGGGCGCGCTGCACCTGTACCTGAAGAAGACCATGACCGGCTCCACGATCATCGCCATGGCGCAGAACCGGGAAGGCGCCTTCCTGGTCGGCATCGACGCCAACCGCGTGGCCATGATGACCTTCGCCATCGCCGGTTTCCTGGCGGCGGTGGGCGCCAGCCTGTTCGCGCCGATCAACCTGGTGTACCCGGCCATGGGCCACCTGGTGATCATGAAGGCCTTCGTGATCATTATTCTCGGCGGCATGGGCAGCATCCCCGGCGCTATCGTCGGCGGTCTGATCATCGGCTTCGCCGAAGCGCTGGGCGGCTACTACGTCTCCAGCACCTATAAGGATCTGATTGCCTTTGTTCTGCTGGTGGTGATTCTCTCCATCAAGCCCACCGGCCTGTTCACCAAGGGGGTGCGCTAATGGATCGCATTGCCAACTTCTTCGCCAGCCCGGCCATGAAAGTGGTGCTGTTGGCGTTCGCCCTGATTTTCCCGCTGATCGCGGGCAGCGAATACCAGATCTACGTGATGGCTCTGGCCTTTATCTGGGCCATCGCCGTGTACGGCCTGAACATCATCACCGGCTTCTGCGGCCAGTTGAACCTGGCCCACGGCGGCTTCTTCGCCATCGGCGCCTATGTGGTGGCGATCCTCACCGTGGATCACGGCTGGGCGTTCTGGCCCGCCTTTGTCGCCTCCGGCGTGTTCTCGGCGGTGTTCGGTTTCCTGGTGGGCATCGTGTCCCTGCGTCTCAAGGAACACTACTTCGCCATCTTTACCCTGTGCGTGGGCTTCATCATCTACCTGCTGCTGGATAAGTGGGAAGCGCTCACCCACGGTTCCCTGGGCATCATCAACATCGCGCCGCCGGAAGGCTTCGGGCTGATCGATTTCACCCGCACCATTCCGTTCTACTACCTGGTGCTGTTCTTCCTGGTGCTGGCGATCGTGCTGGTGAGCCGGATTTCCAGCTCCCTGGTGGGCCGCACCTTCCTGGCGATTCGTATCAGTGACGACCTGGCCCAGTCCCTGGGCATCAACCTGATGCGCAACAAGGTCCTGGCGTTCGTGCTCTCCACCGTCTACGCCGGCCTCGCCGGTGGCCTGTACGCCGGTGTGGTGCGCTTTATCGGCCCGGCGGAAGCCGAGGTGGTGCACACCTTCGACATCATCACCTACCTGCTGGTGGGCGGTATCGGCACCCTGATGGGCCCGCTGGTGGGCACCATGGCGATCACCTGGCTGACCCAGGCGGTGCAGTCCTTCGAGGAGTATCGGATGATCGTCTTCGGTCCGATGCTGGTATTGCTGGTGATCTTTATGCCCAAGGGCGTGGTCGGCACCTTCCTGACCTGGCGCGGCCGCCGTCTGGCGAGCAAAGCGCCGGCCAAAGAAGGCCAGACCCGTGTCGGCGACAGCGCCACTTCGTCCAAGGAGGCCAGCGACAATGCTTAAGATCAATAATCTCACCAAGCGCTTCGGCGGCCTGGCCGCGGTCAACGACGTGAGCGTGGAATTCGCCGCCGGCCAGATCAACGCGATCATCGGCCCCAACGGCGCCGGCAAGACCACCTTCTTCAACCTGGTGGCCGGCGCCATGCCGCCCACCTCCGGCAGCATCGAGTTCAACGGCATGGACGTCACCGGCATGGCGCCGGACCGCATTGCCCGTCTCGGTATCGCGCGGACCTTCCAGACCACCAAGCTGTTCGAGCAGTCCACGGTGCTGGATAACCTGATCGTCGGTCACCGGCTGCGTACCCAATCGCGGCTCTGGGACGTGATCATCAACTCCAAGCGGCTGCGCGACGAAGAGAAGAAGTGCCGGGCGAAAGCCGCCGAGGTGCTGGACTTCGTCGGTCTCAGCCACATCGGCCACCGCTACATCGCCGACACCACCCAGGAAGAGCGCAAGCGGGTGGCGTTCGCGCTGGCCATGGCCACCGATCCGGAACTGGTGCTGCTCGACGAGCCCGCCGGCGGCATCAACCCGGAAGAGACCGAAAACCTGGCGGCGCTGATTCGCAAAATGGTCGACCACGGCATCACCGTGTGCCTGATCGAGCACAAAATGGACATGATCATGAGCCTGGCCGACAAGATCATGGTGTTGGACCACGGCGAGAAGATCGCCGAAGGCACGCCGGAACAGATCAAGACCAATCCGGTGGTCATCGAAGCTTATCTGGGGAGTGAAGAAGATGTTGAAGCTTGAGAACGTGGACGCCAAGTACGACAGCTTCAAGGCCCTGGACGGCGTTTCCATGAGCGTGGAGCAGGGCGAGCTGGTGGTGCTGCTGGGCGCCAACGGCGCCGGCAAGAGCACCCTGTTCAACACCATCAGCGGTTTGCTCAAGGCGTCCGCCGGCAAGATCAGCCTGAACGGCGAGGACGTGACCGGCCGCAAACCCTCCGCGCTGGTGCAGGCCGGCGTGGTGCAGTGCCCGGAAGGCCGCAAGCTGTTTCCCGAAATGTCAGTGCTGAAAAATCTCTGGCTGGGGGGCTACGTACACCGCCGCGATAAGGCGGGTATGAAAAAAACCCTTGAGCATGTCCTTGCAATGTTCCCCATTTTAGACGAGAAAAAGGATCAGCCCGCCGGTTCCCTGAGTGGCGGTCAGCAGCAGATGGTGGCGATCGGCCGCGCCCTGATGGGCCGTCCCAAGCTGCTGCTGCTGGATGAGCCGTCGCTGGGTCTGGCGCCGCTGGTGGTCAAGCAGGTGTTCGAAGCCGTGCAGACCATCAACAAGGAAGGCACCTCGGTGCTGCTGGCGGAGCAGAACGCGTTCGCGGCACTGAAAATCGCGACCCGAGCCTACGTGATGGAGAACGGCCGTCTGGTGATGGAAGGCGACCGCGACGCCATGCTGGGTAACGAAGAAGTACGCAAAGCTTACATCGGCGCCTGAGGGCGCCGTGCAACACACTTAATTTCCGACCACATCCCAAACAATAAAGAAAGGGAGAGAAAGAGCATGAAAGTATTGAAATCCTTCCGTCGCCTGGCCGCCGCCAGCGCCGTAGCCCTCGCCATCGGTGGCGCGGCCCATGCCGACGAAGTGAACATCGGCTTCACCGGCCCGCTCAGCGGCGGTGCCGCCCTGTACGGTGAGAACACCCTGGAAGGCCTGCGCATGGCCGCCGAGGAAATCAACGCCGCCGGCGGCATTACCGTCGATGGCGAAGAGTACACCATCAACATCCAGGCCCTGGACGACAAGTACTCGCCCAGCCAGGCGGCCGTGAACGGCAAGCGTCTGGTGCAGCAGTACAACGCGCCGGTGATCTTCACCCCGCACTCCGGCGGCACCTTCGCCCTGCAGGCGTTCAACGAGCGTGACGGCTTCCTGGTGATGTCCTACACCTCCGTGCCGGCGGTGACCTCCAAGGGCAACAAGCTGACCGTGAAGATTCCGCCCAACTTCACCGACTACATCGAGCCGTTCTCGCGCATCACCATGGACCGCTTCGGCAACAAACTGGGTGTCGCCAACGCCACCCACGACTACGCCAAGTATTGGACCAAGGAGTTCGTGCCGGTATGGCGTGAGCTGGGCGGCGAAGTCGCGGCCATGAACCCGATGGACTACAACAAGTCCGCGGACTTCTACACCGGCGTCAGCAAGGTGCTGTCCGAAGATCCCGACGTCATGTTCGTCGGCGGTGCCTCCGAGCCCACCGGCCTGGTGGTGCGTCAGGCCCGCGAACTGGGCTTCAAGGGCGGCTTCATCCTGATGGACCAGGCCAAGATGGACGAAGTGGCCAAGGTATCCGGCGGCATCAAGTCCCTGGAAGGCTCCGTGGGCGTGGTACCCCTGGACAAGTACGAGAACGAAGGCGCCAAGCTATTCCTCAAGAAGTGGCAGGAAGACCACAACGGCGTGGCCACCTCCGAAACCGCGTACAACTACTTCGCCATGTACCTGATCGCCCAGGCGATGCAGGAAGCCGGCACCGTGGACGACGCCAAGGCGATCCGCGCGGCCATCGCGTCCGCCATGGATAAAGTGTCCGTGGAGCACAACCCCTACGACGTGGACGGCATCGACGAAGCCGGCAACCTGGGCGCCGACCCGCAGATCGCCGAAGTGGTCGACGGCGAAGTGGTGCTGCGCAAGTTGTCCGAAATCACCGAGTAAACGCCGCGCCTCACACTGTGATGCAACGCCATAAAAGGGCACCCTGATGGTGCCCTTTTTGGTTACGGCTATTGTCCGCTAGATAAAACCTAATTCCGAAATAATTGATAATGGCCCGGATTTTCTTATACTGAAGCGTCCGGGAGAGAACCGTTTCCACGGGATGCGCGGCGCCGTCGCGGCCCCTCCGGCCGCCGCACCGCGGGTCCCCCGCTGAAGGAGGAATCATGAGCGAGGTAGTGAGCTACCGTCTTGAAGGCGACATCGGTGTTATCGGCGTCGACTATCCGCCGGTCAACGCCCTGGGTCAGGGTGTACGCGAAGGGCTGGTCAACTGCCTGCGCCAGGGCCTGGAAGACGACCAGGCCAAAGCCCTGGTGGTGATCGGCGAAGGCCGCACCTTCCCCGCCGGCGCCGACATCCGCGAATTCGGCAAGCCGCCCGCCGGGCCCGCCCTGCCGGACGTGATCAGCGAATACGAAAGCAGCGACAAGCTGGTGATCGCCGCCATCCACGGCACCGCCCTGGGCGGCGGCCTGGAAGTGGCGCTGGGCTGCGACTACCGCGTCGCCCTGGAATCCGCCAAGGTCGGCCTGCCGGAAGTGAAGCTGGGCCTGCTGCCCGGCGCCGGCGGCACCCAGCGTCTGCCCCGTCTGGTCGGCGCCAAGGCCGCCCTGGACATGATCGTCGGCGGCAACCCGGTGAAAGCCAAGGACGCCTTCAAGGTCGGCATCGTCGACGAAGTGGTCGGCGGTGATCTGCTCGAAGGCGCGCTCGCCTACGCCCGCAAGCTGGTGGCCGACAACGCCCCGCTGCGCAAGATCCGCGACCTCGACGTGAAGAAGGAAGACGCGGACCTGTTCACCAACTACGAGAAGTCCATCGCCCGCAAACAGCGCGGCTTCAAAGCGCCGTTCCACTGCATCAAAGCGGTCCAGGCCGCCGTGGAACTGCCCTTCGACGAAGGCATGAAGCGCGAGCGCGAGCTGTTCGCCGAGCTGCTGGTGAGCCCCGAGTCCCGCGCCCAGCGCCACGTCTTCTTCGCCGAGCGCGAAGTGGCCAAGGTACCGGGCCTGCCCAAGGACACCGCCAAGCGTGACGTGAAAAGCGCCGCCATCATCGGCGCCGGCACCATGGGCGGCGGCATCGCCATGAACTTCGCCAACGCCGGCATCCCGGTGAAGATTCTCGAGGTGAAGGAAGACGCCCTGGAACGCGGCATCGCCGTGATCCGCAAGAACTACGAGAACACCGCCAAGAAAGGCCGCATCACCCAGGAACAGGTGGAGCAGCGCATGGCGCTGATTCAGCCCACGCTCAGCTATGACGACCTGAGCGACGTGGACCTGGTGATCGAAGCGGTGTTCGAGAACATGGACGTCAAGAAAGCCGTGTTCACCGAGCTGGACCGGGTCTGCAAGCCCGGCGCCATCCTCGCCACCAACACCTCCACCCTGGACGTGAACCGCATCGCCTCGTTCACCAAGCGTCCCGAGGACGTGGTGGGCATGCACTTCTTCAGCCCCGCCAACGTGATGAAGCTGCTGGAAAACGTGCGCGGCGAGAAAACCTCCGACGAGGTGGCCGCCACCGTCATGGACCTGAGCCGCCGCATCGGCAAGGTCGGCGTGCTAGTGGGCGTATGCCACGGCTTCGTCGGCAACCGCATGCTGCACAAGCGTCAGGCGGAAGCGGTACAGCTGGTCAACGAAGGCGCCAACCCGGCGCAGGTGGACAAAGTGCTGTTCGACCTGGGCTTCCCCATGGGCCCGTTCGCCATGTCCGACCTGGCCGGCATGGATGTGGGCTACCGCATCCGCGAAGAGCTGCGCAAGGAAGACCCGGACAACGCACCGCCGCGTAACTGGACCGACGATCTGGTGGAGCAGGGCCGTCTCGGTCAGAAGACCCAGGCCGGCGTGTTCGACTACAAGGAAGGCGACCGCACCCCGGTGCCTTCATCCGAAGTCGACGCCTTGATCGCTAAATTCCGCGAAGAGAACGGCATCCAGTCCCGGGACATCTCCGACCAGGAAATCCTCGAGCGCTGCATGTACATCATGGTCAACGAGGGCGCCAAGATCCTGGAAGAGGGCATCGCCGCCCGCCCGCTGGACGTGGACGTGATCTGGATCTACGGCTACGGCTTCCCGGTGTACCGCGGTGGCGTCCTGTTCTGGGCCGATTCCGTGGGCCTCAAGACCATTTACGACAAGGTGAGCCAGATTCACCAGGAAACCGGCTCCGACACCTGGAAGCCGGCCGCGCTGCTGGAAAAACTGGCTAAAGAAGGCAAGGGCTTCTACAGCTGAACGCGAAGCCCCTAAGCCGCCTAAGACACAGAGGTTATTATGGACATTAATTACACCGCCGAAGAGCGCGCCTTCCGTGACGAAGTGCGTACCTTCCTGAACGAAAAGCTGCCCAAGGACATTTCCAGCAAGGTGAAAGAGCACAAGCGCCTTGGCAAGGAAGACACCATCCGCTGGCAGAAAATTCTCAACGAGCAGGGCTGGCTGGCCCTGCACTGGCCGAAAGAGTACGGCGGCACCGGCTGGAGCCCGATCCAGAAGCACATCTTCGAAGAAGAGTGCGCGGAAGCCGGCGCCCCCACCGTGCTGCCGTTCGGCGTCAACATGGTCGCCCCGGTAATCATCAAGTTCGGCACCCAGGAACAGAAAGACTACTACCTGCCGCGCATCCTGCGCAGCGACGACTGGTGGTGTCAGGGTTACTCCGAGCCGGGCGCCGGTTCCGACCTGGCCGGCCTGAAAACCCGCGCCGTGCGCGACGGTGACCACTACATCGTCAACGGCCAGAAGACCTGGACCACCCTGGGCCAGCACGCCAACATGATTTTCTGCCTGGTGCGCACCGACCCGGACGCCAAGAAACAGGAAGGCATCTCCTTCCTGCTCATCGACATGGAGAAAAGCGAAGGCATCACCGTGCGTCCGCTGATCACCCTGGACGGCGAGCATGAAGTCAACGAAGTGTTCTTCGACGACGTCAAAGTGCCGGTGGAAAACCTGGTCGGCGAAGAAAACAAAGGCTGGACCTGCGCCAAGTACCTGCTCACCTTCGAGCGTACCGGCATCGCCGGCGTGGGCAGCTCCAAGGCCGCCCTGGCGCACCTCAAGCAGGTGGCCCGCGAGCAGCAGGTCAACGGCAAGCCGCTGATCGAAGAGCCGCACTTCCGCAGCCGCCTGGCGGACGTGGAAATGGAGCTGATGTCCCTGGAAATGACCAACCTGCGCACCGTGGCCGCCGCCGAAGCCGGTGGTGTACCGGGCGCGGAAAGCTCCTTCCTGAAGATCATGGGCACCGAGCTGCGCCAGGAAATCACCGATCTGTTCCGCCGCGCCGCCGGCCCGCACGCGCTGCCGTTCCTGCCGGAACAGCTGGCCGGTGATTTCGACGGCGAGACCGTCGGCCCCGAGTTCGCCGGGTCCGTGGCCAGCCGTTACTTCAACTTCCGCAAGCTCTCCATTTTCGGGGGCTCCAACGAAATTCAGAAGAACATCATCTCCAAGATGATTCTCGGTCTGTGAGCCTGATCGACATTATTTCAGCTTTGCGACGGAGCCAGTTTCCGCGCAGAGCAAGGAATGAGGAGAGAAGTTTGGTTATGCCAAATGAACGACGAATGACGCCGCGCTGCGCGGAAACTGGCCCGTCCCTCCGGGCTGCGCCCGAAAACGCGGCAGCCCGCGTTGCGCGCTTTGCCCTTGGCGCCACCAAGGGCTGCACCACGCGCCTTGTCTGCCACGTTTTCGGGCAGCAGCGCAAAGATGAACTAATGCCGATCAGGCTCTAGGAGACGAACATGGATTTCAAATTCAGCGACGAGCAGCGCATGCTCGAAGAGACCGTGGGTCGTCTGGTCCGTGACAGCTACACCTTCGACGCCCGCAACAAGGCACTGGAATCAGAGCACGGCTTCAGCACCGACACCTGGACCCAGTTCGCCGAACTGGGCCTGCTGGGCGTGCCGTTCTCCGAAGAGGCCGGCGGCTTCAACGGCGGCGGCCCGGAACTGATGGTAGTGGCCGAAGGCTTCGGCCGCGGCCTGGTGGTGGAACCCTACCTGGCCACCGTGGTGCTTTCCGGCGTGCTGATCGACAAGCTCGGCAACGACGCCCAGAAAGAGCAGTACCTGCCGGCCATCATCGGCGGTGAAACCCGCTTCGCCCTGGCCAACTACGAAACCAAGGGTCGCTACGACCACCGCTTCGTGGAAACCAGCGCCAAGAAAGACGGCGACGGCTATGTGATCAACGGCGAGAAAGCCGTGGTCCTGCACGGTGACAGCGCCGACCAGCTGGTGGTGATCGCCCGCACCGGCGGCAGCGGCAACGACAAAGACGGCCTCAGCGCCTTCATCGTCGACGCCGGCGCCGACGGCGTCAGCCGCCGCGGCTACCCGACCATCGATGGCCTGCACGCCGCCGACATCACCTTTAAAGACGTGAAAGTCGGCGCCGACGCGCTGCTCGGCGACGAAGGCAAGGCCCTCGACGCCCTGGAAGCGACCCTCGACCTGGCGTTGATCACCCTGTGCGCCGAAGCCTCCGGCGCCATGGAAGTGGCCTGCGACCAGACCCTGGACTACATCAAGGAACGCCAGCAGTTCGGCGTGCCGATCGGTAAGTTCCAGGCCCTGCAGCACCGCATGGTGGAAATGCGCATGGAGCTGGAAAAAGTACGTTCCATCACCATGCTCGCCGCCTGCAGCCTCGACGTGGAGCCGCAACTGCGCAAAAAACGCATCTCCGCCGCCAAGGCCCAGGTCGGCAAATCCGGCCGCAAGGTCGCCGAGGAAGCGATCCAGCTGTTCGGCGGCATGGGCATGATGGAAGAGACTCCGGTCTCCCATTACGCCAAGCGCATCGTCATGATCGACCACTGGTTGGGCGACCGCGAATACCACCTCGGTGTTCTCGAAGACCTGATCGACGTGGACGACCACGCAGCGTGAAAAAAGGGCGGCCTTCGGGCCGCCCTTTTTAGTTAACAGTTAAGAGTGAACAGTTAACAGCTGGGGAGGCGCTTCCAGGCTTTCCCGCGCCGGCAGGCGCGTTGTTTCGCTATTAACTATTCACTGTTAACTATTAACTATTCACCACCGTTTTCTTATAACCGCCAAGCGCGAATAACAATTCAGCTTCAGGGAGAGCTCCACAATGTCCGTCAATCGTCAGATCATTCTCGCCAAACGCCCCACCGGCATGCCCGGTGACGAAAACCTCAAGCTCCAGGAAGGCGCCGTGCCCGAAGTGGGCGAGGGCCAGGTGCTGGTACGCACCATCTATCTGTCCCTGGACCCCTACATGCGCGGCCGCATGAGCGCCGCCAAGTCCTACGCCGCCAGCGTCGAGGAAGGCTCGGTGATGGAAGGCGCCACCGTCGGCCAGGTGGTGGAATCCCGCAGCGGCGACTTCAAGCAGGGCGACTACGTGCTGTGCCCGGGCGGCTGGCAGGAATACTCCGTCAATTCGCCCAAGGCGATGCGCAAGCTGGACCCGGCCCAGGCGCCGATCAGCACCGCCGTGGGCGTGCTCGGCATGCCCGGCTTCACCGCCTACGTGGGCCTGGATGAAATCGGCAAGCCGCAGAAGGGCGAAACCGTGGTGGTGTCCGCCGCCGCCGGCGCCGTCGGCCAGGTGGTCGGCCAGATCGCCAAGCTCAAGGGCTGCCGCGTGGTCGGCGTGGCCGGCGCCGAGGACAAGTGCAAGCACGTGGTCGGCGCCTACGGCTTCGACGCCTGCGTCAACTACAAGGACGCCGACTTCCGCGAGCAGCTCGCCAAGGCCTGCCCGGACGGCATCGACGTCTACTTCGAGAACGTCGGCGGCGAAACCTTCGACGCGGTGATGGAACTGGTCAACGATTTCGCCCGCATCCCGGTGTGCGGCCGCATCGCCCACTACAACGACACCGCCATGCCGGAAGGCCCGGACCGTCTGCCCGGCTTCATGGGCAAGGTGCTGGTCAAGCGTCTGCTGATCAAAGGCTTTATCCAGTTTGATTACATCCACCGCCAGGGCGACTTCCTCAAAGACATGCCGGTGTGGATCAGCGAGGGCAAGGTCAAATATCAGGAAGACGTGGTCGAGGGTCTGGAAAACGCGGTCAGCGCCTTCCAGGGTCTGTTGCAGGGTAAAAACCGCGGCAAGCTGCTGATCCAGGTCGGCGACGACCCGACCAAAAAATAACGGGCACCTCCCATGCCCGAAAATCCCGCCATAGAGCGTCTGTTCGAGCGCTATGGGCCGGCCTATCGATGGTACGCCACCGTCACGGTGATGCTCGGCACCCTGTCCGTGGTGCTGGCCTCCACCATCATCAATGTGGCGGTGCCCACCATCATGGCCGAGTACCGTCTCGAACAGGACCAGGTGCACTGGATCGCCACCGGCTTCCTCGCCGCCATGACCGTGGGCATGCTGCTCAACGCCTGGGCGGTGGCGCGGTTCGGCTCCCGGCGTGCCTTCCTGCTCGCCATGGCGATCTTCATCATTGCCTCCCTGGTGGGCGGCGTCAGCAACAGCTTCGGCCTGCTGGTGCTCGCCCGCGTGGTGCAGGGTGTGACCGCCGGCATGATCCAGCCCCACGCCATGATCACCATCTTCCAGGTGTTCCCGCTGCACAAACGCGGCCAGGCCATGGGCATTTACGGCATGGGCGTGATCCTCGGCCCCGCCATCGCCCCCGCCCTGGGTGGCGTGCTGGTGGACGCCTGGTCCTGGCGGGCGGTGTTCTTCGTGGTGCTGCCCGCCTGCCTGCTGGCCATGGTGATCGCCGGGCGCTTCCTGCCCGACCACCGTGAGGACGAGGCGCCGCGTCTCGACTGGGCCGGGCTGATCCTGCTCAGCCTGGGGCTGGTGGCCACGCTCTGGGCGCTGGCGTCGGGCCTGCGGCGCGGCTGGCTGGACCCGCTGCTGTTCAGCGCCCTGCTGGGCGGGCCGCTGCTGTTGCTCCTGTTCGCGCTCTGGCAACGACGTTGCCCGAACCCGCTGTTCGATCTGCGCGTGTTCGGCGCGCCGGGCTTCACCGGCGGCTTCCTGCTGTCCATCGTCATGGGTGCCGGCGTGTTCGGCTCCACCTATATGATGCCGCTGTACTTCCAGCAGGTGTCCGGGTTCAGCGCCTCCAGCGCCGGCCTCATGCTGATGCCCGCCGGCCTCGCCATGGCGTTCGTGTTTCCGTTCGTCGGCTACCTCACCGACCGCATCCCCCTGGCGCGGATGATCGCCGGCGGCCTGGCGTTCTTCATCGCCAGCATGGTGATGATGCGCGCCGCCGACCAGACCACCGCCGCCGTCTGGCTGGTGGCCTGGGCCGCCCTGGGCCGGGTCGGGTTGGGGCTGATCATGCCGCCGGTGACCACCGGCAGCCTCACGCTGCTGCCGCCGGCGCTGATCCCCCAGGGTTCCGGGATCATCAATTTCGGGCGCCAGACCGGCGGCGCCATCGGCGTTAACCTCAGTGCCATCTGCGTACAATTCTTCAGTGACCGTTACTGGCAAGCTCACCCGGAGGCCGGTCACCCGCACGCCTTCGAGGTCGGGTTCGATGACGCCTTTCTGATGTTGTTGATTGTTTATCTGCTGGCGCTCTGGCCGCTGCGCTCCATGCGGCGAGGGCTTATTGCCAATTAGGAGAGTTTTTCAATGAGTAACCTGAAACCCCACGCCTTGATCATCGGTGCCGGCGCCATCGGCAGCTTCTACGGCGCCATCCTCAAGCGCGCCGGCTGCACCGTCAGCGCCGTGGTGCGTTCCGAATACGACGCCGTCAAAGCGCACGGCTTCCGCTTCGAGAGCCCGCTGGGTGACATTTCCTGGAAACCGGATCACCTCTACAAGGACGGCGACCGCCCGGACAGCACCCCGGACTACGTGATCCTCGCCACCAAGGTCCTGCCCGGCAGCGACCGCGCCGGCCTGGTCCGCCCCTGGGTGGGCGAGGGCACCAACATCGTGCTGATCCAGAACGGCCTCGACATCGAACGGGAACTGGCCGACGCCTTCCCCGACAACCCGATCATCAGCTGCCTGGCGTTCATCGCCGTCAGCCGTGTCGCCCCCGGTGAAATCAAACACAACGCCTACGGCCGGCTGGTCATGGGCCGCTACCCCAGCGGTCTGGACGACCACTGCCAGGCCCTGAGCGACCTGTTCGTGGAAGGCGGCATCGACATCAAACTCACCGAGGAAGTGGTCCGCGAACGCTGGCTCAAATGCGTCTGGAACACCCCCTTCAACCCGCTCTCCGTGCTCGCCAACGGCGCCGACACCTACACCATGCTCGACACCCCCGGCGGCGAAAAACTGGTGCGCGAAATGATGCAGGAAGTGATCGACGCCGCCAAAGCCGACGGCTACGCATTGCCGCCGGAGATCATCGACAGCAACATCGACGGCACCCGCAAGATGCCCGCCTATAAAAACAGCATGGCGCTCGACTACCTCAACGACCGCCCCATCGAGCTCGACGCCATCCTCGGCAACGTGGTCGCCATCGCCCGGAAGCACGGCGTCCCCGTCCCCCGCCTGGAAACCATGCTCGCCGCCCTCCGCATGCGGGCTTAATGACTACAACAAAATCAGCCTCGGCTGACAGAGGAAGCGGCCGTCACGGGCTAGGGTGATACCTCCACCAACAAGGAGGTATCACCATGCCAAGGAAGGCTAAATTTTACCGCTTGCGTAACGGCCGCGCTCGCGGGTCCGGACGCATCTACCTGATTACCATCACCTGCCACGGTCGGCAGGCGCATTTTGCCACGCTACAAAGCGGCCGCTGTTTCGTGCAGGCCCTGCGCGCTACCCGGGCGCACGCTGTCACGCTCGGCTATGTGGTTATGCCTGATCACATTCACTGGTTGCTGGTGTTGCGTGAGCATGCGGATCTGGCCACTACGGTCCAGAAAGCGAAATCCGTTGCTACCCAGCGCTGGCGCCGGGCGGGCAGGGGTGGCAACGAGCGACTCTGGCACGTCGGCTTTCACGAGCGCGCCCTGCGCCGGCAGGACGACCTCGCCGCAATGGCGCGCTACATCGTGGCCAACCCCCTCCGCGCCGGTCTTGTTGATTTCCTCGGCGATTATCCCCACTGGGATTGCGCCTGGCCCCCGGAAAACTTGATTCAGGAGAAATAAGATGATATCTATCATTGGTATATATCATCAGCCTCCGGGAGGCCTCTTGATGACGATGCTAGCCAAAGTATTTATGTCGGGCCGCAGTCAGGCGGTGCGGCTGCCCAAGGAGTTGCGGTTCGAGGGGACGGAAGTGATTGCCCGGCGCTTCGGCAATGGCGTGTTGTTATTGCCAGCGGAAGACCCCTGGGCGGTGATGCGTGAGGCTCTGGACGAGTTCGAGACCGGTTTTGAGATCGAGCGAGAGCAGCCGGACAGTCAACAACGGGACGAACTCTTCCCATGACTGATCCGCTCTACCTGTTGGATACCAACATCTGCATCTACATTATCAACCGCAAACCGGAACGGGTGTTTCAGCATCTGCGAGGGTTGCGGGCGGGGCAGGTGGCGCTATCGAGTGTCAGTGGCGCGGAACTGGCTTTCGGCGTTGCGAAAACCGGATCGCGACGTAATCGTGATGCGCTGGAGAAGTTTCTGGCACCGCTGGATATCCTGCCGTTCGACGAAACCGCCATGGGGCGCTACGGCGAGCTGCGCGCCCACCTGGAGCGCGCCGGCACGCCCATCGGTCCGATGGACACGCTGATTGCGGCGCAGGCGCTGGCTCTCGGCGCCACTCTGGTCACCAACAACCAGCGTGAATTCCAGCGTGTGCCCGATCTCTTCCTCGAGAACTGGGCCGCCTGAGTAATCAGGTGGCGTAGTCGCTGCCGATACGCTCGAGTTTGCGGAGCAGGGCGGGCCAGGTGAGCTGGCTGGCCATGCCGAGCTGCTTGGACTGGTCGCTGGTGGTGTCGATGGCGGCCTGGGAGGGCAGGTAGGGCTCGCCCTGGCCCAGGGTGCGCACCTGGATCTCGCTGGCCTTCATCAGGAAGTACATGTAGGTGAAGGCTTCCGCGACGGTCTTGCCCACGGTCAGGGTGCCGTGGTTGCGCAACAACATCATGTTCTTGTCGCCCAGGTCTTTGACCAGCCGCTCGCGCTCGTCCAGGTTCAGCGCCACGCCTTCATAGTCGTGGAAGCTGATGTGGTCCAGGCACAGCATGGCGGTCTGGCTGAGCGGCAGCAGGCCTTCCTCGTGGGCGCTCACGGCGACGCCGTCGGCGGCGTGCAGGTGCAGCACCGCGCCCGCTTCCTCGCGGGCCATGTGCACCGCGCTGTGGATGGTGAAGCCGGCCGGGTTGACCCGGTTGGTGGCGCCGGGATCGACGATCTCACCCTCGGAATCCACTTTGATCAGCGACGACGCGGTGATCTCGTCGAACAGCCAGCCGTAGGGGTTGATCAGGAAATGATGCTCCGGCCCGGGCACGCGCGCGGACAGGTGGGTGAACACCAGATCTTCCCAGCCGTACAGGGCCACCAGCCGGTAGGCGGCGGCCAGGTCCTTGCGCACTTCCCACTCGGCCTGGCTCATCTGGCTCTGGCGAGTCGCGGTAGCTTCGGTCATTGCGGCACCTCTTTTGTTGTGAAATAGTATTTCATTAATATAACAATGATATTGACGTTATGGGTTGTCGCATAGCGCCCTGCGGGCGCGATACAGGATTCAGGATGCAGGATTCAGGGGAACCCGCAGTGCGTGATCTTCATCCTGTATCCTGCATCCTGTATCGCTCATTGGATTTCCAACACGCGTTTGCCGCTGAACGCGTCCTCGATCATGTGCGCGTGCGCCGCCGGCGCATCGCTGAACGGGAACGTCTTCAAGGGCAGCGGCCGCAGGCGGCCGTTGGCGAACAGCGGTGCCAGGCGGTCGTTGAACACATTGGCGATGGCGATGCGCTTCTCCAGCGGCTGGCTGCGCATGGTCATGGCGGTGAGCGTCTGCCGGCGCTGCATCATGCCGCGCAGGTCCAGCTCGGTCTTGGTGCCGCCCAGCACGCCGATCATCACCAGCGTGCCTTCGATGCGCAGGCCCTTGAGCAGCTGGTTCCAGTCCGGGCCCACCATGTCGAAGATCACCGCCACGCCCTCGCCGGTAATCTCTTTCAGGCGCTCGGGCAGGGTGTCGTCCTCCAGCACGCCCTCCACCAGCCCCATCTCGCGGGCGGTGGCCAGGTTGTCCAGGTTGCGGCTCGAGCCGATCGGCCGCGCGCCCAGCGCGTTGGCCAGTTGCACGCCCGCCAGGCCGACGCCGGCGGTGGCCGGGCGCACCAGCACCCACTGCCCCGGCTGCAGGCCGCCTTCCAGGAACATCGCCCGGTAGGCGGTCAGAAACGCTTCCGGAATGGTGGCGCCGGTGGCGAAGTCGATCTCGTCCGGCAGCGTCAGGGTTTCACGCTCGTGGGTCACCAGGTATTCGGAATAGGCACAGCCCGGAATCAGGCCCATCACCCGGTCGCCGACCTTGCGGCCCATCACCTGGCTGCCCACCGCCTCGATTTCACCGGCGTATTCCAGGCCCGGCACGCTGCTGTCGAAGCCCGGCGGCGCCGGGTAAAGCCCCTTCACTTGCAAGATATCCGCCCGGTTCACGCCCATGGCGCGCACTTTCACGCGCACCTGGTCCGGTCCCGGCTCCGGTGTGGTCATGGACGCCAGCTTAATCGTGTGGTCGTCTTGGATTTGCCACGCTTGCATTCTCGTCTCCCTGCTACGGATGTTTTGTTATGACCGACCCGCTTCGGTACCCGTTCGATCAGGCCCCGGAACCCGGTCAGCGCCGGGAAGTGGCCCCCGGCGTGCACTGGTTGAACTTTCCTCTGCCGTTCGCCCTCGACCACATCAATTTGTGGCTGCTCGAGGACGGCGACGGCTGGACCCTGGTGGACACGGGTTTCTCGTCCCGTCACACCCAGGAAATCTGGCGCACCGCCTTCCAGGATGCCCTGGGCGGGCGGCCCATCCACCGTATCATCGTCACCCACTACCACCCGGACCACATCGGCCAGGCCGGCTGGCTGGCGCGGCAGTTCCAGGCCCCGGTGTGGATGACCCGGGGCGAGTGGGCGCTCACCACCCAGCTGCACGCGGCCAGCGACCAGGAGATCGGCGACAACTTCCGCGCCTTCTTCGGCCGCCACGGCGTGCCCGGTGACGACCTGGACGCCCTGGCCGGGCGCGGCAACACCTTCCGCAAGATTCTGCCGGAACTGCCGCCGCAACCGGAAACCCTGGCCGCCGGCGACGCCGTCACCGTCAACGGCGACACCTGGCGGGTGCACATCGGCCGCGGCCATGCCCCGGAGCACATCTGCCTTTACCGCGAGCGCGACCAGGTGCTGATCAGCGGCGACCAGGTGCTGCCGAAAATCTCCAGCAACCTGACGGTGCGCGCGCTGGATCCGGAGGACGACCCGGTCACCGCCTTCACCGACTCCCTGCGCGCCCTGCGCGACGCCATGGACGAGGACACCCTGGTGCTGCCCGCCCACGGGCTGCCGTTCCACGGCCTGCACGCCCGGGTGAACGACCTCTGCGATCACCACCGCGAGCAGCTCGACGCCGCCGAGGACGCCTGCCGGCAACAGCCGATCACCGCCCACGATCTGCTGCCGGTGCTGTTCAAGCGCAAGCTCGACAGCCACCAGCTGATGTTCGCCATGGGTGAAAGCATCGCCCACCTCAACTGCCTGCTCGCCACCGGCCGCGTTACCCGCCAGGAGCGCGACGGCCGCCTCTATTTCAGCGCCTGACCGCACTTTGTGGGGCCGGGCCTTTGTGGGAGCGGGCCCAACCCGCGAAAGGGTGGCTTACAGCCACCCGGCAGGATTCCAGAGGCCTTTCTAACGGTGGCACAAACAACCTCTCTGGGATCCTGCCGGCAAGCAAAGCTTGCCTTTCGCTTGCAGGGCAAGCTCCCACAAGGCGCGCTCGCACAAAATCAGCTCTCAACATACCGCCGAGAATGTCGGTTGCATTGTATAAATTGGCTGGGCGGCGCTCCGCCGGCTCAATAAAACGCATCGACCACAAACAACCAGCCGCTGATCAGCGGCAGCAGCAGCAAAAAGAACAACCCGTCCCAGCGCCAGGCCAGGGTATAGGGCGAGCGCCCGGTGAGTTGCGCCAGCACCATCATGGCGGCGGTGAACGGCGACGAGATCATCGCCAGGCTCCAGGCGCTCATCAGCGCCACGGCCAGCACCTGCGGCTCCAGGCCGATCACATGGGTGTCGGCGAACAGCCCGGCGATCAGCGTCACCGACACGATCGGGTTGAGCCCCACCTGGGCCAGCAGCAGCACCACCAGCATCGCCGTCACCGCCGCCGGCGCGCCGTGCAGGCCGGTGGCGATCAGCAGGTCGCCGAGCCACGCCTGGTCCACCAGCGGAATCAACAGCCCGCCGAGAAACGCCGAGCCGCCCAGCACCGCGATCTCATTGCGGCTGGCGCCGAAGATCAGCCGTGAATGCCGGCCCAGCAGGGTCACCGCGCGCACCACCCCGGTGCCGCCGCCCAGCCGCCGCCGCTGCACCGCCATCCAGCCCACCGCGCTCAGCGGGCAGGCGATCAGCACCGCCACCGGCAGCCGCACGTCCAGGCCCAGGCTCACCACGAACACCAGCACGGTGATGCCCAGCGCCAGCAGAATAAAACGGTAGAGCGGCCCGGAAGCGGGGCGGGATGCGGTCGGGGCGGTCAGGTGGCGGGGCCGCAGCAGCCAGTCCAGCGCCCAGCCGAGGAAGAACACCAGGCCGGCGGTGGGGAACGCCACCGGCGCGATCGTCGACCAGGTCAGTTGCGGCATGGTCGACAGAATCACCGCCAGGGTAATCCCCAGCGGCGACACCAGCGGCGCCAGCGAAAAGCCGCGCAGCATCGCCATCATCATGCGCCGCTCGCGGATCGACTGAATCGCCTTAACGCCGCCGGCCGCCCTCAGGCTGTTGCTGCGCTGCACCATGGCGCCGAACAGATTGAGCACGCCGATATTGACGATCATGCCGAACAGGGCGCTGCCCAGCGAAAGAGTAGGGTAGCGCCACGTCGGGCGCTGGCGGATCAGCACCTGGCCGGCGTCGCGGATCAACCGCGAACGCATCGCCGACACCCGCAGCAGCCCCAGGGCGGACACGAAGGTGGCGAAGAAGCAGAAGCGGTCCCAGGCGTCGAGGAGAATCGGCAGAGGGTCGGAGTGGAACGCCGCCACCGAGGTCGCCAGGGTCAGCGCCACCAGCTGCAGCCCTCGGGCCAGATAGCCTTGGCGGGGCCATTGAACGATCAGATAGATAAGAAGTGCGGGGCGGGCCATCCATAGCCCGATGTCTTGCAACCCGCTGTCGGCGGTGAGCGCCATCAAGGTGCCGATCATGCAGATCGGCAGGGAGAATCTCAGCATTGTCATTGCGATACAGGATGAAGGATACAGGATACAGGAGGCGGCGCGGTGCTAACCCTTAACCCTGTATCCTGCATCCTGAATCGCGGCGTCAGCCGCTATTGCGCGTCGCGAACCATGCCCCTGGCGATGACGATCTGCTGGATCTGGGTGGTGCCTTCGTAGATCCGGAACAGGCGCACGTCGCGGTAGAAGCGCTCCACCGCGTACTCGGCCATGTAGCCGGCGCCGCCGTGAATCTGCACGGCGCGGTCCGCCACCCGGCCCACCATCTCGGCGCAGAACAGCTTGCAGCAGGAGGCATCGAGGCTGACGTTCTTGCCGGCGTCCTTACTGCGCGCCGCTTCCAGCACCATGGAACGGCCGGCGAACGCTTCCGCGCGGGAATCGGCCAGCATCGCCTGGATCAACTGATGGTCGGCCAGCGGCGCGCCGAACTGCTTGCGCTCCATGGCGAAGCGCAGCGCGTCCTCGATCAGACGCTCGGCCACGCCCACGCACACCGCGGAGATGTGCAGACGGCCCCGGTCCAGCACCTTCATGGCGGTCTTGAAGCCCTGGCCTTCCTTGCCGCCGATAATGTTCTCGGCGGGCACCCGGCAGTCCTCGAAGGTGATATCGCACACATGGGCGCCTTTCTGGCCCATCTTCACGTCCGGCTTGCCGCGGATCAGCCCCGGCGTGTCGCCTTCCACGATAAAGGCGGTGATGCCGCCGGCGCCCTTGTTGTTCTGGTCGGTGCGCGCCATCACCGTGTACAGGCCGGCTTCCGGGCCGTTGGTGATGTAACGCTTGGTGCCGTTGAGAATGTAGTGGTCGCCGTCCTTGTCCGCGCGGGTCTTCAGGCTCGCCGCGTCGGAGCCCACGTCCGGCTCGGTCAGACAGAACGAGCTGATCACTTCGCCGGTGGCCAGGCGCGGCACGTACTTCTGCTTCTGCTCTTCGGTGCCGTCGATCAGAATGCCCTGGGCACCGATGCCGTTATTGGTGCCGAAGAAAGAGCGGAACGCCGGCGAAGTGTGGCCGATCTCGAACGCCACCAGGGCTTCCTCTTCCATGGTCAGGCCCAGGCCGCCGTACTCCTCGGGAATCGACAAACCGAACAAACCCATCTCTTTCATTTCCCGGGCGATGTCCTCGGGAATGGCGTCGTTCTCGGCCACGGATTGCTCCGCCGGAATCAGGCGGTCGCGGACGAAACGGTGGATGGTATCGACGAGCTGGTTGAGTACTTCCTGGTCGCGAATCATGGGCGTTGTTCTGTCGTTGGTTTTAGTCAGCGTATTGCATCAAACTCTGTCACGACCTATGCTTTTCGTCAAGTTTCGGAATTGTGTTCCGCTTAGCGGACATGCGCCTGGCGGCGCGATACAGGATGCAGGATTCAGGGTACAGCGCGGGGACGGCACAATGTCTTCGGGATGCCTGCGCCCGCGCTTGAACGTTCGTGCGCGGCCACGGTGGTTTTCGTTCGGCACGGCCCGATTCGCGCTGAATCCTGCATCCTGAATCCTGAATCGGCGGCGTAGCCGCCTGACCAACGAGGACCAACCATGCTCGACGCCTACATTTATGACGGCCTGCGCACCCCCTTCGGCCGCCACGCCGGTGCTCTGGCGCCGGTCCGCCCGGACGACCTGCTCGCCCACGTGGTTCGCGCCCTGATTGAGCGCAACCCGTTCGACACCGCCCTCTATGAAGACCTGGTGGCCGGCAACACCAACCAGGCCGGTGAAGACGCCCGCAACGTGGCCCGCCACGCGGCGCTGCTGGCCGGGCTGCCGGAATCCGTGGCCGGCCTCACCGTCAACCGCCTGTGCGGTTCCGGCCTGGCCGCCACCCTGGACGCGGCGCGCATGGTCACCGTCGATGAAGGCCAGCTGGTGATCGCCGGCGGCGTCGAATCCATGAGCCGCGCCCCGTTCGTGATGGCCAAGGCGGAAAGCCCCTACAGCCGCAGCATGCCGATGTTCGATTCCACCATCGGCGCGCGCTTCCCCAACCCCAAGATCCTCAAGCAGTTCGGCGGCGACACCATGCCGGAAACCGCCCAGAACGTGGCCTCCGATCTGGGCATCAGCCGCGAGCAGGCGGACGCCTACGCGGCCCAGTCCCAGCGCCGCTACGAAGACGCCCGCGTGGACGGTTTCTTCAAAGAGGAAATCCTGCCGGTGGAGGTGCCCCAGGGCCGCAAGAAGCCGCCGCTGTCGGTCAGCGAAGACGAGCACCCGCGCCCCGGTACCGGCGTCGATAAGCTCGCCAAGCTGCCCGCCATCGTTGAAGGCGGCGTGGTCACCGCCGGTAACGCCTCCGGCGTTAACGACGGCGCCGGCGCCCTGATCATCGGCTCCCGCGCCGCCGGCGAAAAAGCCGGTATCGCCCCCCGCGCGCGCATCATCGCCGGCGGCGTCGCCGGCGTACCGCCCCGCGTCATGGGCCTGGGCCCGGTGCACGCCTGCAACAAGGTCCTGGAACGCGCCGGCCTCACCCTGGCCGACATGGACGTGATCGAAATCAACGAAGCCTTCGCCGCCCAGGTACTCGGCTGCTGCAAGCAGCTCGGCCTGCAGGGCGACGACGAGCGCCTCAACCCCAACGGCGGCGCCATCGCCGTCGGCCACCCGCTGGGCGCCTCCGGCGTGCGCGTGGCCCTCACCGCCCTGCGCCAGCTCGAGCGCACCGGTGGCCGCTACGCCCTCGTCAGCCTCTGCATCGGCGTCGGCCAGGGCGTCGCCATGCTCATCGAACGCCAGGCCTGAAGCGCTTGTGCGAGCGGGCCTTGCCCGCGAAAGGCCGGCTTCCAGCCGGCCGGCAGGATCCCAGAGAGCCTGTTTGTGCTGTTAGCGGTGAAGTTCGTCGCGTGATCTTTGGGTAACAGGAAGTTCTTGATCGCTTGCAAGCAGATCAATGCCATCCAGAATCAACGCTCGATCCCGGACTTCGAGAGCACTGAAACACTTGCGCCTGTAGTCGTCGGAGCCTTGAAATTTTTTCAGCGCGTTTTCCAGTGGAACCAGCACGGGATAAGCATCTTCCGCCTTGGCGATGGCCTGTTCGCTCGAACCTTCGTTGAGCCTTAGCACGGCGAGATCGATAAGGTCCCGCGACTCAATGCTGGAGTCGTTCCATCGGTCCGCGTTGGCAAGCAGCTTTTCCGCATACCGGTCGATGGTGCTCAGACAAGGTATATTGAGCCAATCGGGTTGCTCCGGCGATTCCAGGTCGATTCGAGCTTCACAGACGATCTCGAATTTGATCGGCGTGTCATCCGCGACGACTAGAAAGCGAATGCCGTATTGGTCGGCTTTGATATCCCGGGGAAATTCCAGTCCCGTCGTTTTTTTGAAAAGGAACTCGGGCTTGCCCGTGGCTTCCATGACGGCCTTTCGCAATGTTCGGTAGCCGCTGCCCACCGGGCAAAGAAAGTCGATATCTTTGCTCCAGCGATACTCTCCGTGGAGCAAAGAAATCAGTGTCCCGCCCCCGAAACAGGCTTCGGCTTCAACAAAAAGGGAAGAGTCGAGGGAGGTCAGGATGTGATGGATTTTACGGTGATGCGGATGATCAAACATCGACCTGGAGCCAAGACCCTTTGCGGGCGGCGAGTTGCTTCACGAACCCGCGCTCCGTGCCTTCCAGATCGGCAAGCACGCCGCGATAGGCCCAGCCCCGCTCGTAACGGTTGAGCATTTCATCGTTTGTAAGCACGCGAACGTTACGCAAATCCCAGCAAATTGCCTCCAAAAAAGGCAGATGCTGTGGTACGCGAACTTCAATGTGCTGTTTCATCTCTGTAACCCTTTGATTTTAAAGGATTTTTTTATCTGGCACTGCTAGCGTCTTCCTCGTGCGGAAGACGCTAGCAGTGCCAGAGTTAAATGTCAATTTGCTCTCTTACACTACACAAAGTGCAGGTGATCGTCCACATACCATAATGACTCCGTGGGCTTGCCATTAGATAGCGCGCTATTTAATATCGCCCTATGAATAATCGCACCGACACCCTGCTCAAGCTCGACCTGCAGGTCTGCTTCGCCCTCTATTCCACCAACCTGGCCATGGCCAAGGTGTACCGGAAACTGCTGCGCGAGCTGGACCTCACCTATCCCCAATACCTGGTGATGATGGTGCTGTGGGAGGAGGGCGCCGATGACAACGCGCCGCTCAGCGTGTCGCGCATCGGCGAGCGCCTGTTCCTGGATTCCGCCACCCTGACGCCGCTGCTCAAGCGCCTGGAAAGCGCCGGGCTGATCGCCCGCCGCCGCGCCGCCGACGACGAGCGCCGCGTGGAGGTGCGCCTCACCGACCAGGGCCGCGCCCTGCGTGAGCGCGCCGAAGCGATCCCCGAAGCGGCGGCCTGCGCCAGCCAGTGCGAGCCCGAAGAACTGGCGGCCCTGAAAGCCCAGCTCGACGACCTCCGCCAGAAATTATCGTAGGAGCGGGCCCTGTGGGAGCGGGCCCCGCCCGCGAAAGGGTGGCTTATAGCCACCCGGCAGGATTCCAGAGCCATCTCTCAAACCCAAAAGGAGAACCACCATGTCCGTAGAAAAAATCCTCTACCAGGCCGAAGCCCGCGCCACCGGCGGCCGTGACGGCCGCGCCGTCTCCAGCGACGACCAGCTCAACGTCAAACTCACCACCCCCAAGGCCCTCGGTGGCGCCGGCGGTGAAGGCACCAACCCGGAGCAACTGTTCGCCGCCGGCTACGCCGCCTGCTTCCTCGGCGCCCTCAAGCTGGTCGCCGGCAAAGCCAAGGTGAAGCTGCCCGAAGACACCCACATCGACGGCAAAGTGGGCATCGGCCCGGACGGCCAGGGCTTCGGTCTCGCCGTCACCCTCAGCGTCACGCTGCCCGGCCTGGAGCAGGCGCAGGCCGAAGAGCTGGTCAACACCGCCCACCAGGTCTGCCCGTACTCCAACGCCACCCGCGGCAATATCCCGGTGGACCTGGAAGTACACGTTTAGTAAAAGAGATCACCGCTACCATAAGGCCAGTCACCCATCAGGAGACCCCATGGCGACAGCGATGATCATGCACGAAGCGGGCGGGCCGCAGGTGCTGCGGCCGGAAACGGTCACGGTGGGTGAGCCCGGCCCCGGCCAGGTGCGTCTCAAGCAGACCGCCATCGGCGTCAACTTCCACGACATCTACGTGCGCTCCGGGCTCTACCAGACCCTGACGCTGCCGGGCATTCCCGGACTGGAAGCAGCTGGCGTCGTTGAGGCAGTGGGCGAGGGCGTCACCGCCTTCGCCGCCGGCGACCGGGTCGCCTATACCTCCGGCAACTACGGCGCCTACGCCGACCAGCGTCTGATCGACGCCGGCCGGCTGGTGCGCCTGCCGGACGACATCGACGACGTGCTAGTGGCCGGCATGATGGTGCGCGGCCTCACCGCCCGCATCCTGCTCACTGACGTTTTCCCGGTCCGCGAGGGCAGCGTCATCCTGGTCCAGGCCGCCGCCGGCGGGGTCGGGCAGTTGCTGTGCCAGTGGGCGCGCCACCTGGGCGCCACCGTGATCGGCACCGTCGGCAGCCAGGACAAAGCCGAGCGCGCCCGCCGCCACGGCTGCCACCATGTAATTCTCTACCGGGAACAGAACGTGGTGGACACCGTCAAGCAGCTCACCGACGGCCGCGGCGTGGACGTCGCCTACGATTCCGTCGGCAAGGACACCTTCTACGATTCCCTGGCCTGCCTGGCCCCGCGCGGCCACCTGGTCAACTTCGGCCAGTCCTCCGGCCCGGTGGAGCCGCTCGCCATGCCGCGCCTGGCCGCCGGCTCCTTCACCGTGGTGCGGCCCATGCTCGGCCACTACACCGCCGACCCGGCCGACCGCGACGCCGCCGCCGACGCCTTCTTTCAGGCCCTGCGCGACGGCATCCTCACCCCCGACGACCCGGTCCGCTACGCCCTCCAGGACGTGGGCCAGGCCCACGACGACATGGAAGCCCGCCGCACCCACGGCGCCGTCGTCCTGATGCCATAGAGATGCTATTCTCGGACAATGATACCGACAGACACAGACCAATTTATTAAAGCAGCACTCCAGCCGTTCAGTCCCCGGCTGGTAGTGGTGTTTGGTTCGATGGCTCGTGGTGAAGCGACTGCCGCCAGTGATTTGGATATCGGTGTGATGCTGGAAAGTCCGCTAACCGTTGAGCAGCGGCAGGCCATGATCAAGGCGCTCGCCGGTGCTTTGGGACGTTCTGTGGACTTGGTGGATTTAAACCGTGTCGGAGAACCCCTGCTCGGACAAATCTTGAAAGAAGGGCGGCGATTGCTGGGCGCGCCGACCCATATGGCGATATTGCTAAGCCGCCACCTAACCAATGGCGAGGATTTTATCCCGCTGCAGAAACACATTCTGGAAACACGGCGGCGCGCATGGATCAAGTCATAATCGACCAAAAACTTGAGTCGCTGCGACGTTGTGTGCGCCGGCTCCATGAGCGTTGTCCGGATACGCCTGAGTTGTTGTCCGAGGACCTGGACGCTCAGGATATTGTGTCGTTGAATCTTACCCGGGCGATACAGCTTTGCGTTGATATAGCGGCCCATTGGCTCGCGGATCAAGACGATCTGGGTGCGCCGCAAACCATGGGCGAGACCTTCTCGCTGTTGGCGCAGGGCGACAAAATTCCCCAAGAGCTGGCTGACCGTCTTAGAGGCGCGGTCGGTTTTCGCAATATCGTCGTCCATAATTATGAAGCGGTGAACTGGAACATCGTCTTCCAGCTTTGCCACGAACATCTGGATGATTTCCGGGACTTTGCCCGCGCCTTCTCGGCCTGAACCCTCCAACCCTGATCCCAGAGACCTCTGGTATCCCGCCGGGAGCTTCGCTCCCTTTCGCGGGCGAGGCCCGCTCCCACAATTTCGCTCGCACAAATAAAAACGGCCCGCCGAAGCGGGCCGTGGTGCGCCCCCAAGGCGCGTAACCGGCAGGTCGGGATCAGGGCGCGCCCGCAGGGCAGCCACCGTCATAGTCGGTGGGAAAAATCCGTGAGATCAGACCGTGCAGCGCCGGATCGTAGCTCTCCAGCTCCGCGCGGGTATTGACGCTGTTGTGCAGCCCGTTAGGCGGATCGGACTCCAGGTTGGTGTTGAACCAGGTCTGCACCCCTTCCGCCCAGTACTCTTCCACGGTGTCGTCGGCGTAGGTGTTCTCGAACAGGTTATTGGCCAGCGCATCGTCGTAGGCGGCCTGCACCTCATCGAGAAAGTCCGGGTCCAGATCTTCCAGCGCCATCAGGTCCACCGAGTGGGCGAACTCATGCAGGAAGATGTCCTCGTGCACGCCGCCGGCCTGGTAGGGGTCGTTGCCGTAGCACAGCACGTTCTCCTCGGTGCCGCTGCTCACCGGCCGCGCCTTGGTGGCGCCCAGCCCGCCCCGGGCGCGGTTATCCCAGGTGTCGCCGGTAATCGGGAACACCGTATCCAGGTCCGAGTAGGCGGGGATCTGCGTGATCCCCTCGCCGTCGCCGGTCACCGCCGCAATGGTGCCGTTGGCGATCATCCGCTCAAGCAGATCCTGGCGCAGGCTCATCATCCCCAGAATGGTCTCGCAGGCGTGGGTCAGCGCCGCCGCCGACACCAGATTACCGCCCAGCACCGGCAGGCCGTTGGCGTCCGCGTATTGAGAGTAGTAGGCGTCCTGTTCCGCGTTCAGGTTGAGGCTCGCGGGCACCGCGCCCACCGCGCAGTCATAATTGGCCACCGCGTTGGCGGTGAAGGTCCAGGTCTGTTCCGCGTTCAGCGCGTCGCCGGACTGGTCGGTAATGCCGTTGAGCGTCACCGTGTAGTCCTGGCCGTCGACCAGCGCCGCGTTCGGCGTAAAGATCACCACCGAGCCGTCGTCGCTGTAACTGAAGGTGCCGTCCACCTCATTCACTCCGGCGGTCACCGCGAAGCTCTGCATGTCCACGCTGGCCGGGTCCACCGGCGCCGAGAACACCGCCGCCACCGGGTAATCCGCCTTCTGCGTGGCGCCGTCGCCCGGGCTGTTGGACGCCAGCGTCAGAGAGCCGGGCGTGCCGCCGCCCCCGCCGCCACTGCCGCCGCCCGTGCCGCCGCCCGTGCCGCCGGTGCTACCGCCGCCACTACTGTTACCACCCCCGCCGCAGGCGGCGACCGCCACTACCAGGGCGCCCATCAGCACGGTGCCCGCGCCCCGTTGCATAAACATCGTCGTTCGCATGTCGCTTCCAATTTTCAGCTTTTGTTGTGCCGAAAACCCTACGGGCCAGCGACGACCGGTCACATCCCCTAATCAGGTAGGGCCGTGATAACCTCCCCCGATGACCTACCCAACCCCCGCCGGCCCCGTCGACCGCGAACTGATCATCAACAAAAGCCGCTTCATCGCCTGGCTGCGCCCGGTCCAGGACCGCGACCAGGCCCAGGCCGTGCTCGAGCAGGCCCGCGCCCGCTACCCGGACGCCAGCCACCACTGCCACGCCTGGCTGATCGGCGACCCCCAGTCCGGCCAGGGCGCCATGAACGACGACGGCGAGCCCTCCGGCACCGCCGGCAAGCCGATCTTCAACGTGATCCAGCACAAAGGGGTGGGGGACGTCATGGTGGTGGTCAGCCGCTACTTCGGCGGCGTCAAACTGGGCGCCGGCGGCCTGGTGCGCGCCTACGCCGGCGCCGCCGAAGCGGTGCTCTCCGCCATGCGCGTCACCGAACAGATCCCCGAGCAGACGCTCACCCTGCAGCTCGGCTTCGCCGACGAGCAGCCCCTGCGCCACTGGTGCGACCAGCACGGCGCCCGCCTGGAAGAGATCCAGTACAGCCAGCACGTGACGGCCCGCGTCACGGTGCCGGAGCAGTACCTTGACGACCTCCGCGCCTTCTGCGCCGCCAACGGCCTCCTTGTAGGAGCGGGCCCCGCCCGCGAAAGGCCGGCCTAGCCGGCCGGCAAGATTCCAGAGAGGTTCCTTGATAGTCCGACCCATTGCCTCCGGTGGCGCCCATAGAATTGGCACCGGCGGGGAGAGGTTTAAAATTGAGGATAGAGCCGGGGGAAGAGCGGGAGTGCTGCGCCCGCTGAACAGGCTATTTAGCGGCTTCAGCTTCAGCGATCAGACGCTTCTGCCGTTCGGTGGCCCGCACCAGCACGTCTTTATAGACCTGCTTGCGCTCAGCCGAGGAGGCATTGCGGATAAAATCCGAGAAACGGGTGCTGGAAACGGTCTTGGGCTTGTCTGACATAACTGACACCTATCTCGGGAGGAGCATCTTCTACATGCCACTATCACAAAGGAATCCTACTAGAGAGAGGCTTACCTATCTATTGTGCTCGTTGTGATCCGAAATGTAGAAATCTTACATGATCTTATCAATCTATCGTGTCCTTCTGCTCCCGCCGCAAGGCCGCCCATGGAATTGGCGCATCTCACCATTGGCGGCGGGGCGGGGAAGGGGCAACCTGATTGCCAATAATCACAATCAAGGAGAGCACACCATGCCCGTCGTCGACCCGGATCCGAAACGCCTGCCGCACATCCTCAAGAGCATTCCCGCCGACACCCCCATCGTCATGCTCAACCTGCTGCGCTTCCGCGACAAAGCCCGCTACAAGGACGGCGAAGCCGACTACGACGGCCGTGAAGCCTACCGCCGCTACTCACTGGTGGCGTTCGAGAAGGTCAAAGGCGTGGGCGGCGAGATGCTCTGGGCCGGCGACACCCTGGCCGGCGTGATCGCCCCGGAAGAGGAGCGCTGGGACGAAGTGCTGTTGGTGCGCTACCCCTCCATCCAGGCGTTCGCCCAGATGCTCGCCGACCCGGAGTACAAGCAGGCCACCAAGCACCGCACCGCCGCCCTGGAAGAGGCCCGCCTCATTTGTAACCAGGAGAAATAGCCGCATCCTGTCGCCGCTCTGTCACCCGGGGTTAGCAATATAGTAAACACAATGTAAAATGCCGCTCCGTGTCATAGGCATGACAAAACTTGCGGGTGATAATCCTCGCCCCAGGGACCGGGGAAACAAATCAATCATCAGGATAGGAAGCCGCCAGTGTTAAGTGGGTTCAAGCGGGCCTTCTGGCCCCGAGCAGTCAAAGGCGGAGCCCTGGGTGTACTGCTAAGCGTGAGCGCGACGGCCGCCGCCGCCCCCTGGGCGGAGACCGGGGATCTGCGCGCCCGGCACCATCTGGAAGCGCTCTCCGCGCTGGGCTGCTTCGACGGCCTCACCACCACCTGGCCGGTGAACTGGTCGGCCGTGGCCGAAGGCCTGCGCGGCGCCAGCGACACCTGCCGCACCAGCGAGCACGCCGCCTACCTGCGTGCCGCCCTGGACCGCGCCAAAACCGAAACCCGCACCGCCACCGTCACCCTCGGCGGCGCCAATGAAGAGCCCCTGTTCCGCCACTTCGGCGCTCAGCCCGCCGGCCAGGTGGACAGCTCGGCGGCGGTCTCCTTCACCGGCCGCCGCTACGCCGCCCGCATCCAGGTCGGCTACACCGACACCGACGACCGCGAAGACACCAGCGAGCTGCGCGCCGACGGCAGCTTCGTCGCCGGCCGCTTCGGCAACTGGCAGCTCGGCGCCGGCGCCATCGACCGCTGGTGGGGCCCCGGCCACCACAGCTCCCTGGCACTCTCCAACAACGCCCGCCCGGTGCCCGGCCTGTGGTTTGGTCGCCAGACCCAGTACGCGCCGCGCTCGCCGTGGCTGAACTGGATCGGCCCCTGGGACTTCCAGGCGTTTATCGGCCAGCTCGAGCAGGACCGCGCCATTTCAGACGCCAAGCTGGTCGGCGGCCGCCTCACCTTCCGGCCGGCCAGCTTTCTGCAGATCGGCCTGACCCGGCTGTTCCAGTGGGGCGGGGAAGGGCGGCCCGACGGCCTGGATTCCTTCGGCGACGCTCTGATCGGTAAGGACAACGGCCAAAGCACCGGCTTTGCCGAGGAAGACGACCCCAGTAACCAGGTGGGCGGTTTCGATTTCCGCGCCGGCTTCCCGGTCTTTGGCGTGCCCACCGGCTTCTACGGCCAGATGATGGGCGAGGACGAAGCCGGCGGCCTGCCGTCCAAGTACTCCGCCCTGGTCGGCTTCGACGCCCTCACCGGTTTCGGTACCGGCAGCCAGCGTTTCTTCCTGGAAGGCACCGATACCGTCGCCGGGCGTGCCGTCAGCGACGCCCGCTTTAACACCGCCTACGAACACAGCACCTACCGCAGCGGCTTCCGCTACTATGGGCGCAGCCTGGCCTCCACCTTCGAGGGGGACGCCCGCGCGCTGACCCTGGGCGGCCAGCAGTTTTTCCGCAACGGCGCGGTATTCACCGCCTCGGTGACCACCGCCACCCTCAACGCGGAAGGCGGCAAACGGGCTCAAGTTGAGCCCGACGGTGCCGAAATACTGCAAGCCAATGCGGAACAAGATATCGTGCTGGCTGAATTACGGCTGGAACACGGCCTGCTGGGCGGGCGGCTCACCTGGGCCCTGGCCGCCACCGACGAAGCGGTGGACACCTTCGCCGGTGAGCGCGAACAGGTCACCGCCATGGCGCAATGGCGCCGCACGTTTGACTGGTAAAGGACTCCCAAACGGTTATGACAGCAATAATGAAAACACTGGGTACATGCGGCCTGCTGCTGGCCGTTGCCGGCTGCACCATCGTGCCCGGGTCCGACCGCGACGCGGAGCCGGGCTGGTTCGCTGAAGACGAACAGCCGGACGCCGCCGACCTGCCGGACGTAATTAAAACCCACACCATCACCACCGCCATCCTCGATCAAAAACAGGCGCCAGCACCGGAATTACCGGACGCCCTCGCGGACTCGCCGGAAAATTACGACTACGAAGTGGGCGTCGGCGATGTCCTGCAGATCACCGTCTGGGATCATCCGGAGCTGACCATCCCCGCCGGCTCCCAGCGCAGTGCCCAGGAGTCCGGCAACCTGGTGCACAGCGACGGCAGCATCTTTTATCCCTACGTGGGCAAGGTCCATGTGGAGGGTATGAAGGTCACCGAAATCCGCGAGATGATCACCAAGCGCCTGGATGAGTACATTGAATCCCCCCAGGTGGACGTGGCCGTGGCTGGCTTCCGCAGTAAGAAAATTTACGTCACCGGTGCGGTGGGCAGTCCCGGTACCTACCCCATTACCAACCTGCCCATGCGCCTGGTCGATGCGGTCAGCGCCGCCGGCGGCATCAGCGACAACGCCAACTGGTCCCAGGTGATTCTCACCCGAGGTGGCAAGGAATTCCGGCTGTCTCTGCGTGATATTTATCAAAACGGCAATGCCGCTCAGAATGTGTTGTTGCGTCCTGGTGATGTGGTCAACGTCTCCCGGGCGGAAGACAACAAGATATTCGTGCTTGGAGAGGTGAGCCGGCCGCAAAGTGTGCCCATGGGCCGTAACGGCATGAGCCTGGCGGAAGCGCTCTCTGACACCGGCGGCCTGGACGAGCGGGAAGCGGACGCCTCCGGCATCTTCGTCTTCCGCAAGGCGCAGCCCGGCCAGGAGCACGGCATCGACGTCTACCAGCTTAACGCCAAGGACGCCGCCGCCCTGGTGCTGGCGGACAGCTTCCAGCTCCAGCCCCGCGATATCGTCTACGTCACCGCCGCGCCGCTGGCCCGCTGGAACCGCGTGCTGAGCCTGCTGGTACCCAGCGTCACCGCGCTCTATCTGGGCGGTCGCGCCGAAGATCAGCTGGGAAGCGACTAGATGTTCGAGCGTATTCTGGTGGTCTGCGACGGCAATATCTGCCGCAGCCCCACGGTGGCGGCCATGCTGGCCGCCGCCCGGCCCGACAAACGGATCAGCTCCGCCGGCCTGGTCGGCCTGGAGGGCCACGATATGGAGCCCACCGCCCGGGACGTGGCCGCCGCTCAGGGGTTGGAGTGCGGCCCCCATCAGGGCCGCAAGCTTGACCGGGCACTGTGCCAGGACGCCGATCTCATCCTGGTCATGGAAGGGCGCCAGCGCGACCGCATCATCCAGCAGTTCCCGGAAGCCAGCGGCAAGACCTTTCTGCTCAGCCATTGGAACGGCGGCCAGGATATCCCCGACCCCTACCGGCGGGGCCGGGAAGTATTCGAGAGAATCTATCCGCTGATGCGCCAAGCCACGGACGCCTGGCTGAAAAAAATATGAACACAGGAATGACGACACCCCATGAGTAACGAGTCCACCACTTCCCGCGCCCGCTCCGGCCCCCTGGACGACGAAATCGATCTGCACCGCCTGTTCGCGCTGCTGATCGACGCCAAGTGGCTGATTCTCGGCACCACCGTGCTGGCGTTGCTGTTGGGGGCCTTGTACGCGGCCCTGGCCACGCCAATCTACAAAGCGGATGCGCTTCTGCAAGTGGAGAAGAAGCAGGCCGGCCTGCCCGGGTTTGAGGAGCTTAACGAGGCCCTCGGTCAGGAATCCTCGGCGGCGGCGGAGATCGCCATCCTCACCTCGCGCATGGTCCTGGGGAACGTGGTCGAGCAACTGCACACCGATATCCTGGTCTCACCGGACCGCACACCGGTATTGGGCGCGTTCAACGCCCCGGACCCGGCGCCGCCGGGCACGCCGCGACCGCTGTTCGCGGGCTACCGCGACAGCCAAACTCTGGTTACCGTCAAACGCTTCACGATGCCGGACAATCTGCGCGGCGCGGCGTTCACTCTCACCGCCGACGACCAGGGCCATCCCGCTCTGTATTACCAGGGGCAAAAAGTGCTTGGCGGTCCCGCTGATCAGGTGCTTACTAGCGACGACAAAACCATCGCCCTGGAGCTGGGTGAATGGCAGTACGGCGGAGAAAATCTGACCCTGGTGCGCCAGTCCCGGCTGTCCGCCATCAACAGCCTGCGCGGCCGCATGGAAGTGCTGGAAAAGGGCAAAGAGACCGGCATCCTTACCGTCACCCTCACCGGCCCCAATCAGGCGCGCATCCAGAAAGAGCTGGACGCGGTGGCGGAAAACTATCTCCTGCAAAATATTAATCGCCAAGCCGCCGAGGCGGAAAAGAGCCTTCAATTCCTGGATGAACAGCTTCCGGAGCTGAAAGCCAAGCTCACCGCCGCTGAAGAAAAGCTCAACGAATACCGCCTGCAAAGGGACTCCGTGGACATGGAGCTGGAGACCCGGTCCCTGCTCGGCCGCCTGGTCTCCATGGAAGCCAAGCTCAACGAACTGAAAATCAAAGAGAGCGAAGTCTCCGCCAAGTTCACCCAGGAACACCCCGCCTACCGCACCCTGCTTGAGCAGCGCCGCTCCCTGGAACAGGAAAAGGCCCAGCTTAACGATCAGATCGGCAACCTGCCGGAAACCCAGCAGGAAATCCTGCGCCTGATGCGCGACGTGGAACTCAACCAGGAGATCTACGTCGGTCTGATGAACCGGGCGCAGGAACTGCGCATCATGAAGGCCAGCACCGTGGGTAATGTGCGGATCATCGACGATGCCGTGGTCTACCCGTCGCCGGTGAAGCCGCAAAAAGGCCTGGTCACCGCCCTGGCCGGTGCTCTCGGCCTGATTCTCTCCGCCGGCTATGTGCTCGGCGCCGGCCTGCTGCACCGCGGTATTGAAAGCCCGGATCAACTGGAAGAGCAGGGCATCCCGGTCTACGCCGCCGTGCCCCTTTCCGAGCAGCAGCAAAAGCTGGACCGCATCGTGGCGATGATGCGCCGCCGCAAACGCTCCAAGCATGAGCCGATCCCGCTGCTGGCGGTGAGCGACCCGGCGGATCTGGCCATCGAAGCTTTGCGCAGCCTGCGTACCAGCCTACACTTCGCCATGATGGAGGCCTCCAACAAGGTGATGATGATCTCCGGCCCCAGCCCGGAGGTGGGCAAATCCTTTATCTCCGCCAACCTGGCGGCGGTGCTCGCCCAGGTGGGCCAGAAGGTGGTGGTGATCGACGCCGACATGCGCAAGGGCCACCTGCACCGCTACTTCGAAAACCAGAACGACGTGGGCCTCTCCGATCTCCTGTCCGGTCAGGCGGAGCACGAGCAGGCCATCCACGAAACCAAGGTGGAGAACCTGCACTTTATCCCGCGCGGTCAGATTCCGCCCAACCCGGCGGAGCTGCTCATGCACGCCCGCTTTAAGGCGCTGATGGAACGGCTCTCCGCCGAGTACGATCTGGTGCTGGTGGACACCCCGCCGATCCTCGCCGTCACCGACGCCGCCATCATCGGCCAGCAGGCCGGCACCAGCCTGATCGTCGCCCGCTACGGCGTGAACTCCGCCAAGGAAGTGGACGTCAGCGTGCACCGCTTCGAGCAGAACCGCGTCGAGATCAAAGGCGCTATCCTTAACGCCATCGAACGCCGCGCCAGCAACGAATATGGCTACTACGCTTATCACTACAACAGCGATAAAACCTGACGCCTGCGGCGTCAGGTTGCTTCAAGCCTCAAGCTGCAAGCTACAAGCAGGGGTCCAGCTTGCGGCTTGAAGCTTGAGGCTTGTAGCTGTTCCTTATAAGCAAAGAACAAACCCAAAGTTGCAGGTTATAAGCCCCCAGGTACCATTCCCGCCTTATGACACCTGAAATGATCTACACATCGCTGGTGGTGCTTGCGGTGCTGGCGGCGCTGGCCTCCAACCGCGTGCCCGCGGAGGTCACCATGATGGCCGCCCTGGTGGCGGTGCTGGTGGGCGATGTGATCACCGTGGAGCAGGCCCTGGCCGGCTTCGCCAACCCGGGGCTGATCACCGTGGCGGTGCTCTATGTGGTGGCCGCCGCCCTGCGCGACACCGGCGCCATCTACTGGGTGGCCCACAAGCTGCTCGGCCAGCCCAAAAGCGCCCTGGGCAGCCAGGCCCGGCTGATCCTGCCCACTTCCATCCTCAGCGCCTTCCTCAACAACACCACCGTGGTGGCGATGATGATCCCGGCGGTGCAGGAGTGGGCCCAGCGCCTGAAGCTGTCCGCCTCGCAACTGCTGCTGCCGCTCAGTTACGCCGCCATCCTCGGCGGCACCTGCACGCTGATCGGCACCAGCACCAACCTGGTGGTGGACGGCATGATGCAGAACCGGGGCATCGAAGGCTTCCACATCTTCGACATGGCCTGGGTGGGCGTACCGCTGCTGGTCGCCGGTTCCGTATTCCTGCTGCTGTGCGCCCGCCGCCTGTTGCCCGAGCGCGAAGGCCTGGTGGAGCAGGTCGAGCAGGCCCGCGAATACCACGTGGAAATGGTGATTCCCGAAGGCAGCCCGCTGCACAACAAAAGCATCCAGGACGCCGGCCTGCGTAACCTCACCCACGGCTACCTCACCGAGATACAGCGCGGCGACAAGCTGTTCACCGCCGTCGGCCCGGACCAGCTGCTGCAGGCCGGCGACCAGCTTGCCTTTATCGGCGCCCCGGAGTGCGCCCGCGAGCTGCAGCGGGTCAACGGCCTGATCCCCGCCCACGGCGGCGCCCACAAGCTGCGCCTGAACAACCACCAGCGCTGCCTGGTGGAGGTGGTGCTCGGCCCCGAGTTCCCCGGCGTTAACAAAACCGTCAAGGACACCGGCTTCCGCACCCGCTACCAGGCCGCCATCCTCAGCATCAGCCGCGGCGGCCGCCGCCTGCCCGGCAAGGTCGGCGAGCAGGTGCTGCGCACCGGCGACACCCTGCTGCTGGAGACCAGCGACACCTTCGTCGAGCAGTACCAGTACCGCCGCGACTTCATGCTGGTCAGCCCGCTCAGCGACTCCACCCCGCCGGACTTCAGCCGGGCGCCCCTGGCCACCGTGATCCTGGTGGCCATGGTCGGGGTCAACGTGATCGGCCTGGTGTCCGTGCTGGAGGCCGCCTTCCTGGCCGCCGGCCTGCTGCTGGTCACCCGCTGCGTCACCGTCAACCGGGCGCGCATGAACGTCAGCGTCAATCTGCCCGTGCTGGTGGTGATCGGCGCCGCCTTCGCCCTGGGCACCGCCCTGGAGCAGAGTGGCACCGCCGCCTGGCTGGTCGACGCCATGCTCGCCGACAGCATCCAGAGCCCCTGGCTGGCCCTGCTGCTGGTGTATCTGATCACCGCCCTGTTCACCGAAGTGATCACCAACAACGCCGCCGCCGTGCTGGTTTTCCCGATCGCCACCGGCGTCGCCGAGAAGCTCGGCGTCAGCCCGCTGCCGTTCATCGTCGCCGTCATGTTCGCCGCCAGCGCCAGCTTCATGACCCCGCTGGGCTACCAGACCAATCTCATGGTCATGGGCCCCGGTGGCTACCGCTTCACCGATTACCTTAAGATCGGCATCCCGATGAGTTTGGTGGCCGCGACTGTCAGTGTTGGCCTCATCCCGCTCGTTTGGGCGTTCTAGCGGCCGGCTGCAAGCTACAGGCTTCAAGCTGCAAGCGGGTGGGGGAGAGCTGAGGGGGGATCGTGTAGAATTCGCGGTCTGGAATTACAAGAGGACGCAAGGATGCGTTTTGAGGAATTGTCCGTATGGAGACGGGCGGCGCGGTTGAGCGCTGACATATACCGGCATTTCGCACAGTGTCGGGATTTTGGGTTTCGAGATCAGATCACCCGGTCAGGGCTGTCGATTCCCTCGAATATCGCCGAGGGGTATGAGCGGGCGTCTGACAAAGAGAAAGCGGTGTTTCTGAACTACGCAAAAGGCTCATCCGGTGAGTTGCGTACCCAGATATACATTGGGATAGAAATTGGCTACATCAGCCCCGAAGTGGGCCACCGCTGGAAACGCGAAGCCCAGGATATCTCGAAGATGCTGCACGCGCTGATAAGCGCGATGCGAACTTAGCTTGAAGCTTGCAGCTTGTAGCTTGCAGCTTCCCGAACGGAGGCAACATGACTGATACGCCCTACCAACGCCGAGAGAATGAGTCCCAGGCCGAAGTGATCTGGCACCAGACCCACATCACCAAGGACGACCGCGCCAAGCAGAAGAACCAGGTGCCCAAGTGCATCTGGCTCACCGGCCTGTCCGGCTCCGGCAAATCCACCCTGGCCAACGCCCTGGAAGTGGCGCTCACCGAGCAGGGCAAGCACACCTACCTGCTGGACGGCGATAATGTGCGCCACGGCCTGAACAAGAACCTGGGCATGAGCGACGAGGACCGCACCGAGAACATCCGCCGGGTGTCCGAAGTGGCCAAGCTGATGGTCGACGCCGGCCTGGTGGTGATCACCGCCTTCATCAGCCCGTTCCGCGCCGACCGGGACGCCGCCCGCGCCCTGTTCGAGGACGGCGAGTTCGTGGAAGTGTTCGCCGACGCCCCCCTGGAAGAGTGCGAGAAGCGCGACCCCAAGGGCCTCTACAAGAAAGCCCGCGCCGGCGAGATCAAGGAATTCACCGGCATCGACAGCCCCTACGAAGCCCCGGCCAACGCGGAAGTGGTGATCAACACCGCCGAGCACGACATCGGTGAGTGCGTGCGCCAGCTGATCGAGAAAATCGGCGTCTGAGTCCGAGACCCCCACCGTTGGGAGCCCCATGAAAGGCATCGTCTGCAGCAACCTCTATGCGATCACCGACGAGCGCGATCTGACCAGCAATACGCTGGCGGTTCGCGAGCTCGTCGACGGCGCCATCGCCGAGGGACTGGAAGTCACCGCCGTGCTGCGCTTTCTGCCGCTGATCGTTAAAGGCGGCCCCTACTGGCCCAGAAAGCGCGTTCTGAACGGCTTGCCGGTGTACGACGTGCCGACCATCGGCTTCCGGTTTATCTATTCAGCCCTGCTGACCAGGCTGGTGCTGTTCCTGATGGGCTTTCGCGGGCGCTTCGACTTCGCCATCTGCCACCAGAGCTTTAACTTTATCGCCGCGAAGCGGGTGCTTGGTCGCAGGCCGGCGAAGAAGTACTTCGTGGTCCACGGCTCCGACCTGGGCAAGCCGCAGCTACGCCGATGCCTGGATGCGGCGGACAAGACGTTCGTCCGCTCCCATGCGCTCGCGCGCCAACTGAAAGACAACTACGGCGTCGAGCCGTCCGGCATCGTCTACTCAGGCATCGACGCGGCGGAGATCATTGACCTGGAGAGCAAGGACATTTCCCTCGAAGGGGGCCTGGTGATTACCATGGCCTCCTTAATGATACCGAGAAAGAACGTTCAACCTTGTCTGCGTGCCTTCAGGGCTCTGATCGACCAGGGTGTCCGTCTGACGGTCCATCTTTACGGAGACGGCCCGCTTAGCGCTGCCATCACCCGTGACATTGAGCAACTCGGACTAACCAGGGCGGTGCGCCAATACGGCTTCACGCCACGAGCGGAGGTGCTGAAAGCCATGCGTGCCTCGCATCTCTTTTTGATGCCCAGTGTCCAGGAAACATTTGGGCTGGTCTATCTGGAAGCGATGGCGTCGGGCTGCGTGGTGATTGGCCACCAGGGCTGGGGTATTGATGGTGTGGTCGAAGAGGGTGTAAACGGTTATCTGGTCGCGGCGCCCACGGAGGCGGAAATTGAATCCAAGATCCAGATCTACCTGTCCGCACAGGACAGGGAGGCGCTGCACCGTGAGTCTGTTAAGGTCGCTAACGCTAATACCCGGAACAGCGCCGTAAAAAACTACCGTATGTTACTAGGGCCGAGTTGACCAGATCCCGGTAGTGTCGGTTGCCGCGCGAAGGAAACGTGTTCTGCAAGGAGACTTAGATTGAAAATCACTGTATTCGGCACCGGCTATGTGGGCCTGGTCACCGGGGCCTGTCTGGCGGACGCAGGCCATGATGTGCTGTGTGTTGATGTGGACCCGGCCAAGGTGGAAGCCCTGGAGCGCGGAGTGGTTCCGATCTTTGAGCCGGGGCTGGAGGCCTTGGTGGCGCGGAACCGCGAAGAAGGGCGGCTTGGCTTCACGGTCGATGCCGCACAGGGTGTTGCCTTTGGAACCATGCAGTTTATCGCCGTGGGCACCCCGCCGGACGAAGACGGCTCCGCCGACATGCAGTACGTACTATCCGTGGCCACCACCATAGGCCGGCATATGGACGGCTATAAGTTGGTGGTCAACAAATCCACCGTGCCGGTGGGCACCGCCGACCGGGTCCGGGCCACTATTATCGCCGAACTGGCGGGCAGGGGCGTCGAGCACGACTTCGACGTCTGCTCCAACCCGGAATTCCTCAAGGAAGGGGCCGCCATCGAGGACTTCACCCGTGGTGCCCGTATCGTCGTCGGCACGGAGTCGGATAAGGTCCGTGAACTGATGCGTGAGTGCTACGCCCCTTACAACTGGAACCACGACAAGCTGATTTTCATGGATGTGCGCTCCGCCGAGCTCACCAAATACGCCGCGAACGCTATGCTGGCCACCAAAATCAGCTTTATGAACGAGATGGCCAATCTGGCCGAGCGGCTGGGGGCGGACATTGAGAATGTTCGCCTTGGCATCGGTTCCGATCCGCGCATTGGCTATCACTTTATTTATCCCGGGTGCGGCTATGGCGGCTCCTGTTTCCCCAAGGACGTGCGCGCACTGGAGCGCATCGCCCATGAAGTGGGCTATGAGGCGCGCATGCTGAGCGCCGTGGAAGCGGTCAACGATCATCAGAAGTCCACGCTCTTCAACAAGCTGAGCAATGCCTTTGACGGCGACCTGAACGGTAAGACCATCGCGGTCTGGGGCCTGGCCTTCAAACCCAATACCGATGATATGCGTGAAGCGCCTAGCCGCACGTTGATGGAAGCGGTATGGGCCGCTGGAGGCCATATTCAGGCCTACGACCCGGAGGCGCGCGACGAGTGTCGCCGCCTCTACGGCGACCGTAACGACCTGACCTTGGCGGAGCATCGCGTGGACGCGCTGGACGGTGCCGACGCCTTGGTAATCTGTACCGAATGGAAGGAGTTCCGAGTCGCGGACTTCAAGGCAATACGTGACGCCCTGCGCACCCCCGTAATGGTGGACGGCCGTAATATCTATGAGCCGGACTCCGTACGTGCCGCCGGTCTGCTTTATTTTGGTGTCGGCCGGGGCGACAGCGTTCTGACGGAGATATCTGGTGCTGCTGGTTAGTCTCACCACCACTGCCCAACGGTTACCGCTGTGCAGAATGGCCCTGATGTCCATTGCCACACAGACGTGTCTGCCCGACAAAATTATCGTCTGGGTGTCCGATCAGCCCTACCTGCGCGATACCGGCATCGCTGACCCCGCGGTTCTCGAGACGGTTACCGGAGACCTTGGAGCCCTGGCGGACCGTGTGGAATTCCGCTGGACGGAAAACCAGGGCCCGTACAGGAAATTGATGCCGCTGCTGAGAGTCTGTGAGGATGAGGATCTGATCGTCACCGCCGATGACGATATTTTTTATGGTCGAGAGTGGCTGGCGACTCTCGTGGCAGGGTTCGATAGCGACAAACGGCAGGTGCCCGCCCTCCGTGTCCGGGCCGTCCGCCACGGCCCGACGGGCAAACCACGAACATACCTGTCCTGGCCGATCATCAAGGAAGCGGGCGTGCGGCAACGGGATCTGATCATTACCTTCGGCGGTGGTGCGGTACTAAAAAAAGACTTCTTCTCGCCCGGGGATTTGGATAATCAGGATTATATGCGGGTGGCGCCCACCGCCGACGACCTGTGGTATTCACGTCTGCTTTTAAACAACGGCGTATCGGTGCGCTGTTTGCCCGGCGGGCTGGACGAGCTCGGGTTCGTCCTCCACGGCGAGGGTCTGAGAAACGACAATCTCCCACGGGTGCGCAGTTTTATCCACTTATGGAAATGGCGGCTTATCGATAAGCCGAGGGAGTATCTCGGATATCCGGTCTGTGAGAACGACTGGGTCTACCGTCGCATCCAGGCCTATTTCAATGACAAACCGCCGGCGTGAAGGGCTAAGCAATGAAAGTGGTACTGACATACGGGACGTTCGATATTTTCCACGTTGGCCATGTACGGCTGCTGCGGCGCTTAAAGGCGCTGGGTGACCGTTTGATCGTGGGCCTCTCGACGGACGAGTTCAATGCCCTGAAGGGCAAGAGCGCTTTAATGCGCTTTGAGGACCGCCGCGAGGTGCTTGAGGCCGTGGACGCGGTGGATCTGGTGATACCCGAGTCGTCCTGGGACCAGAAAATCGACGACGTGCGCGAGCACAATGTGGATATCTTCGGTATCGGTGACGATTGGGAGGGAAAATTCGACTTCCTTAAGCCGCATTGCGAGGTCGTGTATCTGAGCCGTACCCATGGCATTTCATCGTCTTCGATAAAAGCACTGACATCGGGGCTCTCCATCGAAAATATTCAGCAGATGCGCGACTCGGTCGAGGTCTTGAGAAACGTACTGAAAACGTTCGGCGATTAAGCCATGAAGAAGCTGTTGTTCGTCATTTTGGCATGGACGTTGGGGGTGCTCGGCATGTTGATTCCGCGCAAACCTGGCCTCGTTGTCTTTTCGCAAGCGAGAAACCGCTACTCGGGGAACTCACGCGCTCTGTTCGAGTGGATGACGCGGAACGATCATCAAGCGTACTGGTTATACGCTCGCGGCTTTACGCCGGTGGAGTTGCCGGAGGCTTCGTCGCGTTTCGTCGCAAGGGCCGGCCTGGCCGGATTCCTGCTTTGCGCCCGTGCCGAGTTCGCGGTCATCTCCCACGGCGGTTCCGATTTCGGTATATTCTGGCCGCTCGCGAAACGCGCCAGGGTGATCATGCTTTGGCACGCGATAGGTATTAAGCGTGCCGGCCTTACCGATCATAAGGCGACTCCGGCCGGCTGCCGCGAGCGGCTGCGTGAGACGCGTTTCTACTCCATGTGCATCGCCAGCTCCGACATCGATTGCTACAACACCGCCGCGTTTCAGGGCGTGGATGTTCGCCGTGTTTCCGTCACCGGCCTACCGCGCGCCGATGTTTACCTTCACAACCGTGAGAGCGAGATTACGCACGCGGATCGCTTTAAGGTGCTCTATGCACCTACGTTTCGGGATTACGATCTCGACAGGCCGCTATTCTTCCCGTTCGACGACCTGGATGACGCCGCACTGCGTGGTTTCTTCGCTGAGCAGCCGGATATGGAAATCCACCTAAGACCTCATCCTAACGACACGGATTCCAACATCCAGGCGGAGCAGCTCGCGGCCGGATTTCCCGATAACATTAAGCTGCTTACGGAAAAAATAGTGGGCGATGTCGATTCGGTACTCCACCAGTACGAAGCCATCGTCACCGATTACTCGTCGATCTATATGGAACCGTTGCTGGCTGACGTACCCCCGATTTTCGTCAACTTCGATCTGCGGGAGTATTTGAGCACTCGGGGCATGGCCTACGACTACGATCTCGTGACACCCGGCCCCAAGGTCGGCTCGACGACAGAGATGCTGAAAGCGTTAAGCGACGCCCGACGGGGCGCACCCGGCTGGGCTGAGCACCGTGAGCAGGTGAGAAAGATGTTTTTCACCCACCGAGACGCCAACGCCTGCTCACGGGTATTCGACGCTATGAAAGCCCTATGAAGGGGCCCGGGCTCGGTTTGAAGAAGCTTACCGGCAATATTGCCGCGACTTTGGCACGGCAATTGGGCGCCGGGGTGCTTCAGTTGCTGACTCTGGCGTTGATCGCCCGGGTGTTCGGCCCGCAAGGCAACGGTGCCTACGCAGTCGCCCTGTTACTGCCCACCACCTTGGCATCGCTGTTGAACCTGGGTATCGGCTCGGCGAACATCTACTATCTCGGCGCCGCGCGCGTTGGGGCCGCGGCGGCGCTACGAACCACGTTCAAGCTGTACGCTGTCATCGCGCTGCTGGGCCTCGCAGTGGGAGCCACGGTGGTGCTGCATTTCGCCGAACGGTGGTTCCAGGGCGTACCCGAGGAGCTGTTATGGGTCGCGTTGGCGGTATTCCCGATCTCTCTTTTGTTGGCGTTGATTTCCAGCGTTTTTCAGGGTCTTCAGCAGTTCAAACGATTTAATTTGATTCTGCTGTTGCAGCCGTCACTGACCCTGATTTTCGTGATACTGCTCCTTCTCGGGGGCGTGGATGCCATTGAGTGGATGCTGGCCGCCTATCTCGCCGCCGCCCTGGCGACACTTATCGTGGCCCTCTTTACCGTCAGAGGTTATTGGGTCAAAGGTGAGGGGCCCGCGTTTCCGCACTATGGGCGGGCCCTGTTGACCTACGGTTACAAAGCCCACCTCAGCAACATACTGGCGTTCGTGAACTATCGCGCGGATATCTTTCTGGTGAACTTTTTCACCGGTCCGGCGGCCGCCGGGGTATATGTCATTGCCGTCCAACTCTCCGAGCGTCTGTGGCTGCTCTCCCGGGCGGCGAGCACGGTACTCCTCCCACGGTTGTCCCAGCTCTCCAGCGATGAAGCCAAGCGTAAGCAACTCACCCCCATCGTCACCCGGTGGGTGCTGTGGATTACCCTGGCAGCGTCGTTGTTGACGGCACTCGTCGGTTACCCGTTTATTCTGCTGGTTTTCGGCACGGATTTCGTTGCAGCCTACTGGCCCCTGGTGCTGTTGTTGCCCGGCATTGTGTTGGGGTCCGCTTCCCGCGTTCTTGCCAACGACATCGCCGCCCGCGGGCGACCCGAGTTGAATATGTACACCTCGATAGTGGTGGTGCTTATTAATGTGGCCGGCAACGTGGCACTCATCCCGGGTCACGGGATCCATGGGGCGGCCGTCGCCACGTCTTTGGCTTATGGCATCAATTTTGCGTTGCGTCTGGCGATGCACCGTTATTTTACCGGTACGCCGATATGGCGAAACATCCTGATAGGCCGGTCTGACCTGGCGATATTAAATTCGCTGCGGAAAAAGGGTGGTAAACAGTAATCCCTATTTGTGATGTTGATCACATAAACTATTTGCACTAGGATCACGAGGCTATATTCCGGGGGGAATGTAAAAAATCGCAACAAAAGACAACCTGAGCACTACGGCAAGGCGGACTCCGCCCGGCTAACGTAGGCTCCGTCACGCGAGCGTCACCTCCCCGCGCGAAGCTACTCGAATACGGACACTCGGCCTCACAAGGGCCGGGCACGGGCAGAGCCCCGAAAAGGATAACGGCATGAGCGATTCAGGCTGGTACGTGGTTCAGTGCCGCGCCAACCAGAACTACAGGGCCCAGGAAAACCTGGAAAATCAGGGGTTTACCTGCTTTCAGCCCCAGCTCTGCCTGGAAAAAGTACGCGCCGGCCGGCGCGTGCAGCGCCAGGAGCCCCTGTTCCCCGGTTACCTCTTTATTCAACTGTCCGAGCAGGGCAGTGGCTGGCACACCATCCGCTCCACCCGGGGCGTGACCAAACTGGTGGCCTTCGGCGACCGCCCGGCGGCGGTGCCGCCCTCCGTAATCGATGCCCTCAAGCTGCAGACCCAGACCAGCGCCAACGACGACCGCCCCGCGCTGCGCCCGGGCGACCGCCTGCGCATCGAACACGGCCCCTTCGCGGACATGGAAGCGGTGTTCCACCGCTTCGACGGCCAGGAGCGCGCCATCGTGCTGCTCAGCATGCTCCACAAGCAGCACCGCCTCACCCTGGCCCTAAGAGACGTAAGCACGTTGTAACCCTTTTTGGTTGTGAGAGCGGGCCTTGTGGGAGCGGGCCCAGCCCGCGAAAGGCAAGCCCAGCTTGCCGGCAGGATCCCAGAGATCTGCCAAAAAAAGAAACAGGCACCGATCCGTCCTCAGGGAATCGACGGCAAACCCTGCGGCGGTAGCGTGCCTGAACGGGGGACAGATAGTGAACGATTCCAATAAGAGTGTGATAAAACACCACGGCGCCGCCACCGGCGTCACCGGCTCATGCCACGAACTGACGCTGGACGACAACGCGGGGCTGCTGATCGATTGCGGCCTGTTTCAGGGCGGTGACCGGGGGGCGGACGGCGCCGACGCCGGGCGCCCCGAAATCGAATTCGACATCCGCCACATCCGGGCGCTGGTGGTCACCCATGTGCATCTCGATCATGTGGGGCGTATTCCCTGGCTGCTGGCCGCCGGTTTTGACGGCCCGATCTATTGCAGTGAGCCCAGCGCCGAGTTGCTGCCGATCATGCTGGAGGACGCCTTTAAGCTGGCCGTCAGCCGCCAACCGGAGGCGATAAACTGGTACCTGCGCCGCGTACAGCGTCTGCTGCGGCCGCTGCCCTTCGGCCAGTGGCACAGTGTTTATCAGGGCGCGGGCAAAGAGGCGGCGATCCGCCTGCGCCGCGCCGGGCATCTGCTCGGCTCCGCTTATGTGGAGTGTGCTTTGACCGGTGAGGCCCGCGGTCAGGACACCAGGGTGATCTTCAGTGGTGACCTGGGCAACAGGGCGTCGCCGATACTGCGGCCACCCGAACAGCCGGACGGCTGTGACATCCTGGTGCTGGAGAGCACCTACGGCGACCGGGAACACGACGACCCGGGCGCCCGCCGTCACCGCCTGCGGACCCTGATCGAGCGCGCCCTGGTGGACCGGGGCACGGTGCTGATCCCCGCGTTCAGCATCGGTCGCACCCAGGAACTGCTCTACGAGCTGGAAGACCTGATTTATGAGAACCAGGGCAAGGAAGCCGCCGGCGGGCTCCACTGGAATGATCTGCCGGTGATCCTGGATTCGCCGCTGGCCAGCCGGTTCACCCGGGCCTACCGGGGCCTCCGTGAGCACTGGGACGAACAGGCGCTGGAACGGGTAGGCCAGGGGCGTGGCCCGCTGGCATTCGAGCAGCTGTTCACGGTGGACGACCATGAAACCCACCAGCGCATGGTCGCCCACCTGGCCGGCACGGGCCGCCCGGCGGTGGTGGTCGCCGCCAGCGGCATGTGCGCCGGCGGGCGCATCGTCAATTATCTCAAGGCGATGCTCGGCGACCCGCGCCACAACGTGCTGTTCGTCGGCTACCAGGCCGCCGGCACCCCCGGCCGGGAGCTGCAGACGCAAGGGCAGGGCGGCCAGCTGGAACTGGACGGCGAGATTCACGAGATAAAGGCCGGTGTCGACACCATCGGCGGCTACTCCGCCCACGCCGACCGCCACGGATTGCTCCGCTTCGTCACCGGTATGACCCGGTGGCCCCGGGAAATCCGCCTGGTGCACGGTGATGACCAGGCCAAGCGGGGGCTGGCGGAATCGCTCAGACAGCGCTATCAAGACAGTGGTCAAAAATGCAAAATTAACACATCTCCCTGAGATGACAGGATGAGTTAGTAAAGGAATTGGACGCCAGCCAAATGTATGATAGCTATACAGCGAAACTTAAAAACCTAGAAGAATAGTCGCCATGTCTTATATTTCAGATCGTTATATCGAGTTTTGGCTATCCAAATGGCGCTCGGACTCCATGATCCGTCGTGTTTTGGAGAGTCGCCCGGTCAGACGGCTTAAAGACATCTCCTTTCTGGGAGCAATCGACTACACATCCTTGGTACATAAGGGGCCCCGGATAGGGCGGGATCGTCTTCATCACACCTTGGGGGTGGCGGCTCTTGCCGATTTTATCTCCGAGCATCGTAATTATGACGAAGAGACCCGGAACCACGTCGTCGTTGCCGCCCTTTTACACGATATTGGGCACGCACCCCTTTCACATAGTGCTGAACCCTACTTTAAGCGCCGTCTGGGGATAGGTCACCATGAGCTTGGTGAGCAGTTCATGGAGGAGGACAAGCAGCTATCCTGGTGGCTGGCAAAGTATTTTGATCGGGAAAGAATCAAGTTATTGATCGCCGGGGATGCGGGCGGTGGGCAAGGCGCGGACCTGTTCGAAAGCCCCATCAACATCGATACCATTGACGGCATACTACGCAGTTTTGAGAGTTTTCGAGGACACAAGCCAGCCTGTCCGCTTGACATTGCTCGAGCCGCTTTTCTGGAATCGAGTGAGGCTGGCAAAAAGTCTTTGGATTGGTTCTGGCAATTGAAAGGCAGTGTATACAACTCTTTTATTACTAGTCTTGAGGGGCTCCAAGCGGACCAGTATTGCCAGCTTTATTTTGAAAAAAATGAAGTTGAACTAAGTAGAGAAAAACTGTTGTCCACCGAAAAAGAGTGGCTGTTGGAGTTTCCGGATTTATTTCATGCCCTCCGAAATTCGAGTATGGATGATGCTGTCACGACTTACTGCCAGCGCGACTACTACATCGTGTTTGAAAGTGAAGATATTGCCGAAAGATATAAGGTTAATAAGAAAGAAGTAACGAAAGACGGTTGGGATGTGAAAAGTGCCTTGGCGCACAGGGAGGATGATAACAATGGATTATATAAGGGAGACTCGCAGGTTTACCACTGAAAAGCTTGCCGAAATAAGAGACGATATTCATCGTGTACTGAAGAAAAGTAAGAATAATGAAAAGATTACTATTGTCGCTACTGGCTCTTATGGAAGGGAGGAAGCTTCTTCCAAATCTGATATTGATCATTTTATTATTTACGACGCCGATGAAGCTGCCGATGACGCAATCAAGGTCGAACTAGAACAAATCGAGGCGGTTATAAAGCAGCATGTGCCGGAACGCTCTGGTAGTACAGGGACGTTTGGAAAAGACGCTGTCATTCAGTTTTCGGAAATGAAGACTAATATCGGTGGTGAGTACGACGACAACAAGAGCTTGACCAGGCGTATGCTCTTCCTGCTGGAGGGAACCTGGCTATACGGTGAAGATAGATTTGAACGCTATCAGCGCTCGTTGCTGAAGCGCTACATGGAGAACAGCTCCGAAAAAGCAGAGCTGCCCAGGTTTTTGCTCAATGACGTTATCCGTTATTACAGAACGATCGCGACGGATTTTGAGCATAAGGTGTTCGAAGATGGAAAAGAATGGGGTTTAAGAAGTATTAAGCTTCGATTTTCCAGAAAGATACTTTACTTCGGAGGGATTCTTACCATTGCAGAGATGGCTGATGCCGGTTATCGCCAATGGGAGGAAAGAGCCATAGAACTATTTGGCATCCCGGTTCTGAGCAGGATCGAGCGGCTTATCGATGATCGATGTGGCCAAGAAGTACTCGAAATCTATGACCAGTTCTTGGCAAAAATTAGCGACCCTGAGATTCGCGAAGCGTTAAAACGAGTCGAAAAAGAAGAGCGTACTCAAAGTGAAGAATATCAAACTCTTAGACAGTTGAGTGACGACTTTTCAGCGAAACTGTCTGAGTGCTTGGACATCAAATATAGCGCAGACCACTCCATCCATCACGCATTGTTGTTCTAGATCAGGCCGATGGCTGGCCGTAACTCGACATCCCTGACAAAAAGCAAGGTACTGAAAGAATGACCCACCCCTCCCTGGAAGACATCAAACTGGCCGTGATCGGCCTCGGTTATGTGGGCCTGCCCCTGGCCGCGGAGTTCGGCAAGCACCGCCCGGTGGTGGGCTTTGACGTAAACCGCGACCGTATCCGCAATCTGCGCGAAGGGCACGACTTTACCCGGGAGCTCAGCGACGCGGAGCTGGCCGCCTCGGAGGGCCTGGCGTTCAGCGACGATCCGATGGCCCTGGACGGCTGTAACGTCTACATCGTCACGGTGCCCACGCCCATCGACGAGCACCGCCAGCCGGATCTGACGCCGCTGATCAAGGCGTCCGAGACCATCGGCAAGACCCTCAAGCCCGGCAACATCGTGATTTACGAGTCCACGGTGTTCCCCGGCGCCACCGAGGAGCACTGCGTGCCGGTGCTGGAGCGGGTCTCCGGCCTCACCTTCAACCAGGACTTCTACGCCGGCTACAGCCCGGAGCGCATCAACCCGGGCGATAAGCTCCACCGCGTCACCGACATCATGAAGGTCACCGCCGGCTCCACCCCGGAAGTGGCGGACACCGTGGACCGCCTCTATGCCTCCGTGATCACCGCCGGCACCCACCGAGCCTCCAGCATCAAGGTGGCGGAAGCCGCCAAGGTGATCGAGAACACCCAGAGGGACTTGAATATCGCTCTGATCAACGAACTGGCGATGATCTTCAAGCGCATGAACATCGACACCCAGGAAGTACTGGAAGCCGCCGGCACCAAGTGGAATTTCCTGCCGTTCCGCCCCGGCCTGGTGGGTGGCCACTGCATCGGCGTGGACCCGTACTACCTGACCCACAAAGCCCAGGCGGTGGGCTACCACCCTGAGGTGATTCTCTCCGGGCGGCGCATCAACGACGGCATGGGCCGCTTCGTGGCCAGCGAGCTGGTCAAGGCCATGCTGGACCGCTGCATCCAGGTCAACGGCGCCCATGTGCTGGTAATGGGCCTGACCTTCAAGGAAAATTGCCCGGACCTGCGCAATACCCGGGTGATCGACGTGATCCGCGAACTCCAGGACTACAACGTCACCGTCGACGTCTACGACCCCTGGATCAACCCGGACGAGGCCTACCGGGAATACGGCATCCAATCCATCGAAAAACCGATGGTGGCCAGCTACGATGGCATCGTCCTGGCCGTGGCCCACAACGAGTTCAAGGCGATGCCCGCCAGTGAGATCCGCCAGCTGGGCCGCGACCCGCACGTGCTCTACGACCTGAAGTACGTGCTACCCAAAGAAGCCGTCGACCTCCGCCTGTAGGGGTATGGACTACCTCTCTGTGTGGGAGCGAACTTGTGGGTACGGGCCTTTGTGGGAGCGGGCCCAGCCCGCGAATGCTAGAAGTCACTACCAAACTGGAAGAAAATGACCCGCTACGACGAAGTAAAAGCCGACCTCCAAGCCAACCCCAAAACCTGGCTGATCACCGGCGTGGCCGGCTTCATCGGCTCCAATCTGCTGGAAACCCTGCTAAAACTGGACCAGACAGTAGTAGGCCTGGACAACTTCGCCACCGGTTACCAACACAACCTGGACGAAGTCCAAACCCTGGTCTCCGAACAGCAATGGGCTCGCTTCAGCTTCATCGAAGGCGACATTCGCAACCTGGATGACTGCCGTGAAGCCGTAAAGGGGATAGACTATGTGCTTCACCAGGCCGCACTTGGCTCCGTGCCGCGCTCTATCGAGGACCCCATCGCCACGAATCAGGCCAATATCGACGGCTTCCTGAATATGCTGGTGGCCGCTAAAGACGAAGAGGTCAGCAGCTTTACCTATGCCGCCTCCAGTTCCACCTACGGCGATCAGCCGGATTTGCCCAAAGTTGAAGACAAGATTGGTAATCCGCTGTCACCCTATGCAGTAACCAAGTACGTGAATGAGCTATACGCCAGCGTCTTTGCCCGTACCTACGGCTTCAACACCATCGGCCTGCGCTACTTTAACGTGTTTGGGCCGCGCCAAGACCCTAATGGCGCTTACGCAGCCGTAATCCCAAAATGGGTGGCCGCAATGATAAGGGGAGAAGCAGTAAGCATTCATGGTGATGGAGAGACGAGCAGAGATTTTTGCTACATAGATAATGCCATTCAAATTAATTTGCTTGCAGCCACGGCGAGCGGCGCAAGTAAAAACCAAGTTTACAACGTCGCGTACAGCGCTCGCACCACATTAACAGAACTGTTTGGATTAATTTGTCATGAACTGGGTAGCGTGAACAAGTGGTATGACGAAGCTCCAAGGTATAGCAAGTTTCGACCAGGCGATGTGCGTCATTCCCAGGCGAATATAGAGAAGGCGAGGGTGAATCTCGATTATAGGCCAGTGCATGATGTTCGTAGTGGATTGTCCAAGGCTATGCTTTGGTATGCGTCCCACTGTTAACAGATTATCAATAGTTATGATATTACTTTTAGAAGTCGTATAAATGTTGAGTCAAATCAGAGAGCTTTATTCTTTGCTCACTCGCGAACAGCGAAGAAAGCTTTTGCGATTGCAGGTTTTAGTAGTATTAATGTCATTTGCTGAGATAGCCGGAGTCGTAGCAATAGGCCCATTCATGACCTTGGTTGGGGACATGTCCCAGTTGGAGGGTGAGGGTCTAATAGCTCAGCTATATAATTTTTCTGGCATCTCCGACCATCGCACATTCCTCTTCTGGCTTGGTATAGGCGTTCTATTAGTGCTCGCTGTCGCGGCGACGATTTCGATGACAACGATTTGGCGCTTATCTATGTATGGGGCGCAGGTTGGGGCGGAGCTCAGCAGCAGACTTTTTAAACACTATATGCACCAGTCCTGGCTTTTTCATGCTGGTGGGAGTAGCAGCCAACTCACAAACCAAATCGCTCAAGAGTGCCAAAGAGTAACAAACACTATCATTAGCCCTTTAATGCAAATGAATGCTAAGATTTTCATGGTCATGTTCATGGCGCTAGCCATTTTCATATATAATCCGATTGTGGCGATGACCGGAATTTTGGTGTTTTCCATAGCTTATTTGTTACTCTATAGAACGGTGCGCCGCCGATTAATGGCAAATGGCCGGACAGTTACGGATGCTCAGAGATTTCGATTCAAATTGATGGGCGAGGGATTTGGCGGCATCAAAGATGCCTTGTTGCTGGGAAGGCAGCTAATTTTCACACAGCGTTTCGAGGCCGCTAGTCGGCGTCTTGCGAAGGCGCAAGGTAAAAATCAAGCTATGAGCCAGGTTCCTCGTTATGCTATGGAGCTGGTGGCATTTGGAAGTATTATATTTCTAATTCTGTATTTGCTTGCAGTATATGAAGGCGATCTCGGCGCAATATTGCCAATCCTTTCGGTCTATGCACTAGCAGGTTTCAAGTTGTTGCCAGCGTTCCAACAAATTTATACGGGTGTATCTCAGATCAGAGGCAATATGGCTGCCTTTGAAAACCTTCGTGACGACCTGCGTGCTAGTGCGACGATGCCCTTAACCAGAGCTTCGGACGAGGAGAGAGAGCGGCCCAAAGAATGGAGTCCTAACGATAGTATAGAGATTGCTAATGTCTTTTTTACGTACCCTGGGAAGACCGAGCCGGCTCTTAAAGGTTTGACGTTAACAATACCAGCGAATCGTATAATAGGGCTGGTTGGAGCATCTGGCTCTGGTAAATCGACTGCGATTGATATGTTGCTTGGTTTGATTTCGCCTTCCTCCGGGCAAATGTTGGTGGATGGCCTCCCCTTGGATACTGATAGCATCCGCGCTTGGCAGAACAGCTTGGGTTTTGTCCCCCAGTCAATCTTTCTCGCAGATAGTAGTATCCGTGAAAACATAGCTTTTGGACTGCCATCCGATCAAATAGATAATAATCGTATTCGTCAGGCCGTCACTACGGCGCATCTCGATGAACTGATATCCAGTCTTCCAGATGGACTCGACACTAGGGTCGGCGAACGTGGGGTGCAGCTCTCTGGAGGCCAGCGCCAAAGAATAGGTATAGCGCGTGCTTTATACTACGACGCTGAGGTTCTGATATTAGATGAAGCCACTAGTGCGTTAGATGGAATAACAGAAAAACGCATTATGGATGGTATACATGAGTTATCAGGAAAGAAAACGATCGTTATGATCGCACACCGGCTAACGACTGTTAAAAAATGTGATCACATATATCTCTTGGAAAGCGGGAGAGTTCTTGACAGTGGGTCCTACGATGAGCTGATAAAGAGAAGTTCGATATTCGAAAGAATGGCCAACCATCAATGAGCCTTGGGTGCCTTGTTCTTCCTTCAAAGTTAAGCGTATTGTGTGCCTTTTAGCTCCCACCGAGGAGAGTATGAAAGATAATAATCGATGTGAAACTTTTCCGCCGTTAGAAGCACCAACTGATACGCTAATAGCGTCAGGTGGCGATGATAGATTGGATGTTGACCTCGAAAACGGTTACAACAATTATGGGTGTTCGTCTGTGCCCGGATTCAGACTGAGCTACTCTTATTCTACGGCGAGTAGTATATCAACCGCGGCCTTTAGTCACGTTTCTGCTATGCATCGCGGCCTTCAGCAAAGCGCTAAAGCGGATGATCTTCGAACCATATACTTTAATAAGCACAATGAATTTCGTCGGCGGCTACTTAATGTTTTAAATTTGCCTCCTGCGGTTAGGGTTGTCTTCGGTCCTTCTGGCACCGACCTTGAGCTGGCAGTTCTCGCGCTGGCTGGTTTTTCTAGGGAAAGAAAGGTTCACAATATAGTACTGGGTGTGGATGAAGTCGGCAGTGGGATTCGTTACGTAGCACAAGGCAAATACTGTAAAAGCCAAACGGTGATGGGCACCCAAGTAAAAGTTGGTGAGATGGTGCCAGGTTTTCTTGAGGAAGATATTTCTTTAAGCGAAGTAAGTGTTCGCTCCGATGCCGGCAACCCAAGGACATCTAAAGAAGTACTGGATGATCTAGTTGCTCAGGTTGATTTCGCGCTCGGCCGAAACATGCGTCCGCTTATTCATATAGTACACAGAAGCAAAACAGGTCTAATCTTACCAGATTGGGACGATGTTAAAGAGGCGCTTGAGAGCAAGAGAGGGCAGGTAGATTTAGTTGTGGATGCCTGCCAGGGAAGAACTTCAAAGGACGTATTGGCGAATTATCTCTCCTGGGGCGCCCTCGTGTTGTTTACAGGATCGAAGTTCTTCGGCGGCGCGCCGTTCAGTGGTGCCCTTCTGATTCCGGACAGCTACGATGCCAGGATTAAAGGGAAAATGCTGCCTGGTGGGCTGGCTGAGTTTTTCACGAAGGCCGAATGGCCTGATTGTTACCAAAGCGAAGCCTCCATACTAAGTGAAGCATTGAATTTCGGCTTGGTTTTGAGATGGGAGTCGGCGCTCTATGAGATGGAACGGTTCTTTGGTATACCCTCCAGCCGGGTTGCGAAAGTCGTTGATGCTTTCCAAAATGCTGTTGCTTGGATGTGCGAAACGTATCTGTTTATCAAGCAAGTCGCACCAGCCGTCCCGGCAGTAAAAACGGCGTCTGGGCCATCCGATCCACTTGAAAGAGAAATGATTTACACTGTAGAGCTACGAGACATCAATAACGTAGATCCGTTGACGTCTGACGACGCTCGGAGAATCTACAAATATCTGTACAGTTGTTTTGAGAGCGAAGAGTGTGAAGAAGAAGATAGAGAAACTTTAAAGACGGTAGTCCACCTAGGTCAGCCGGTAAATTGCTATCCTTTCGGGAACGATGATTGGCGTGCGACGTTACGTATTTCTTTAGGGGCGCCCATAATAAGTGATATTGCCTTTCTTGACGCTAGTTCAATTGAGCAGCGCTTTAAAGCTGATATGTCGTTAATAGCAAAAAAGGTATCGCTCGGAATACATTATCTTAAAAAATTCTGATTGGAGCGGCGATGTTTATCGCGGAGTTCACCTATGATAACGGGGTCCGAAGGGCTCACACGACAGGGAAAGTGGAAGAAATCGATGTTCCGGGAGGTTCGATCCTTCTGGATGGTTGGGTGAAGGAGCCGGTATCCTCTATAGATCCGCGCTCCAGCGATCCGGTCACGGGAGTGTATAATTACATATTTTTAGATGATAAAGTAGACACTATAACTATTAAAAACGATTCACTGGGCCAGAGACCTCTGTACTTCACCGTGGGCCCAGGAAGGGTTGTAGTCGGCACGGTGTTTTGGGATGTCGCGAAGAAAGCGAAAAAGTCGTCTGCGGATATATGTTATGAATCAATTCGTCAGTTACGTTTATATCGTAGATTGACTCCCCCAAGTCGAACTCTTCTCGAAGGCGTTTTTTTACTTCCGGCCGGCAGCAAGCTAGAGATTTTTGACCGCGGAGCCAACTATAAGCTCACCCAATCATTAACGATGAAGCAAGATCCGGATCATGGTATAGACGAAGTTGTGGCTGCGCATCAGCTTGATAAAGCAATTCACAAAACGTTCGAGTACATCAAAGGAGTATGTGGGCCATCTGATGTTTGGTTTGGTAACAGTGGCGGCTTAGATTCACGGCTAATTCCAGCCTATGCGGAGAGGGTCGGCCTCCCTGTTAAAGGCTATATTGTTTCCGAGGCGAGACCGCGTGGGTTTTTAAGTCAGTCCGAGTTATCTTCTGATCTCGTGTCTAAGCATTTTAATCTTGAAAATAAGAAGATTAATTTTGACGAAGGCGATCCTTGGGGTAGGTTGATCCGCGATATTCACGTTAATCCGTTCGGACCTGCTAACTTCCATAAGAATGCAGGGTTCGAAGGTTTTCATGGCGATATTATACTCACTGGCGGTAACTCGTTCGTTATTGCGAATGATAATAATGCCTGGCGAGATCTTGCCGAGATCGATGGAGACCCCGTTGAAAACTATGCTAGAAAAATTTTTTTTAGAGGGTTTTCATCTGAATGTGATGATAAAGACTACATTTCCAATCTAAAGGAATGTATACAAGTAGCCATACCAAATGGCGATAACTTTTCTTCTTTTAGGACTTTGCATCAGCTTTATCTTAATAAGACATCACCTGCCGGTGCATTCGAATCCATGAGCATGGCCGGTGAGTTTCAGTACATATACCACCCTTTTATAACGGAAGAATCGAAGCGTTGGCCGGAGCATATTTTTTATGATCGAAAGGTCCAGTCTGCGTTGTTTGAAGGCTTTTTCCCCGAATTGTTGAGCTTTCCAGACCAAAGCGGGAAAGTCTGGAGAAACGACGGCCAAAAGTTGGGTAGATTTGCTCGCGTGAAGAGCAAGATCCGTTTGAAGGTTAGAACCGACGGCTTAAATTACCCTAGATGGCTAGCCTCGTCTTGGTATAGGGGGCTCATGAAGTTGGTTGAATGTGAGGTGTCGCGATCTCAGAGTGGTTTGCCGTCGGAACTCTTACGGGAAGCTTCTATACACAAACGAGCGCAGGATTCAGTAGATCTTGTGAAATTAGCAATTATGGTTCGCTATCTTGAAGCTGGCGATTTCTCTTTAGGAGGTAATCGCGATGCCGGCTAGTAACTATGCAAATATCTAGGTGAGTCGATGGCAAATAAAAAAGTTTTGATTACTGGGGCAGACGGCTTTATTGGCTCGCATTTAACCGAGTGCCTAGTGAATGAGGGTTTCAGCGTCAAAGCTCTTTCCCAGTATAATTCCTTCAACTATTGGGGCTGGCTAGAGGACATAAGTTGTTTGGACGCCGTTGAGGTGCTTAACGGTGATGTCCGTGACCCACACTATTGCAAGCATATCACCAAGGATGTCGATGTCATCTATCATTTGGCGGCTCTGATCGCCATTCCATATTCCTATGTGGCGCCGGACAGCTATGTTGATACCAATATCAAAGGAACGCTGAACATATGTCAGGCTGCCCTTGAGAATGGTGTTAAGCGGATTATTCATACTTCGACAAGCGAAGTGTACGGTACGGCTCAGTATGTGCCGATTGATGAAGCCCATCCACTACAGCCACAATCTCCTTATAGCGCTTCGAAGATAGCCGCTGATGCGATGGCGATGAGTTTCTATAATGCTTTTGATTTGCCCGTGACAGTGGCCCGACCTTTTAACACCTATGGACCTCGTCAGTCCGCTCGGGCGGTGATTCCAACGATTATTAGTCAGATCGCTAGTGGAATGAAACAGATTAAACTGGGAGATGCGTCACCCACTCGCGACTTCAATTATGTGGAGGATACCTGCCAAGGGTTTCTCGCGCTTGCCAACTGCGATGCCGCTGTGGGTCAGACCGTCAATATTGCTTCCAATTATGAGATTTCCGTGGGTGAGACTTTGAATATTATCCGCGAGCTTATGGGTAGCGAGGTTGAGTTCATTACCGACGAGCAGCGCCTGCGTCCCGGTAAGTCAGAAGTTTTCCGGTTGTGGGGTGATAATGCCAAGATCCGTGAGTTGACGGGGTTTGCTCCCCAGCATGATATCCGCGCCGGCTTACAGAAGACCATCGACTGGTTTACCCAGCCCCATCAATTGGCTAAATACAAGGCCGATCTCTACAACGTGTGAGAGCCCATGCTGCAACCGCTCATCGAGTTCGTCCGCGATCACTACCGCAGCGCGAAATTTGTTCCCCTGCACGCCCCGGTGTTCCGCGGTAACGAGAAGTCCTATGTGGGAGAGACCATCGACTCCACTTTTGTTTCCAGCGTGGGCGCCTTTGTTGATCGCTTCGAACAGGACATGGCAGCCTATACCGGTAGTCCGCGTGCAGTCGCCACGGTTAACGGCACTGCGGCGCTTCATGTGGCGCTGCGCTTAGTGGGTGTGGGGCAAGGCGATTATGTAATCACGCAGCCCTTGACCTTTGTCGCGACGTGCAACGCAATTGCCTACTGTGGGGCGATGCCGATCTTCGTCGATGTGGATCGCAATACTTTGGGCTTGTCACCCATGGCAGTGGAGGCCTGGTTGGCCGAAAACGCGTATCGTGATGATGCTGGCCAATGCCGCAGGTGTGAGGACGACCGTGCCATCCGGGCTTGTTTGCCGATGCATACCTTTGGCCATCCTGCGGATATTAATGGTTTACTGCGTGTCTGTAGTGACTGGGGACTGCCTCTGGTGGAAGATGCCGCCGAGTCTCTGGGTAGCACCTATCACGACCGACATACCGGTACCTTCGGTGACCTGGGCGCTCTCAGCTTCAATGGCAACAAGATCATTACAACCGGGGGCGGGGGTATGCTTCTGGCCGATGAGGCGCTGGGCGAGCGGGCCAAGCACCTCACTACTACCGCTAAGCAACCACACAGCTACGAATATGTGCATGATGAGCTGGGCTACAACTACCGACTTCCCAACCTCAATGCCGCCCTCGGTTGTGCCCAGTTGGAACAACTGGACGCCTACGTTGCCGAGAAGCGTGAGCTGGCCGCCGGTTATGCTGCGTGCCTGTCGGGAAGCGAGTTCGCCTTCTTCAGCGAACCACAAGGGTGTCGTAGCAACTATTGGCTTAATGCATTGGTTTGCCCGGACCGGGCCGCACGCGATCGGCTACTTCAGGTGACCAACGAGGAGGGCATCATGACACGCCCGATTTGGCAGTTGATGACTCGCTTGCCGATGTATGCTGACGCGCCTGCCGGTGAGCTACCTAATGCTCTGTGGCTGGAAGCTCGTATCGTCAACCTACCCAGCAGTGTACGCGACCATGCTGAGGAGGAAGCCTGATGCGCCGAATTGCCGTGTTTACTGGTACCAGGGCTGAATATGGCCTGCTGTACTGGCTAATGAAGGATATTCAAAGCCATCCCGAACTTGAGCTCCGGTTAGTGGCCGGCGCCGTGCACCTGTCGCCTGAGTTCGGCAGTACCTGGGAGGCAATTATCGATGACGGTTTTACCATCGACGCTAAAGTGGAAATGCTGCTCTCATCGGACAGCCGTGTTGGCATCGCGAAGTCCATGGGGTTGGGCGTGATCGGCATAGCCGATGCGTTGGAACGTCTGGCGCCAGATGCCTTGGTGATCCTCGGTGATCGTTTTGAGGCCTTGGCCGCAGCTCAAACCGCGCTTGTTATGAATATCCCCATCGTGCATCTACATGGGGGGGAAGTGACCGAGGGCGCCTATGACGATGCTATCCGGCATGCGATCACCAAAATGGCTAGTCTGCACTGCGTGGCTGCGGAACCCTATCGCCAGCGAGTGATTCAAATGGGGGAAAGGCCGGAGCGAGTACTCAATGTCGGCGCGCTGGGGTTGGATCATCTCACCCGGTCACCACGGATGACCCGCCAGGTTCTCGCCAAGAGCCTGAACTTTTCTCTAGATGCGCCATATCTGCTTGTCACCTACCATCCGGTGACCCTGGCCGACGAACCTCCAGTCGAGAGCTTCCGGGCGCTGTTGGGCGCACTCGATCGTTGGCCTGATCATAAGATCATCCTGACCTACCCCAATGCCGACAATGGCGGCCGCGCTATCGTCCCCTTGTTAGAGGCCTACGCAGCCCGGCAGCCGGAGCGGGTGTTGGCCGTTCCTTCGTTGGGGTTTCAGCGTTACCTCTCAGCGGTCGCCGAGGCCGACGCTGTTGTCGGTAATTCCTCCAGTGGCTTAATAGAAGTGCCCAGCTTTGGTGTGCCGACGGTCAACATTGGGCAGCGCCAGAGTGGTCGACTGGCGGCAGACTCTGTCCTGCACTGTGCGGCTGAAGAGGCGGCTATCGACGCTGGCGTGCGTCGGGTGCTCGCTCCGTCGTTCAGAGATAAGTGCCGCCACGCCTCCAACCCTTATGGCCAGGGGCATGCCGCCGAGCAGATCATCGAGGCACTTGTTACCCAACCCCTCAATACACTTAAGTCTTTTCATGACCTGTCAGTGAGCGCCGCCCTATGACATCCAGTCCCGCCGTTTACGTCATCGCCGAAGCCGGAGTTAACCATAACGGTGATCGGCAGCGGGCTTTCGAGCTAGTCGATGCGGCGGCCCGCGCCGGTGCTGACGCCGTAAAGTTCCAGACCTTTAATGCCAAGCGGCTGGCTGCATTGACTGCTCCCAAGGCTGCCTATCAGCAGCGGACGACCGAGGCGAGCCAGAGCCAGCTTGAGATGCTTGAACCTCTTGAGCTACCTCTTGAGTGGCATGCACCGCTGCAGGCCCATGCGCACCGGCGGGGCATTGAATTTCTATCCACGGCTTTTGAGACCCAGAGCCTGGCGTTTCTGGAAACTCTGGATCTTCCGTTCTACAAAGTGCCCTCTGGTGAGCTGACCAACGGCCCGTTGCTCTGGGCCTTTGCGCAAACTGGCAGACGGCTAGTCATCTCCACGGGCATGGCGACGCTCTCTGAGGTTGAACAGGGCTTGGCGGTGGTCTGTCACGGCCTTAGCCAGGACAAGCCTCCGGCCTCGTTGCGTGAAGTTTGGCAGTACTGGAGCAATCCGGAAGCGCGCGCCGCCTTGTTGGGACGTGTCAGCCTGCTGCACTGTACCTCTCAATACCCCACGCCTATTGACGAGGTCAACCTAAAGGCCATGGACACTCTCGCCGAAGTATTTCGGCTACCGGTCGGCTATTCCGACCACACGGAAGGCACGCTGATTCCTGTAGCCGCCGTGGCGCGGGGTGCGACGATAATCGAGAAGCACTTCACCCTTGATCGTGAGCTCCCTGGTCCGGACCATAGGGCGTCGCTGGAGCCCGATGAACTGACACGCATGGTCCAAGACATCCGTTCCATCGCCCAGGCCCTTGGAGACGGCCAGAAGGTGCCGCAGTTGAGTGAATGGGATACCCGTCAAGCCGCCAGGCAGAATCTCGTTGCCGCAGCGCCGATTCGACGGGGGGAACCTTTCACCAAGGATAATCTTACTACGGCGCGTGCTGGACAGGGTGAGCTAGCCATAGCGTTCTGGGATCGCCTGGGTCAGGTGGCGACTCAAGACTATGAGCCCGGGGATGCTTTGTGAAACAGGTGCCGATCATTCTTCTGGGTGCCGGAGGGCACGCCAAAGTCGTACTCGATCTGCTCCATGCTCTTGATCATGAAGTCCTGGGCGTCTGTGATCCAGAGCTTGCTAATAGGAGCACTTCCCAGTGGAGAGGATTATCGGTGCTAGGCGACGACGAGGTGATCGAAGAACACCAGCCAAACAGCATCGCACTCGCTAACGGTCTAGGCAGCTTGCCGAATAGTCATCTGCGACACCGCTTACACCAGCGATTCAAGGGAAAAGGGTATCGTTTCATCACGCTGGTTCATCCCAGCGCTATCGTGGGCTCCGGTGTTGAATTGGGCGACGGTGTACAGATCATGGCCGGCGCCATCATACAAGCGGATACCCATATCGGTAATGACGTTATTCTTAACACCGGCGCCCGGATCGACCATGAAAGTGTGATTGGTGATCATGTGCACGTTGCTCCCGGCTCTGTGCTCTCTGGAAATGTGAAGGTTGCCGACGGTTGCCATATCGGCCCCGGCGCCGTGGTCATTCAGGGCATTAAGCTAGGGCAGGGCGCGGTGGTGGGCGCTGGAACCACCGTGCTTTCTGATTTGCCGGCCCACTATCAGCTCACAGGTCAGCCGCCGAGACCGCCTGTCGAGCTTAAGAGGAAGAAGAACACCCCATGAAGCACTGGAAAGATACTATCGTGGCACCGGGCACCCCGCTTGAGCAGGCAATCCAGACACTGGATCGTGCTGCCCTGAGGATAGCCCTGGTCGTGGATGCACAGGGGTACTTACATGGCACCCTGACCGATGGTGATATCAGACGAGCGCTTATTCGCCATCAATCTCTTGCGGTCTCTGTTGACGAAGTAATGAACCCTAGCCCGCAGACGGCCACTTCTGATTGGAATAAGGACCGTATGCTGGCCACTATGGAGAAACGCCAGATACTGCAGTTGCCGATCCTCGATGCTGAGGGGCGAGTCGTTGGTTTGGAAAGCCTCCACAATCTCCTCAATCAGCCCTTACATGACAACCCGGTGTTCCTGATGGCGGGCGGTTTCGGGAAACGGCTACGGCCGCTGACCAACGATTGCCCTAAGCCCATGCTCAAGGTCGGTGGCAAGCCTATCCTGCATCTCATCCTTAACCATTTCATCCAGGCGGGCTTTCATCGTTTCTTTATCTCCACCCACTATATGCCTGAATTAATTCGCGATTACTTCGGTGATGGCAGCCAATGGGGTGTCAGCATCCAGTACATCCATGAGGAAGAGCCTCTGGGAACCGGCGGCGCGTTGGGACTGCTACCCCATCATGAAATCGACATGCCGATGTTCCTGATGAATGGCGATCTGCTGACGTCGGTTAATGTTCATAGTTTGCTAGAGTTTCATCGGGAGCACCCCGCTAGCGCCACGATGGGCGTGCGTGAATACGATTATCAGGTTCCCTACGGGGTGATAGAAAGTGAAGGCCATCATATTCGGTCCATGGTCGAGAAGCCCACCCAGCGCTTTTTCGTTAATGCTGGAATCTATCTGCTGGAGCCAGAGCTAGTCCACGGCGTCGAGCCAAGCACCCATATCGACATGCCATCGCTTCTCGAGAAAGAGATAGCCGAAGACCGCAAGGTGAATATGTTCCCCGTGCATGAATATTGGCTTGATATCGGCCAAATGACCGATTTCCGGAAGGCCCAGGACGACTGCATGGATTTGTTTAATGAGTAAAGACTTAAAAGCTATTGCCCTAATACCCGCTAGAGGCGGAAGTAAGCGTTTGCCCGGGAAAAATTTAATAGACTTAGCGGGAAAGCCGCTGATCGCATGGACGATAGAAGCGGCGATTAAATCGGGTGTTTTTGACGACATCGTGGTCTCAAGCGATGATGGGCACATCCTCGCGGTGGCATCGAAGTATGACGACATCATCACCCTAAAAAGACCGGATCATTTGGCTTCGGATACGGCTACGACAACAGATGCCGTTGCACATGCGCTTGAGGAATTAGAAGCTAGAGGAACCCGAGCGCATGATGTTGTCGTCGTGCTGCAGCCGACGTCTCCCCTGCGTCAGGCCGAAGACATCATCGCCGCCTTCAAGCAGTTTGTTCACGGCCAGAGCCCAGCGCTCGTATCTGTATGCGAACTCGACCACCCTATTGAATGGAGCGGGACATTAGACAGCAATGGTCGCCTAACAGGATTGAGCAGCGCGCTCCACAGGTCCCAGGATTATAAAAAACGCTACAGGTTAAACGGAGCGATCTATATTTGCCATCGGGACGATATCCAGTTTGGCGGCCCGCTCCTTACGGGAGAGCCTTTGGCGTACGTTATGCCTCGTTCTCGTTCTTTAGATATCGATACGTCCATAGATTTTAAGTTATGTGAGTTAATACTCAACGATGATTGATCTGTACGTTGTCGAATCACCGCTCCAGGCACTTTCTGCTGCGGAGGCTAAAGCTGTAAATGGTGATGAGGTTGGCAGTGTGATTTTCATAAAGCCCGGGTCGCCATCCCGGAGAACTCATTATTCGCATCTTGAACAGGCTGTTTCCTTCGGGAAATGGGAGAACTTTGCATGGCTAAGCTTTTCTAACTATAGCGGATTAAAATATCATTTATCATTAATCGTTTCGTTATTAAAGATGAAGAGGCGATATCGAGGCAAAGTAAGGAATTTATATCTGGGTGAATTTCGGTCTGACTGGATGTTGTATCTACGTTGCGCAGTAGACCCTGCTGAAACTTATCTTCTGGACGATGGCGCAGCGACGTTGTCAGTACAGAATAATTTTCTATCGCGGTTGATATTTTGGCCTACATATAATTCTCCGCTTGGTATTCGAGAGTTAGTAAAAAAGTTTTTGTACGCTCCGGTTTACAATCGGCGTGTTGCGGAAAAAATGATACATTTATTTACCGCATTCGACTTGCAGCCTATGCCCGGCCAAATCCTGAAGAGGCATTCCTTTGAGTTTGCTCGGAGAAACATCAAGGAAAGCAAGGTGGTCAACGAGGTTTACTATTTTGGCGCCAAGTATAGTGAGGCTGGTATTATGACGCTGTACGACGAAATGAATTTTCTGGAAAAGATATTTGATTACTATGAAGGGGCTAACCTCCAAGTCGTCTATGTTCCGCACCGAGATGATTCCTGTTTTAAGCTTAAGATCATATCGGAACGTTTCGGGGTGTCGATTAAGCGTCTAGGCTGTGCGGCTGAACTTTATTTTTCTATTTCGGATTATAGACCGTCTCGTATTTCCGCCGCGTACTCTTCCGTCTTGAATAATTTGCGCCACTTTTGGGGGGGCGAGGCTTGTGATAGTTTCGTAATCCCTGAATCCATGCTTAATGATGATTATAAACACGCTATTAGAGATGTTTACTCCTACTACCAAAGTGTCGGAATAAATCTAATTCAGGTCGAAAAATGAAAATTGGCTTTAGTCGATTTGGAATCCGGATGAGTTGTACGTGAGTAGAATAGCGACACTCATGGCTAAGTATGACATTACTTGTATTTTGCCGGTCCCTTATAATACATCGGCGGCCCATGGTTCACTATCTAATAGGGCAATGCCCGGCGACCCGCGCCACAACGCCCTGTTCTTGTCGGCTGTCAAATGTTGACACCCAAAGGCAAAGCGTGATCTCCCAGCCCCATAGCCCTAAAGCTCACTATGTTGCGCGCCATGCGCTACTGACCCGGACAGATCAAGATCGTGAATGCTGATAACTGCATTAAAAGGGCGTTGGTCAGTGAGTCACGCCAAGAAAGGTGGAGACCTGAGGCGGCGATCGTGGGTTGATTACAGCTCTCGTGAAACTAGGAATTATAGCACCCAATTTGGGACTTGCTCAATGATAGAGGTGTTTTGGGTACGGGCTACGTCGCTTAGATACAATGCGTTGTAGTGACACAGGTTGATCATGATGTCATCTGTGTCGACGTCGATCTGGATAAGGTTGGACGTCTCCACCGGAGGGATCCCCATGAGGAGCCGGACCTGGAAAGTCTGGTTAAGGAGAAAGTGGCGGTCTAAGGACTGCACTTTAGCACCGATGAAAAGGGGCGGTATCACAGGCGAGTTGAAGTTTATTGCCGTTGCTGCCCCGTCTGGTGAAGATGGCAGTGCGGATCTGAAGCATGTGCATGGACGAGACCATTGAACTGGAAGGTAGACAATGAAAGTACTTGTGACAGGTTGCGCCGGCTTTATCGGCTTCCACACCGCCCAACGATTACTTAAGCGAGGCGACGATGTGGTCGGTATAGATAACGTCAATGATTACTACGACACGAGCCTTAAAGAGGCCCGGCTGAAAGAGCTGGATACGACCGCTGCCCAGTCGGAAGGTCGGTATGAGTTTGTTCGCGGAGATCTGGCGGAGCAAACAGTGGTTGATGACTGCTTCAAAGCACACAAGTTTGACCGAGTCATTCATTTGGCGGCTCAAGCGGGTGTTCGCTATTCGTTGGAAAATCCTCACAGCTACGTGCGCAGCAATATTGTCGCCTTCACTAACATCATTGAGGCCTGTAGGTACGCCGCGACGCCACATCTTACCTATGCCAGCACCAGCAGCGTCTATGGCGCCAATACCAAGATGCCGTTTTCCGAGCACGACGGCGCGAACCACCCTTTGCAGTTCTACGCAGCAACAAAAAAGGCCAACGAAATGATGGCACACAGCTATAGTCATCTGTTCGGTTTGCCCACCACCGGGCTGCGATTCTTTACGGTCTACGGCCCATGGGGCCGGCCCGATATGGCGTTATTTAAGTTCACCCAGAAGATTCTCGCAGGCGAACCGATTCCCGTTTTCAACCACGGTAACCATACCCGTGATTTTACCTATGTGGATGATATCGTCGAAGGGGTGCTGCGGGCTAGCGACGACATCGCGGCCCACAATCCTGATTGGTCAAGTGGCGACCCCGACCCCGCTAGTAGTAACGCCCCGTTTCGCTTGTTCAATATCGGAAATAATAACCCGGTAAAGCTGAGTGCCTACATTGAAGCGATAGAGTCATCTCTGGGAATTAAAGCTCAGAAAGAGCTACTCCCGCTCCAGCCAGGCGATGCTCCGGATACTTTTGCAGACAGCACCGAACTGAAAAAGGCTGTAGGGTATAAAGCAAAAACTTCAGTCGAAATCGGTGTGGCCAACTTTGTGAGCTGGTATAAAAGTTTTTACAACGGTAGGTAGCACTGGACTATCGTTTACGATTGTCTTGGCACATCGGTTCTGTGTACAACAATATAATTCTATTACTGGTGCTGTCGGCGATGAAACTGGATTGAAGATCAATTTTGTGAGCGGGTGCGGAGCCGGTAACAAAGCTTAAAACTTCGTAAGTGGCTTTATCAACAGGTATGAACAGGTTATAACAAATAACAAAAATTAAGAAAAGTACAGGTTTTAAAATCTATGCCGACCTTCTGTCAGAACTGTTTTATTAATGCTGCGTTACACTTTAACCCTTTAGGTTAAGTCAACTTATTGATTTTATTTCTTTCACGAGGCACTTGAGAGTTCATGCAGGAGACTATTGTACATGTTATATCATCCACCCAATTAGGGGGGTTGGAGCGTCGGCTCGAAATGCTTTCCGAAAATTCAGGAAAGTCTTCATATACGCATGTGTTTATTTCGGTAGGTGGGGTGGCTTTAAAAAAGAGTTCGGCATGTAGACATTCAAGTGTTTTCTTTGTTTCTTCTGGCCGACCGTATACATACCGTCTAATGACGGTTTTGAGATTGTTTCTGCTATTTAGGAAGATATCTCCGCTGGCTGTACATGCCCACGGCGTTCACGCAATGATTCACTCTATGCCTGCAGCCCTGCTTTCCGGGGTCGATACTCGCATCGCGGAGTTCATAGGTATGGAAAAGACTTCAAAAAAAATTCGTTTTCTTCTGCGTATGATCCTTTTTCTTTCCACGACGATGTTAGGAATATCCCGCTCAGTGGCAGATTATCTGCGTGCAGAGTTCCCTATTCACGAAAAAAAAATAGGTTATATTTATAATCCGGTCTATCTTAGAAGCATGCCCGGTGAGCCTTTAAGTTCCGACGTCTTCCGTATTTGCGTGATAGCTAGGCTCGAACCCGTAAAAAATGTCGGAGCGTTGATAGAAGCCTTTGCTAGGTTTTCGTTGTCTGTGAAATCTTCTGAGCTCTGGATCATCGGTAGCGGCTCATTGGAAAGCAAGATTAGAGAAATGGTAATAAAAAGAGGTCTAGAGAAAAATGTAACGCTTTTTGGATCTTTAAGAAATCCGACATCGAGACTATCTCAATCAAGTGTGTACGTGCAGCCATCTCTAACAGAAGCTTTTGGGATAGCGATTGCGGAGGCTATGCTATGCGGGATCCCGGTTGTGGTACCGGCGAATGCGGGAGTGGCCGATTTCATACAGGATGGAATTAACGGGTGGGTAGTGCCCGATGTTTCAGTTGAGACCTTGACACATCATCTGCACCAAGCCCATGCCTGCTGGCCGGACAGACTTCAAAGTATGGGACGACGAGCAAAAACACAAGCCCAACTGAGTTTCTCTATTGAAAGTTACATTCGTAAACTAGACGATTTATATACTCACGGCGCTTTGCGCACAGTAGATTTTTAGGTTTCTTATGAGTAAAAGAGTCATATTTGTTACCAACAACGGCCTCACCGACCATATAGGTGCCGCCCAGATCTTGCCCTATCTGGAAGGGCTTTCGAGGAAAGGGCATCGGATTGGGTGCATTTCAGTAGAACGAAATTGGGAAGAAGATGCTTACGTAGATGAGTTAAATACAAGAATCACCGATTCGCTTTCTAGTTACGAACCTATCTTTACAAAAAAAAATTTAGTAGCGAAGCTATTTTCTCCAATCTTTCTGATTTCTAAGGTTTTTAAATTATGCAGAACGGTCCGCCCCGACTTTCTGCACTGTAGAAGTTATATGCCGCTTGTCGCAGTTTTGCTAGCAAATTTTTTTTATAAAATCCCGTTTGTTTTTGATATGCGTGGATTTTGGATTGATGAACGTTTAGAAAGCGGCTTGTGGGACGAAAAAAAAATATGTTGGCGCATAATAATTTTTATTTTTAGGTTTTTGGAAAGAGAGGCTATACGAAAAGCTAGTTATATTATCGTATTAACTCATGATGCAGAAGAAGTGATACGAACGCATCCGTCCTATGATGGAGCGATGCTCAAGGTAATCCCTTGTAGTGTGGATCAAGATGTTTTCTGCGTTGATAAAAAAGAAAGACTGAGAAAGAGGGCGGAGTTAGGCTTCAAGGAGAACGAAATAGTATTAGCTTACTTAGGGTCTGCTGGACCCTTGTATCGCGTCGATATAGTATACCAGTTGTATGCTAAAATGAAGAATGCGGGTCTTCTTCCGAAGCTCTTGTTTATTGGATCGCATGAGTCCAAAGCCCATGTGGTCGATGCTGCTGCTATAGGCATCGATATTAACGAGGACGACCTAATTTGCAGAAGAACGCCTCATAATCAAGTGCCTGTTTTACTCAACGCAGCAGATATAGGGTTATCTTTTAGGCTGCAATCTTTTTCTAGTTTGGGCGTTTCCGCAACCAAGGTTGGTGAATATTTGTCATGTGGATTGCCAGTTATTTCATGCACGGGGGTCGGTGATATAAAAGAGATAATAGAGGATTTTAAGAATGGATACGTTCTAGAGAGCTTGGATGAGCATGAACTGAACGAGTTCGTTAATAAGATGCTGAAAGTCTCATTCTTCCCCCGTGATGATGTTCGGATGAGCTCAAAAAACTATTTCGATATGAACTTGGCGGTGAACAAATATGACGATATCTATCGAGGAATTTAATCCAGGGCCGAGTGATCACAATGTTCTATGCGTCGACGTATGCGGCACATTATATAATCAAAATACTACTGCCGATTTTGTGAAGTTCCACCACGATATTGTTGGCAATCGGTTGAGGAAATTTTTCTTGAACCTCATTAGTGGAGAAAGGAATCCACTGGTTTATGCGATGGTTTTAATTGGTAAAGTCATCAAAAAAGATATCCATAGAGATTTGTCTATTTTCTCACTTAAAGGAGAGGCAAGGTCATCCTTGCAAAATTCATCGCGTTTATACGTTCTACATCTAAAAAAGTACGAAATAAGGCCTATCCACTCTTTTGTGGAGAGAATGCGCAAGGAAGGCTGGAAGCCCATCTTGGTATCTAATAGCTTAGATATCGTTATTGAAGCAATCGCTGAACAAATGTCAGTAGACATGGTCGCTTCTAAGCTCTCATGGTCTAATCACTGGTGTACCGGCCACATTGCTACCGACTTAACTGGAGAAAAGAGACGCCATGTCGAACTTCTTCTGGGGTTATCATTAAGTGCCATAAATTGTGCTGTTGTTACCGATAACCGAAGCGATTCCGATTTGATTGCTGTGTCCACGGCCGCTTGGTTAGTTGCAAAGAAGAGTTGTCGTAAATGGATGGCCGCGTATCCCGAAGCGGACATTGTTATCATTTAAAATACAGTTTTGTTGCAGGAGATTATAAGCGTGTCCTCGCATCGATTGTTTTTCCCTTTTTTTTATCTGTTTATAAGTAGACTGAAGACTTTACCAGAGAAGGTCTCGTGGTTGCTCGTAAATCCTGTTCCGATTTTTATTACATCATGGCTTGTTTGCAAAAGCTTTTCGGTACCGCTTGTCGCTTGTTTTATACTTGGATTCTTAGCTTGGCAGTCTTTGTATGAAATAGGCTATTTGCAGAACGATGCGCTCACGACGGAGAAAGAAGCATGCCCAACGCTTAGGGTTTCTGAGTCCGTTCGTGAATATGTGCGAAGAAATTTTTTAGCGATTTCTGTTTTTCGTTTAACTTTGGCTGCTTTCTTGGTTTCTGCTATTGATATTGTGTCTTTAAACGGAATTGCTGTGAATTTGAAGGCTTTTTTTGTCGTTGCGGGTATAGGCTCGATATCCTTTTTATGTCACAACTTGGTTAGATCTAGGATTAATATTATTACTTACTTTTCCCTGAGCGCAACGAAGTATCTGGCGCTACCCCTGCTTTTTTACACAGGGGAGAGGCTTTCTATTCTCATTCTTGTTATTATTATGATTTTTCCGTTTCTTCGCACTTTGGAGCATGCACGAAAAAGAAAATATAGGTTCTTCTTTTTGAGATCAATCTTTAAGAATGTTGACCTTGTCCGGCCTTTCTATTACTTTTTAGGGTGCCTTATTTTTTGGCTCTTTTTCTCCGTTGATGGGTCTCTTGAAAGCCAAGTTGGCGCAGCGCTATTCACCTATTTTTTCCTGTTTAGAGTTTTGGCGTTTTTTTATTCTATATTTTTTAAACGAAGTGTGCCAGAGGCTTACAGATGAAATGGGGTTGGGTAAATACTTCTTTAGGTTGTTGTAGGAGGTCCGGATAAGCTTTTAAAATTGGATTATGAACTGTGAGATTTAGCCAAACTAGTTTTGCTTTTTAAAGCGGCTAAATCGTGTAGCGCGGGTGCCGTTTTTTGGTGCTTAAGGTCTTTTACCTAAACTATCGTCGTTAAAAACGCACAGATGGGTCTGCAACGGGATTTGCTGCTCGATATTTGATATAAAGTTCTGTTAAAGGTTTTCCCTCATGTTGCCCTACTGGATCCTTTATTTTATTCCACTGATCGGCGTTCTTTTTGGTCGACGATTGGCTTCAGGTGCCCAACCCTTGATATGGGCGACTGTGGGTATAATTTTTACCTTTGTCGTCGGCCTGCGATACCAGGTCGGCGGTGATTGGTTTTCTTATCTTGACCATTTACAACGCGCTTCGATGATGTCTCTAATAGAGGCACTATTTCATGGCGACCCAGGTTATTACTTGGTAAATTGGGTGGTAGCCGCTATAGGTGGTGACATTTATGCAGTTAATCTGATATGTGGAGCCATATTGATGGCCGGCGTAGTGATATTTTCTCGTCGACAACCCATACCCACACTTGCTTTGCTCGTAGCTGTGCCTTACCTCATCACCGTAGTTGGGATGGGCTATACCCGCCAAGCTGTGGCTCTTGGTTGTGTTTTGCTGGGTCTGGTCGCTCTTTCCGACGGTGGAATGCGTCGGTTCGCTATTGTGGTATTGATCGGAGCCGCGTTTCATAAGTCGGCCGTTTTGATGCTGCCTATAGCTGCATTGGCGTCCAGCCAGAAACGAGTTTGGAATTTTTTCTGGGTTGGCGTTGTCTCCCTGGTGGGTGGCTATCTTTTTCTCTTCGATTCCGTCGATACCCTCTGGGAAAATTATGTGGAAGCGGAATACCATTCCGAGGGCGGGCTAATTCGTGTTCTTATGAATGCCGTTCCGGCGATTTTGTACTTGTTGGTACACCGCAAGCTCTCGCTTGGAGAGCAGGCCCGTCGACTTTGGTGGTGGATGTCGGTATTCGCGCTGGCATGTATTCCGCTGGTTCTAATCTCTTCCACGGCTACAGACCGTGTTGCGCTGTATCTAATCCCGTTGCAGGTTTTCGTATTTTCACGGTTGCACGTGATCACTAACGACACTCTTCTCCGCGCCTACATCGTTACGGGTGTAATCGTGTATTACACTGCTGTGTTGGCCGTGTGGCTGTTCTTCGCTGCTCACGCCCATGCCTGGCTCCCCTATCAAATGTACCCCTTCGCCTCTTAATATTTCTATGTCCCCAGAAATCTATTACTGTTGTCTAATTTGGGGGCAGATAAGTAGTGTGGGAGCTTTATGTTGCGCGCGGGATGATATGACGCGGGAAGCTGAGAGTATACTTTAAAAATACTGCACTCCGAGCGTCCTGACGTTAGACTGTAAGACTGTATAAATCGGTAGATGGAAGGCCTTTTGAATGAAGTATAGACCTGAGATTGACGGGCTGCGTGCCGTGGCAGTACTCCCCGTCATCCTTTTCCACGCTGGATTTTCATGGTTTTCGGGCGGCTACGTGGGTGTGGACGTTTTTTTTGTTATCAGTGGATACCTTATTACCTCAATATTGGTTGATGAGATGGAGAATGGGAGTTTTTCCATTCGTCGATTTTATGAGCGTCGCGCAAGGCGTATTCTACCAGCACTTTTCTTCGTGGCTTTGTGCAGTGTTCCATTTGCATGGATGTGGATGCTGCCGTCGCAGTTTAAAGATTTTTCACAATCATTGGTGGCAATAAGTTTATTTTCTTCAAATATTCTTTTCTGGCGAGAGTCGGGCTACTTTGCCCCTGCGGCTGAAGAAAATCCGATGCTTCATACGTGGACTCTCGCTGTCGAAGAGCAGTTTTATATCTTGTTTCCTATTCTGCTTTTAATGCTTTGGCGTTTTGGTCGAGACCCCATTTTTTATATTATCATCTTCATTTCAGCTGTTAGCTTGCTTTTTTCGGAATACGGTTGGCGCCATCATCCTACTGCGAATTTTTATCTTTTGCCTACGCGCGCTTGGGAGCTCGGTGTCGGTGCGGCTTGCGCTTTCTTGCTGCACAATAAAAATCCGACGAACAACTCTTTTTTGTCTTACATCGGTTTGGTGATGATATGCTCATCGATTTTTTTGTATGACGAGACTATACCTTTTCCTTCGTTATATACGTTGGTGCCGGTTCTGGGTGTGGCATTGATAATATTGTTCTCCTCCACTCAAAGTTTTGTGACAAAAGTCCTTTCAATGCGGCTTTTAGTGGGAATTGGTTTGATTAGCTTTAGCGCATATCTTTGGCATCAGCCGATGTTTGCGTTCGCACGAATAAGAGCGCTGGAGCCGCCTTCGTTGGGATTAATGTTTATCCTGTCTCTTGCCTCCCTGGCCTTGGCGTATTTGACGTGGCGGTTTATTGAAGTTCCTTTTCGGAAAAGGAAAGGTGGACCTGTCGGGCAGTCAATTAATAAGGTGTTTTCAGTTGCGGCGCTCACGTCGTTTTGTTTTATCGCATTTGGCTTGTATGGCCATTTTAAAAATGGGCTTCCGTGGAGAGAATCACCCGCGGGTGAGCCTTTTTCATATTTTGAAATCGATGGATTATTGGCAGCAAATAACGGTTTGAGTCCAAAATGCGAAGGAGGTTTCGATTCGACGGGCAGCTGTGCCACAGGCGATGAGCCGGAAGTTATGATCTGGGGTGACAGTTACGCCATGCATCTTGCTGATGCCATCCTGGCCAGCGAAGGTCTCGGCAAGGCGCACATTGTACAGTTTACGAAATCAGTATGCGCCCCCATCTATGAGATAGCACTTACCAATCAAAATTATGCTCCAAATTGGTCTAATGGGTGCGTTGAATTTAATGAAAGAGTGAAAGAATGGCTTTCTAATAACAAGAGCATTAAATACGTGGTGATGTCATCACCGATGGGAATAATCTATAGCGATATCTATTATAACGGTGAGGTCGTCGGTGTTGCCCCATCTTTGGTGTTAAAGAAAATGAATGAAACGGCGTCGCATATCCGCTCTCTGGGTAAAATGCCTGTTTTTGTATCGCCTCCGCCAAGAACCGGTCATGATCTTTCACAATGTACTACCCGATCACAAATAATGGGCGTCGAGAGAGATTGTTCTTTCGCTACTAATAGTATATCTGAAGACCATAAGAAAGTCATGGCGTTTTTGAATGATGAGGCTTTGTCGGTTCCCGTAATTGATCTGTCCAGATATTTCTGTGAGCGCGACAAATGCAAAACTTCTTCAAATGGTATCCCGTTTTATCGAGATAAAGGTCACTTGTCGAAGCCAGGCTCTTCGCTGATCGGATCTCAGTTTGACCTTTTTTCTGATATAAAAAGAGCGGCGCATGCGAAAATGTTTAGTCCAAAGGGCGAGACTGACGTCAGCCAGATCGAATTGGGTCATTGGTGAGCTTTGGATGCAGCCCACTGTTCTCGTCTCCAACACGGCATGGTACCTCTACAACTTCCGGCGCGGCACTATTGCTGCGCTGGTGGCGACAGGACGACCGATTGTCGCCATGGCGCCGCCGGATCGCTACGCGACCAAGCTGGTGGAGGAGCTGGGTGTTACGTTTGTGCCGCTGCGGCTGGAGGGTAAGGGCACCCGTTTGGTGGGCGAGGCGCGCAGTGTGCTCCACCTGTTTGGGGCTTTGCGGCGTTTGCGGCCTGCGTTCGTGTTCAATTTTACCGTTAAGGCCAATATCTACTCCGGGTTGGCGTGTCGTCTGCTTGGTATTCCGTACGCTAACAATGTTTCCGGTCTGGGGACGGCTTTTATTCACGACTCCTGGTTGTATCGCCGGGTGCGGTCGCTGTACGGCTTTGTGAACCGTGGGGCGCGCTGCGTGTTCTTTCAGAACCAGGAAGATATGGCGCTGTTTCGTGATCGCGGCCTTTTGAAGGATAAGCCTACGGTGCTGTTGCCAGGCTCAGGGATGGATACCGCCCGGTTTGCCTTTCAGGCGCTGCCGGCGGGTGGCGACTTCACCTTTGTGATGGTGGCCCGCTTGATTGCGGACAAGGGCGTGCGTGAATACGTGGCGGCGGCGGAGCGCGTTGCGCGTACCCATCCGGGCACCCGTTTTGTGTTGATCGGCCCCCAGGGGGTGAGCAATAGTAGCGCCATTGATGACGCCGAGGTCGCCGAATGGCGGCGCACTGGCGTGGTGGACTACGTGGGTGAACAGGACGATGTGCGCCCCTGGCTGGCGAAGAGCCATGTGCTGGTGCTGCCTTCCTATCGGGAGGGTATGCCGCGGACGGTGCTTGAGGCCGCCTCCATGGGCCGGCCGGCCATCGTTACGGACGTGCCCGGTTGCCGCCAGGCGGTGGTGGACGGCGAGACCGGCTGGCTGTGTCAGGTGCGGGATGCGGAATCTCTGGCTTCTTGCATGACCGCCTGCCTAGATATGAGTTATGACCAGTTGGCGGAGGCGGGCAGGGCGGCGCGCCGCCGTATTGAGAATGAATTTGACGAACGTATCGTGATCCAGGCGGCGCTGGATTGTCTTGATCGTGCCGTCCCGTAGTCGAGTTTTAGATGTTCGAGTCATTGTTTGACCGTATTGCCAACGAAGGCACCTCGGAGCTGTTCTTCCTGCTCACCGGCTCTGTGATCCTGCTTTTTATCCAGCAGGTGTATCTCGGTACACGCCGCGCCTTGTTCCGCAGAAAGGTGCGCTCCGAAATCTCGGCTTACCGTCAGCGTAAGGACGCCATTAACGTGGTGGACCTGGCCACCGGTGATCCCGAGTTCGCCAAGCGGAATATATTCTCCAGGGATGTTTCCCACTTCGGCGAGAAGCAGTGTCTCTATATCGATATGCCCGCCCGCCTGAAGGCCGCTCTCAGGGAGAAGGAAAAGCAGAGGGGCTATATGGACTCTCAATGTACAGAGTTCCACGAAGATCGTTCCTTCGACGATGGCCGGACGTTCGAGGATCTCGCCGAAATGACGGGGATCGCCGCGCTGCCTGAGCTCATCGACAAGCATCGCACCCTCGTCGGCGAGAAGTTCGTAAGCAATGCGGACGGCATGATTTTCAACGGCAAGAAGTATGGTGTGTATAACCTGCGCTTCACCCGCTTTGGTGAGGAGGAAAGCCCCGGCGTCGAGGTGGATCTGTTCGAGACGGACTATTTCACCCATAAGGTATTCCGGTCGCTCCCTCTACCACATCACCATGAACGAGGGGCTCTCCAGGACCGATAAGGACCCCTTCGGAAAGGTCGACATCGAGCTGTGTTTCAAGCGTGGTTTGCTGGAAGAGCTGGGCATTGACGAGAATATCTACCAGCTTTCGGTGAAATCGGCCTTTTATGACTTCTTCCTGGAGAAGAACAACTTCGAGATCGGTGTTTCCTCGGTTTTTGAGCTTGAGCTCGATTTTGAGAAAGATATCGCTCCGTTGATCGCCAGAGACAAGCAGCTGGAGGTCGACTCGTTCTTATCGCTGCCTATGAGGCCGAAGGACATCAACACCTTCGTCAGGGATCATGATTTCGTGCCGCACGGGCTCTACGTCTTCGAGCGGGTGTTGCTAAGAAAAGGCGTGCAGTTGCGTCAACGATGAGTCGTTTCCCTTAAGCCGGCATAGGCGCCCTGGCCAGGCCGCAGAAATAGCGGTTGGGCGAAGATAGCCCCACCCGTTAACGACGACATCGCTGGCGTTGGCCTACCGGCGGCTGTACTCTTCTGGGGCCTGTCTGGGCCGCCTTCCTGACCAAAATAATTATTTATAATCAACGAGTTATAGGTTTCGTCCTGTGCGGCAGTCTCGTTGCGCCAGCTGATGCGGGGATGTTATAATCCGATCAATTATTAGCCACTGGCACTACGGTTGTATCATGACTTCGCTGAAGATTTGGAGTGAAACGACACCGCGCCGATACATCAGCGGTATCGTGGCACTGAACCTGCCTACCTCGCCGGATTCCGGTGACTGGCACACTGTGGAGATGCTGAGTGCGCTCAATCGTGGCGCGCCTATTCCTCTGCGTTTGGCCGGTGAGAACACCGAGTTTGACGGGTTCGGTTACTTCGGTAGCGAAGGTGTGATTGAGGCTTCCGAGGTTATCAAGCATTTGGGTGAAACCGTACAGGGGCCGGTGCATGTGGCCACACATCCCCGCGCCATTGCAGATATGCTGATGTTCCGCCTTCCGGGGGGGGCGTCCGCTCTAGCCCATTTAGACCTGGACGCCTGGCTTCCCGAGGGCGGAAAAGCGAGCGTCGCGCGCTTGCTCTGGAAAGCTCGCAGGGGGCTTTCCAATGAACAAGTGATTCTGTTGGAGCGCTTGTTAGGTCGAAGACTGAGCAAGGGAGGCGTTGACGAGGCCGCGTGAGCAAGGATCTGCTTGAGGCCGCTACTCATCGTTGAGTCGCTCTAAGGTGCGCTGGAAGGCGCCTGCGTCCTTGCGCGCTTGCTCATAAAGTTGGTCCCAGTCGTCCGGTGGATGTCCGCTTTCCAGCATCTTTTCGAAGGTCGTGTAGGCGTCGGTGCGGCTGCCATAAGCCCGCTTATGGTGCTCGTCGTTGACCCACGCGTAGATGATCACTTTGGCTTCCGAGTGGAAGCGGAAGAATAGCCGGTACTGCTGAAAGAACTTCGCCCGGAACCAGAACTTCCGTCCGTCGCCGAGTGTGTCCCCTTGCCGGTATTTCGGATCGGCGGGATCCTGTGGAATGTCCGTGAGCGCCAGCTTCAGGATCGCCGCCAGACGTTTACTGGCGTTCTTCTTTTTGTAGGTGCCTGGGTCTTTGGCTTTGTGCCTCTCGACTTTTTCAGTCAGCTCAAGCACTTCATCCAGAAACAGCGGGTGGGCGAAGATAGCCCACCCGTTAACGACGATACCGCTGGCTTGTGGCACACCTACTCATCCTCGTCAGGAAGTGGGGCGTCGAGATCGACATCAATGTCGCCTACCAGACTCTGAATGCGGTGAACCAGACGTTCATCGATTGCCTGGATCCGCTCCGGATGACGTTGCAGGTCGTCCGCGAGGAAGTTCAGGAAGCCGTCGAGAACCGGGTCCGGCTGTTCCTGCTCTGCACGGGACAGCACTACTTCGCCGTTCGGGCGGACGGTATAGCGGATTTTGGCCCGCTTGGTCAGGTTGAGTGTCCGGCGTACCGCTTCCGGGACGGTGGTCTGGTAGCGGTCGGTGACGGTGGATTCGGCGGTCAGTACGGTGTCCGTCATGGGAACCTCCAATGAGGTTAAATAATATACGGTATAGTAATGCGAATGCATTGTAGGTTCAAGAGCCACAAAAGTGATCCCTTGAACTCCCTGGCTTTGGCCGGCTTTTTGGCCGGCCTGGTCATTCTGCCGCTCGGCTATGCCGCCTTCGCTGCTTTAATTGTGGTGCTGGCTCTACCAGGGGCTTTGCTTCCCCGTCGTGATTCTCGGTTGTGTCCAGAGGACCGCTGGTTCCTGCTGGCGTTGCTGCTGTTCGGGCTGCACCTGGTGCTGGATGCCTGGCGTGGTGGGGCGCCGGTGGGGCATCAGACGGCCTCGACGCTGCCCTGGTGGCCGCTGGCGGCGGCGTTGGTGCTCGTGGGCTGGCGGCGGTTGCCGCCGGCGGGCGTGGCGCTGTGGTGGGGCGCGGCGTTCGGTGCGTTGGCGGCCTGCGGCATTGTGCTGGTGCGTTGGCTGGCACTTGGCGTGGACCGCGTTCACGTGCCGGGCATTAACGCTATTCCGTTTGGCAATCTCTCGCTGGTGCTGGGTGTGCTCTCCCTGGTGTGGGCCTTGCGGCTTTCGCAAATGCCGCTGCTGTTTGGGGTGGCGGCGCTGGCCGGTCTGGTAGTCTCTCTGTTGTCCGGGACGCGGGGCGGCTGGGTGACGCTGCCTGTGGTGGCCTTGGTTCTGCTGCTTTGTCAGGGCGAGGAGATTCGGCGCCTCTGGTTGGCGCGGCCGCTGCGGACGCGGCTTCTGGCTGTCGCCGGGGTGGTGCTGGTTGCCGCTTTCGCGGTGTGGCAGGCGCTGCCGCGCGCCGTGGCCCTGGTTGAGGATCTGCGTGGCTACCTGCATCAGGGTGTCACTCGCACCTCGGTGGGCTTGCGTCTGGATATGTGGCACGCCGCCTGGACGTTGTTTCTTCAGAAGCCGCTGCTGGGCTGGGGGGAGGGCGCCATGATGCCGGAGCTCAGGCGCTTGATCGCCGCCGGCGAGCTCAATGAGCAGGCTCGCTACTTCGGCTTTCAGCTGCACAGCGATGTGCTGGATACGCTGGCGCGCCGTGGTTTGCTGGGCCTGATCACGTTGCTATTGATGTACGCGGTACCGCTCGCCGGCTTTGTACGCCGCCTTAGATGCGCGGATGTTGACGTGCGGACGTTTGCGTTGGCGGGCACGCTGGTGGTGCTGATGTTCGCGGGGTTCGGGCTGACGCAGAGCCAGTTCCGCGACGAGCGGAGTTTCGCGGCTTACCTGGTTTTGGTGGTGACTTGTTGGGTGTTGATGCGGCCCAAGCCGATCGACCCACTAAAAAGTTGAGTCACTATGATCAGCCTCTCAAGACCCCGTAATTCCTTGTTCTTAGAAGGTTTGAGCAACTTATACTGATTAAATCTGTATTTTGTTCACGTTTTTATTTTTGTAATATTGACAAATGTAAAATAAGATAGGAGGCCGCAGCGCTGCCTTGCTGTTAAGCCTATAGTTCTTTTCTCGCTTGTTTGAGGTTATCGGCATGGATGTCGTTTTATTTGTTCATTTTCCGGCCGTTCTGGCCAGTGTTTGCCTTGCCATACGCTATTTGTTCCCCGTTGCCCGTCGTTACCGCTTCGTGGACATGCCCGATACGCGTAAGCGCCACCGGCGCCCGACGCCGCTGATCGGCGGTTTCGCGGTGCTGATCGGCCTGTTCGTGGCGCTGTCCGTGAGCGGTCTGCTCGCGGAACCCCTCTGGCTGATCTTCTTCGCGGCGGCGTTGACGCTCACCGTGCTCGGCTCGGTGGACGATGTGCTGGATATCAGCCCGCGCCTGCGCTTCGTATTGCAGGGCCTGGTGGTGACGGCGGCGCTGTTCGGCGCCGATCTGGCGATCGAGCAGCTGGGCCTGCTGCTGGGCACCGAGACGCTCTACCTGGGCTTCGCGCTGGGGCTGGGCTTCACGGTGGTGTGCGCGCTGGCGTCGATCAACGCCTACAACATGATCGACGGCATCGACGGCCTGGCCGGCTCGGTGACGGCGGCCACCTTGCTGGGCGTGATGGTCTTGTCGCTGCTCAGCGGGGCGACGGAGCTCGCTCTGGTGGCCGGCTCCCTGGCACTGGCACTGCTGGCGTTCCTGGCCTTTAATCTTGAGCTGCCGTTTTTCCGGGGCCGCAAGATTTTTCTGGGCGACGGCGGCAGTACCTTCCTGGGCTTTCTGGTGCTGTGGTTGCTGGTGGTGGCTTCGCAGAAGGACATCAGCTTCCGGCCGATCACCGCGGTGTGGCTGGTGGGCCTGCCGATCGTGGACATGCTCACCGTGTTCGCGCGCCGTGCCTTCGCCGGTAAGTCGCCGTTCAGCGCCGACCGCACCCATATCCATCATTTGCTGATGGAGAGCGGCATGTCCGCCCGGCAGACGCTGCTGGTGCTGCTCGGCTTTCACGCCAGCCTGGTGGCCTTCGGTGTGGCCGGCGAAATGCTTTACTGGTCGGATATGACGATGACACTTGGTGCCATCGGCGCCGGCGCTCTCTACGGCGCCGCCAATATCTCCCTCACCTCCCGGCAGCAGAAAGCCGCCGCCTCCCCTCAGCAGCAGTAACTCTCCTGGCCGCCGCCTGCTAGGCGGCGGTACCCAGCATCCGACGAATCAGAATACGGACCTGCTCGAGCGCCTGTGCCGGCGTCATCGATCCGTTGGGGTCGTCCAGTAGGCTATGCGGTCGCACTGGCGGGCTTCTATTGATAATCTACGTCAAAGACGTATGCTGTCCGGATGTACACGGTAGTTGAGACACCAACATTCGCAAAGGATGCGGACAGGCTTTGGACCCACGACGAGCGCGCTGAGTTTTGTGTTTGGATAGCCGCGCACCCCGGAGCCGGTCAGGTGATACCGGGCAGCGGTGGTTGTCGTAAGATTCGCTGGAGCAAGGCGCAAAGCGGGAAGCGTGGGGGCGTTCGCGTGATTTATTTCACACGGCTTCCCGAGGGGCAGATCTGGTTATTGGTTATCTATGCCAAGAACGTGATGGTGAATATCCCAGCCCATTTGCTAAAAGCGATCCGCCAGGAGTTGGAAGATGGGTAAAATGAAAGAAGACATTACGGGTGAAGAGCTAGGAGAAAAGTTACTTCATGCCGTGCGCGAAATGAAAGCAGGTTATGCCGCCAGGACCACCGAGGTCAGTACCAATGAAGTGGCTTCGGCTCGCCTGCGTACCGGGCTTTCCCAGGCACAATTCGCTCGTGCTTTGAAGATTTCTCCACGAACATTACAAGAATGGGAGCAGGGTCGGCGTAGACCCTCCGGAGCTGCCCAAGCTCTTATTCAAATCGCCTTTCGTCATCCGGAAGTGATTGTGGAGTCGCTGAGCGAGTCTTAGGGCTGGTGCCTGCTACGCGCCCATAAGCGAGATGCAATCTTTAATGGGTAGGAAAAGCTGGAGCCCGTTTTCTTCGATCCTGATGAATTCGTATTTCTCGTAGAACGCGGCGGCCTGTTGATCCTTGGCATCCACCACCAAACCACCGATGGCGGTGAAGGTTCGGGAGATGGTCGCCGCGTCGTCGATGGCGGAGAGTAACGCCACCTCACCAAACCCCTGGCCCTGAACACTCCGGTGCGTGGCTAGCCGCGCCATTCTCAGAAAGGGAACCGGGTGCGGGTAGTTCTTCCAGGCGGTGACGCCTGGCGGGGGCGCGATCTCGCAGGGCGCGGTCGAGTAGAAAGCCAGAATGCGCTCCGGCTGGTCGGTATCGACCAACACCGTTGTGCGCACCAGGTGTCGTTCGTCCTGCCGTCGTGCGGTCTTCTGAATAAAGGTGTTGAGTTCCGCGACCCCGCAGTCGAAGCCGGCCCGGTCGTGTTTCTTGCTAAGTGGCTGCTTTCGGATCCGAGTCATGCACCACGTCCTTGTAGTGTTGTGCGGCCCGCTTCAGGCGGGGCAGTTCGCGAGCCGGCTGGTCCAGGGCCGTCATCATGTTCTCGAAGGCGCCGCGGCTTGCACTGATCCGTGTGGCTCGCTCGGTGACCTCGGCGGCGCGCTCCAGGGCAGCGTCCAGCAGGAACTGCGAGACCGTGGAGCCTTGCAGCTCCGCCGCTTCCGCAATCCGTTGGTGGATCTCGGGCTTGGCGCGTGCCACCAGCCGCTTCTCTTTTTCATGGTCTGTCGCTGCTGTCGTCATGCGACACCTCTTCGTTTGAATATGGTGCCAATATGGCACCGCCTTGGGTGAAAATCAATCTCGCCCTGGACTCGGGCCTGCAATTTGTTACACTCCGAAGTGTAACAAGGAGAATTCCCATGGAAGCCACTACCAAAGACCTACGCCTGCACACCCGCACGCTGATTGCGGCCACCGACCGTGGGGAAGAGGTCATCATCACCTACCGGGGGAAGCCCCGTGCCCGCCTAATGCCCCTGGGCGGCGCTAATGAGGTGCGTGAGAGTGAGCCGGTTCCTTACGGGGATACATCCGGAGAGGCGGCATCGAATCCCCTGTTCGGGCTTTGGCGTGATCAGGACGAGCCGGTTGATGACTATGTGCGCCGACTCCGCCAGCCCCGGGAGTTTTGATCGTGCTGGTGGATACGGATGTCCTGATCTGGAACTTGCGTGGCGACCCGGCGGCGGCCGAAGCGCTGGACAGTGCGCCGGGCTTCTGGCTGTCTGCGGTGACCTACATGGAGCTTCTGCAGGGGCTGAGAGACACCCGCGAGCTGCGGCTGCTGCGTCGGTCTCTGCGGTATTGGGATGCCCGGGTTCTGCATGTCAATGAAGAAATCTCCGCCCGTGCCATGTTCTTGGTGGAGGAGTACGCGCTCAGCCACAACATGCGGATGGCGGATGCCTTGATTGCCGCCGGCGCCCAGTACGCCGGCTTACCCCTCTTTACCGCCAACGACCGTCATTACCGCCATATAGACGGCCTGGACCTGCGAATCTTCCGCCCGTCCTAGCCGCCGCGAACGGTGGTAATTGAATGTCGAGACATGCTTCCGGTAAGCTAGAAACCGTTGAAATGAGTGGGTTGAGAGAAATGCATCAGCGCAATGATTACCATATTCCGGAACAGCTGCCGTTTTTGACGGCGGTATGTTGGGATTTGGCTGATGTGCACGCTCTGACCATTGACGAGATGCTTAACCGCTACGAGCGCGGCTGGGACTATCGCGGTACTTTGGCCGATCTGGAAGGCCAGGAAAAAGTGTTCGTGCGTGAGTTGGCTATCGCCAAGGGCTCCTGGCTCCAAGTTGATGTTTAAGTACGAGCATCACAACAAGATCCACCGTATTCTCAACTCGCTGGATACCGTTTTATTTCGCGATATCGGTGCCCACTTTGGTGGTGGTACCTGGATTTCCCTGCTCCATGGCGAATATCGTTGGAGCAAGGACGTCGATTTTCTTTGTCCGATCGGGGCGGGTTACAAGCGACTACGCCAAATAACCGCGGCTTCCGATCCCGCCGTTTTGTTTTCCCAAACTTCCTCTTTCACTTTTCCCAGATCGCTGACCGCCAATCAGTATGGCGTTCGTTTCTTGGTAATAGTTGATGATACGCCTATCAAATTTGAAATCGTGGCGGAGGCCAGGATCGCGTTAGCGGCACCTGAATACCCCACGTGGTTGGACGTTCCCTGCTTGGCTAAAGTGGATCGCCAAGCCGAGAAGCTGCTTGCCAACGCGGATCGTTGGGCCGATCCAAGCATCGAGTCACGGGACCTGATCGATCTTGCGGTGTTGAGGCTGCATGAAGGTAAGTCAGACGAAGCCATGTGCAAGGCTGAAGCGGCTTATCCCGTGAGGGAGCCGCTTCGGAAGGCGCTGGTGAAATTTCAGGGGTCCGAAGAGTATCGCGACAAGTGCTTTTCCGCGCTTCAGATAGCAGACCGTGCCATGGTCATTGATGGTGTTGATTTGCTGGCGGCTGATTGTGGTTTGGAGGGGACTCGTCGATCCCACTATGAGTTCCGTCGGGAGTTTTAGCGGCTTGCCGGGAGCTTCGCTCCCTTTCGCGGGCGAGGCCCGCTCCCACACAAAGCCCGCTCCCACAAAAGCCCGTTCCCACAAAGCCCGTTCCCACACAGGGCTCAGGCGGCGGTGCCCAGCATCCGACGAATCAGGATACTGACCTGCTCAAGCGCCTGTTCGGGGGTCATCTGGCCCTTGGGGTTGTACCAGTAGGCCATGCGGTCGCACTGGCTGAGCAGGGCCAGGGTGACCACCTTGGGGCTGACCGGGGCGTCGTCGGCGACGTAGTCGCGCACCAGGTCCTGGACGGTGTGGCGGTAGCCGGCCATGCGGCCGCTGAAGTGCCGGGCGGTGTCCTCGGGCAGGAACATGCGCGCGAATTGCGGATCGATCAGGCGGTCGTTGGCGCGGGCGATCAGCCGGTGGCGCATCTTGTAGCCGGCGTGCCGGTGGACGATTTCGAACAGCCGTTGCTCGCGGGGCACGTCGTCGATGCCTTCGAGGATGTAGCTGAAGAAATCGGTCATGCCCAGTTCGATGGCCTCGACCAGCAGTTGCTCCTTGGAGGCGTAGTAGTTGTAGAGGGTGGGGGCCTTGAGGCCCACCCAGCCGGCCAGGGTGCGCATGTTGAGGTTTTCGTAGCCGCGTTCCGCGAACAGGGCGATGGCGGCCACCAGGATGCGGCTTTGCATGGTGCCGCCGTCGGCCCGTTCGCTGACTTCCCGCAGGTCTTTCTCGATGTTCTCGCCGAGGTAGCGCGGTGTCGCCTGGTCGGCCGGCAGACGGGCGCCGTTGCGGGTGCGCCGTATTTTCGGTTCGCTCATAGGTCCTGTACTTCCCGCCACATGATCTTGCCGCTGCCGTTCTTGGGCAGGGCGTCCACGAAGTCGACGATTTTCGGCACTTTATACGCGGCCATATTTTCGCGGCACCATTCTATCAGGGTCTCGGCGTCCAGGCCCGGGTGAGAGGCGCGGCGCACCACCACGGCGCGTACGGTTTCGCCCCGGTAGGCGTCCTGGCTGCCGACCACGCAGGCTTCCTGGATGCCCGGGTGGCGGAACAGCAGGTTTTCCACTTCCGCGGGCCACACCTTGAAGCCGGAGGCGTTGATCATGCGTTTGATGCGGTCGGTGATGTAGAAGTAGCCCTCGCCGTCGCGCCGCCCCAGATCCCCGGTGAGGAAGTACTTACGGCCGCCGATGTAGACGAAGCTTTTGGCGGTGGCTTCGTCGTTGTTCCAGTAGCCCTGGAACACCTGCGGGCCGTGGATGGCGATTTCGCCGGGCTGGTTGTCGGCGCACTCTTCGCGGGTGTCCGGGTCCAGCACTTTCACGTCGGTGCTCATGAATGGAATACCCAGGCACTGAAGCTTCGGCCGGTGGCAGGGGTTCATATGGGTGGGGCCGGAGGTTTCGGTGAGGCCGTAGCCTTCCACGAAGTTCAGCCCGTAGGTGTCCCTGAGGCGTTCGGCCACGGCTTCCGGCATGGCCGCGCCGCCGCCGCCGATGAACGCCAGCCGCGACAGGTCGTAGCGTTCCAGATCCGGTGAGGCGAGCAGGTCCACCACCATGGTGGGGATGCACAGCCAGTGGCTGATGCCTTCTTTTTCGATCAGGTGGCTGGCCAGGTCGCGCTGCCAGCGCGGCAGGATCACCAGGGTGCCGCCGCCGAAGATCGTGCCGTGCATCACGCACACCAGTCCGGTGATGTGGAACAGCGGCAGCACCGCCAGCATCACGCTTTCCGGGTCGCCGTTGATCCAGTGCCAGCTGGCCACGGCGTTGTGCATGATCGAACCGTGGTGGTGCACGCAGCCCTTGGGCGCGCCGGTGGTGCCGCTGGTGTAGGGCAGCAGGCAGGGCGTGTCCGGGTCGCCGATCAGCACCGGCGGCGGCAGGGTGGTGGCCAGCGCCTCCAGCCAGGGGGTGACGGGCGTGTGTCCGTCCAGGGGCAGGTTGCAGGTGTAGAGCCAGTCGTTCCACTCTTCGGGCACCGGCAGGTCCTGGCTGGCGCCGCGGTCGAAGGCGTCGGCGTAGCGGGTCACCAGCAGCCGCTGCAGTTGCTCGTCGCGGGGCAGCGCGTTGTTGGCGTCGGTGAGTTCGCGGGCCAGCTCCGCGGAACAGATCGCCGCCTTGGCGCCGGCGTTGTGGATGTAGTGGCCCAGCTCGGAGGCTTTGTTCATCGGGTTGATCGGCACCACCACCGCGTTGGCGCGCATGATGGCGTAGTGGGCGATCACCAACTGCGGGCAGTTCTGCATCATCACCAGCACCCGGTCGCCGGGGCGCACGCCGGCGCCGCTGAGCCAGGCCGCCAGGGTTTCGCACTGGCACAGCAGCTCGCGGTAGCTGAGCGCGCGGTCGAAGAAGCGGATCGCGATTTTTTCCGGATAGCGCCGCGCGCTGGTGACCAGGTTGTCCCACAGGGTGGTGCGCGGCGGCCGCAGGCTTTTGGACAGCCGCGGCGGCCAGTGATGGTGAAACGCGTCGGGGGTATGGGTGGTCATGATTGAGACTCCGGTGCCGGGTTGGGGGTGCGGACACGGCGGCGCAGGGCGTCGAGCTCGCCCATGATGCCGCGCCGGAAAGCGAGCACGCAGATCACGAACACGATGCCCATGATCATCATCACCGACTCGCCGAGGGTGGCGAACCAGCCGATGCCGGTGACGCCGGCGAGCAGCGCGCCCAGCTCGCCGATCTTGTTCTCCAGGGTGACCAGCACCACGGCGCCGACCACCGGGCCGGACAGGGTGCCCAGGCCGCCCACCAGGGTCATCAGCAGGGCGTGGCCGGAGGTCATCCAGTGCACGTCGGAGAGCGTCACGAAGCCCAAGCCAATGGCCTTGAGCGCGCCCGCCAGGCCGGTGAGCGCGGCGGACAGGGTGAACACCAGCAGCTTGTAGCGGTCCGGGTGGTAGCCCAGCGATACCGCGCGCGGCTCGTTGTCCTTGATCGCGGTGAGCGCCTGGCCGAACGGCGAGCGCACCACCCGGGCGATGAACAGGAACGCCGCCACGCCGATGGTCAGGGTGGTGTAGTACATGACGCGGTCGTTGTGCAGATCGATGAAGCCGAACAGCATGCCCCGGTCGATGCCCTGCAGGCCGTCCTCGCCGCCGGTCTGCGGAATCTGTACGCACAGGAAATAGACCAGCTGCGCCAGCGCCAGGGTGATCATGGTGAAGTAGATGCCGGAGCGGCGGATCGACACATAGCCCATCACCAGCCCCATCAGCGCGCCCACCGACAGGCCGGCGAGCAGCGCCAGTTCCGGCGACAGCGCCCAGGCCTTGATGCCGTAGCCGGCCACATAGCCGCCGACGCCGAGAAAGGCGGCGTGGCCCAGGGACGCCAGGCCGGTGTAGCCGAGCAGCAAATGAAACGCGCAGGCGAACAGCGCGTAGCAGAGAATCTTGGTGCCGAGCACCGGGTAGAGCCCCATCCAGGGGGCGGCCACCAGGGCCAGCAGCAGGAAGCCGTAGCACATCGGGCGAGTCATTCCACACCTCCAAACAGGCCGTTGGGCCGCACCAGCAGCACCAGCACCATGACCAGGAACATCACCATGGAAGAGGCTTCCGGGTAGTACACCTTGGTGAGCGCTTCCACCAGGCCCAGCCCGATGCCGGTGACCACGGTGCCGGCGATGGAGCCCATGCCGCCGATCACCACCACCGCGAACACGATCACGATCATGGTCTGGCCGGTGAGCGCGGAGACCTGCATGATCGGCGCGGCCAGCACCCCGGCGAACGCCGCCAGGGCGACGCCGAAGCCGAAGGTCAGGCTGACCAGCACCGGCACGTTGATGCCGAAGGCTTCCACCAGCTTGGGGTTCTCGGTGGCGGCGCGCAGGTAGGCGCCCAGGCGGGTGCGCTCGATGGTGTACCAGGTGGCGGCGCACACCAGCAGCGAGGCGACGATCACCCACAGCCGGTAGTTGGGGATCATCAGAAAGCCCAGGTCGGTGACGCCGGAGATCGGCGCCGGGCCGTAGGGCTTGCCGGACACGCCGTAAACGGAGCGCACCGCGCCTTCGATGATCAGCGTCAGGCCCAGGGTCAGCAGCAGGCCGTACAAATAGTCGAGCTTGTAGATGCGTTTCAGAAACAAACGCTCCAGCACGATGCCGAACACGCCCACCACCAGCGGCGCCAGGAACAGCATCACCCAGTAGTTGAGCTCGAAGTAATAGAGGCCGGCCCAGCTGAGCAGCGCGCCCAGCATGAACATGGCGCCGTGGGTGAAGTTGATCACGTGCAGCATGCCGAAGATGACCGCCAGCCCCAGGCTCAGGACCGCGTAGAAGCAGCCGTTCACCAGGCCGATCATCAGTTGCGCCATGAGTGCCTGCACCGGCACACCGAATATATCCATAGCCTTCCCTTTATTGTTTTCAGACGCTGAGCATGCGCGCCACTTCGTCGGCGTTGTCGTCCAGTTGGTCCGGGGTCAGGGTGTCGATGATGCGGCCGCTCTCCATGAACAGCAGCCGGTCCGACAGCGCCGCCGAAAAATGAAAATTCTGCTCCACCAGCAGGATGGTGTAGCCGCGCCGGCGCAGCTCCTGGATCGCCTGGCCGAGGGTGTCGACGATCACCGGCGCCAGCCCTTCGGAGATTTCATCCAGCAACAGCAGCCGCGCGCCGGTGCGCAGAATGCGCGCCAGGGCGAGCATCTGCTGTTCGCCGCCGGACAGCGCCATGCCCGGGCTGTGCTTGCGCTCTTCCAGGTTGGGGAACAGCCGGTAGACCTCATTCAGCGAGAGCCCCGCTTCGCTGCCCTTGAACAGCGGCGGCAGCAGCAGGTTTTCCTCGCAGCTGAGGCTGGCGAAAATCCCCCGCTCTTCCGGGCAGTAGCCGACGCCGAGCCGGGCGATGCGGTGCGTGCTCGTGCCGATTACTTCCTCGTCGAACACCCGTATTGACCCGCTGCGCCGGCCGGTGAGGCCGAGCAGGGCGCGTAGCGTGGTGGTGCGCCCGGCGCCGTTGCGGCCCAGCAGGGTGACCACCTCGCCGTGCTGAACGTCGAAGTTCACGCCCTGCAGCACGTGGGATTCGCCGTACCAGGCGTGCAGATCACGCACCGCCAGGGCCGCTGTTTGCGTTGCGGTGTTCATGCCACGCTCTCCTTGCCGTGCCCGGGGGCGGTGCCCATGTAGGCCTCCATCACCCGGGGGTTGGTGGACACCTCCTGGTAGCCGCCGCTGGCGATCAGCCGGCCGCGCTGCAGCACCGACAGGGTGTCGGCGATGGACGCCACCACCTTCATGTTGTGCTCCACCATCAGCACGGTGCGGCCGACGGCCACCTGCTGGATCAGCGCGGTGACCCGGTCCACGTCCTCGTAGCCCATGCCCTGGGTGGGTTCGTCCAGCAGCATCAGCACCGGGTCCATGGCCAGGGTGGTGGCCAGCTCCAGGGCCCGCTTGTGGCCGTAGGGCAGGCTACCGGCGGCGTGCGAGGCGACGCCGGTGAGCCCCACGGACTCCAGCAGCGCCATGGCACGGTCGTTGAGCCGGTTGAGCACCCGGTCGCTTTTCCAGAAGTGAAACGACATACCCAGCTCGCGCTGCAGCGCCAGCCGCACGTTGTCGAGCACGCTCAGGCTGGCGAACACCGCGGAGATCTGAAACGAGCGCACCATGCCGCGCCGCGCCACCTCGCGGGGCGGCAGTGCGCACACTGACCGCCCGTTGAAGTGGATCTCGCCGGCGCTGGGCTCGGTGAAGCGGGTGAGCAGGTTGAACAGCGTGGTCTTGCCGGCCCCGTTTGGGCCGATCAGGGCGTGGATGTGCCCCTTTTTTACGGACAGATCCACGTTGTCGACGGCGGTGAAGCCCTTGAAGCGTTTGCTCAACCGCCGGGTGCCCAGTACCTCGTCCGTCATGTCTGTCCCCTTTTTAACCGGTCACCAGAGGGCAGCGTGACTCGGAGAGCGGCTGGTAGGCTTTTTCCGCCGGCACGGTTTCGCGCAGCTTGTAGTAGTCCCACTCGCCGTCGGACTCTTTCGGGCTTTTCACTTCGTAGAGATAGACGTCGTGGACCATCTGGCCGTCCGGGCGGATGCGGCCGTTCTTGGCGAACAGGTCGTTGATCTCCTGCTCGTGCAAGTGGGCCAGCACCGCGTCGGCGTCGTCGGTGCCCAGCTCCTGGGCGGCGCTCAGGTAGTTGGTGACCGCCGAGTAGGTGGCGGCGTTGAGCATGTTGGGTATCTTGCCGGTCTTTTCCTTGAAGCGTTTGCTCCACTCGCGTGCCGCGTCGTCCTGATCCCAGTAGAACCCTTCCACCAGCAGCATGCCCTGGGTGACTTCCAGGCCCAGTGCGTGCACGTCGGTCATGCTGGCGGCCAGGCCGACGATTTTCTGCGACTGGTTGATGCCGAACTCGTTGGCCACGCGCACTGCGTTGTGCAGGTCGCCGCCGGCGTTGGCGATGCCGATCACGTCGGCGCCGGAGCTCTGCGCCTGCAGCATGAAGGAGGCGAAGTCGGAGGCGCCCATGGGGTGGTGCAGGGAGCCGAGCACTTCACCGCCGGCGTTTTCCACCGCCTTGGTGGCGTCGTATTCGATGGATTTGCCGAGCGCGTAGTCCACCGTCACGAAGTACCAGCTGTCGTGGCCCTGTTCGGTGATGGTGCGGCCCAGGCTGTTGGCCAGGGAGTAGGTGTCCCAGGCGTAGAGGATGGTGTTGGGCGAGCACTGCTCGTTGTTGATGGTGGTGGAGCCGGCGCCGGTGACCATCAGCACGCGGTCCTTGTCGCGGGTCACTTCGGACACCGCCAGGGCCACCGCGGAGTTGATCACGTCGGTGATCATGTCCACGCCTTCGGTGTCGTACCACTCGCGGGCGCGGCTGGCGGCCACGTCGGTTTTGTTCTGGTGGTCGGCGGTGACCACCTCCACCTTGAAGCCGGGTTTCTGCTCGGCGACGAAGTCGTCCGCCGCCATGCGCGCGGCGGTGACGGCGCCTTCGCCGCTCAGGTCGGAGAAGATGCCGGACATGTCCGCCAGCACGCCGATTTTCACGGTGTCGCCGGAGATGCCCTTGGCGTTTGGTTTGGCACCGTCGGCGGCGCCGGCCACCCCGCTGGCGAGCAGGGCGATGGCGAAGAGGCTGGTTGTTATTGGCTTATGCATGATGCGTCCTCGTTTTGTTGTTGTGGTTCTGATCGTTTGGTTCAGCCGGTGACGCGGCGCGCCCAGCGGCTGATTTCATTGAGGGTCTCAGTGGTCTCCGGCAGGAACGGGAACAGGGTGTAGACGTGCACCGAGTCCTTCACCGGCACCATGGTCACGTCCACGTCCGCTTCCCGGGCGCGTTCCAGCAGGCGGCTGCTGTCGCTGTAAAGGGACTCGCCCTCCACCGCGGACAGGAACAGCGGCGGCAGGCCCTTGAGGTCGCCGAACAGCGGTGACACCAGCGGGTCGCGGGGCTCGTGCTCCTGGAAGTAGGAGGCCGCCATGAACGCCAGGGTGTCGCGGTTGGCCGCCGGGTCCTGGCCGGCGAACTCCTTGATGCTGGCGCCGGACAGGGTGAGATCGGCGAACGGGCAGATGGCGATGATGCCGGCGGGCTGTTTGTCACCGGCCATCTTCAGGGTGAGCGCCAGGGCCAGCGCCAGGCCGGAGCCGGAGGACTCGCCGCTAAGCAGAATCCGCGACGGGGCCACGCCGCTGTTGACCAACCCGCGGTAGGCGTCCACCGCGTCGTCGAGCGCCGCCGGGTAGGGGTTTTCCGGGGCCAGCCGGTAGTCCACGGTAACGCAGTCGCCGCCCACCGCCTTGGCCAACCGGCCGGCGTATTCCACCGACCCCTTGGCGGAGCCGAGCATGTAGCCGCCGCCGTGGAAGTGCAGCACGGTGGTGCGGTTGTCGGCGGCGGTGGCGCCGGCGGCGCGCACGCGCAGCGCTTCCACGCCGCCCAGCTCGGCGTTCTCCACGGACAGGTCGTCCGGGGCCGGGAAGTGGGTGGTCAGGAAGCGGTCGTAGCCTTCGCGCATGCCGTCGTGGCCGCGCGCCACGTCCTCGGCGGTGAACGCGGACTTCCACATATCGAAAGCGCGCTGGCTTTCGGGGCGTTCCATCTTTTTGTCTTCGCGGGTGGCGGACAGGCCCTGCACTTCACCGGCCGGACGCTTCACCTCTTCCAGCACGTTGTAATCCCAGACGAACGCCCAGGTGGCCTCGGTCATCGGGTCGATGTGCTGCATGCCTTTCCAGCGCCCGTTGCGCGCCTTGATGCGCTCCGGCTCGGACTCGTGCACCAGCTTGACCATGGCGCGGGCGCCGGACTGAACCCGGGTGGTGCGCGGGCGGCGGCGCTGCTCGTACTCTTCCAGCGCGGTTTCCAGATTGTCTTCGCCGTAGTGCTCCAGCATGGTCGCCAGCACCCAGGCGTCCTCGATGCCCTGGCAGGCGCCCTGGGCCAGGAACGGCACCATCGGGTGGGCGGCGTCGCCCATCAGCGTCACGCGGCGGTCGGTCCAGCGGTCGATGGGGTCGCGGTAGAACATGCCGGTGAGGAACGCGGTGTCGATCTGATCCATCATCGCCTGGGCGCGCGGCTCCAGGTCGGCGAAGGAGGCGCGCAGCTCGTCGATGTCGCCGCTCTCGGTCCAGGACTCGCGGTGCACCTCGCCGGAGGGCACCGAGGCGAGAATGCTGTACAGGTTCTTGGGGCGGATCCAGTAGGTGATCAGGGTGCGGCCGGGGCCGAACCAGTAGTTGCCGCGCTCATCCAGATCGATGCCTTCCAGCTTCTCGGCGGGAATCAGCGCCCGCCACATCAGGATGTTGGAGAAGTGCACGTCGTCCTCGCCGAACAACTGCTTGCGGATCACCGAGTGGATGCCGTCGGCGGCGATCAGCACATGGCCGTGCAGGTCGTCGCCGTCTTCCACATGCACGGTGACGCCCTTGTCATCCTGGGTGAAGCCGGTGCAGTGCACCCCGAGCCGCACCGACTCGGAGGGCAGGGCGTCGGCGAGAATCTCGATCAGGTCGGCGCGGTGGATGTTGTACAGCGGCGCGCCCCAGCGCTGCGCGCCTTCCTCGCCCAGCGGCGACACGTACAGCAGCTTGCCGTTGCGGATATCACGCATGTCGAACGACTTCGGGATCACCGACTTGGCCGCCACGGCCTGCTCCAGGCCGAGCTCGCGCAGCACCACCGAGCCGTTGCTGGCGATCTGGATGCCGGCGCCGATCTCGGAAAGCTGCGGGGCCTGCTCAATGATGGTCGCGTCGATGCCCTTGTGGCGAAGCGCGATGGCGGCGGTCAGGCCGGCGATGCCGGCGCCCACGATCAAAACGTGCATGGTTGCTCTCCCTTGTTATTCTGTTTTGTGGGTACGAACGAATGTTCGTACGTAGTAACCGGCAGTGTTCCCCAACCGTGAAAGCTCTGTCAACACTTTTGCTTTGTGGCGGTTCTGGTGGGAGCGGGCCCCGCCCGCGAAAGGGAGCGAAGCTCCCGGCAATCTCCTACATTCACAATCGCCCCTGACCGACAGACCGGACGGCACGGCTTTGCCATAGTCAGTCTTTCGTACCCGCCAAAAAACTGTTGTCATTTGACAACAATAAACTTCTATGGGACGCTTCCAAGGACATGCAATGGCACGGAAAAAACACCCGAAAGCAATTATCGAGCGGGCGATTCAGTACGCGGAAAAGCACGGTTGGCAGGTGAAGGCCTCAGGGAAAAGCGCCCATGCCTGGGGCATTCTGCAATGCCCGAACAACGACCCGGCTTGTCGATGTGGGCGTTTCTGCCGCAACAGCATTTGGTCGACACCTCGAAATGAAGAGGGGCACGCCAAAAGCATCAGGCGATGGGTCGATAACTGCGAATTCGGCCTGCGATACGTGGGAGATTTGGACGATGAATGAATACGTATTTCAGTTGTACTACCAGCTCCCGGAAAGCGAACCTGATCCGGAAGCTTGGCTTGATGCCCTGTTCGAAGCCGGTTGCGATGACGCGCTTGTCGGGGTCGCTGTTGCCGGCCATACGGCGCTCGATTTTACCCGGCAAGCTCAGGGCCCGCTGGCGGCGCTACGTTCCGCGATTGACGATGTGGAGCGTGCGATTCCCAATGGACGGCTGGTCTGTGTCGGACCTGACTTGCTGAATCTTTCCGAGCTTTCAGCATTACTGTCTGAACGTCTCTCGAAAGTCAGTCGTCAGGCGATGAGGAAATACGCGACCGGCGATGTGCGTAGGATCAAAACCCGCTTTCCTTCCGCACGGGTATCCGGTTCAACACCGTTATGGCACCTCGATGAGGTTATCAAGTGGATGAGACACAACGGCAAATTCGAACCGGAAATGGCCGAAAGCGCGGACGCGCTCATCGAACTTTCGGCCGCGATCAGGACACTTAATGCTCTCGACGAGTATGCGGCCAGCCGTGCCGCTTATCCGGACCTGGCTGAACAGGCGCTCGACCTGGCCCGGTCCTGAAGGTAGGGGCGAGTCCCGCGCCTACAATTACACCGCGATTAATGAGAAAATAGCCGGCTTTCGGGCGCGTGGCCCCAAATGACTGGCGAAAAGGCGTTTTTGTGAGCAGACAGTGTTGAGCGGAAAGCGGATTCTCAGTGTCTTCGGCACCCGCCCGGAGGCCATCAAAATGGCGCCAGTGGTGAAAGCCCTGGGCGCCGACCCCCGCTTCGACAGCCGGGTGTGCGTGACCGCCCAGCACCGCGAGATGCTGGATCAGGTGCTGGCGCTGTTCGAGATCACGCCGGACCACGATCTGGATATCATGGCGCCGGGCCAGGATCTCTACGACATCACCACCCGCATTCTGCTCGGCCTGCGCGACGTGATCCGCGCCGAGAAGCCGGATATGATCCTGGTGCACGGCGACACCACCACCACGCTGGCGGCCTCGCTGGCCGCCTTCTACGAGAAGGTGCCGGTGGGCCATGTGGAAGCGGGGCTGCGCACCGGCAACCTGCTTTCCCCCTGGCCGGAAGAGGCCAACCGCAAGCTCACCGGGGTGCTCGCCGCCGCCCACTTCGCGCCCACCGCCAGCGCCCGCGACGCCTTGCTGGCCGAGGGCGTGGACGAAGCCCGCATTCTCACCACCGGCAACACCGTGATCGACGCATTGCTGTGGGTGCGGGAGCGCATCGACGGCGACGCCGCGTTGCGCGATGAGCTGGCGGGGCGCTTCCCCTACGGTCTGGAACGGCCCATGGTGCTGATCACCGGCCACCGCCGGGAGAGCTTCGGCGGCGGATTCGAGCGCATCTGCCAGGCGGTGTCGCGGCTTGCCGAGGCGCACCCGGGCACCGACTTCGTCTACCCGGTGCACCTCAACCCGAACGTGCAGGAGCCGGTGAACCGGCTGCTCAGCGGCCGGCCCAACGTGCACCTGATCGAGCCCCAGGACTACCTGCCGTTCGTCTGGCTGATGAGCAACGCCACGCTGATCCTCACCGACTCCGGCGGCATCCAGGAAGAGGCGCCGTCGCTGGGCAAGCCGGTGCTGGTGATGCGCGACACCACCGAACGCCCGGACGCGGTGGACGCCGGCACGGTGAAGCTGGTGGGCACCGGCGCCGACGCCATCCATGATGAAGCCCTCCGCCTGCTTACCGATCAGGCCGCGTGGGACGCCATGAGCCGCGCCCACAACCCCTACGGCGACGGCCGGGCCTCCCAGCGTATCGCCGACTACCTGGCCGGCAATTAGTGTTGGATACTTTCAAAAAATGAAAGTATCCTACATTTTATGGAGACATTGACCCGGACTCTGATCGATCAAGGACTGACGGAGCAGGTGCTGACCGAGAAGCAGCTGGCCCGCTTGCTTCGGGGTACCGATCAACGGCGCTACAACCTGGTGAACCGCGCATTGCACGCCCAGGAACTGTGGCGGCTGCGTCGTGGGCGCTATTTGTTGTCCCCGGTGGTGTCGGGCTACCGGCCGCACCCTTTCGTGATTGTTCAGTCTCTTCATCCGGGGGCCTATGTGTCGTTCGAGGCCGCGCTGTCGCATCACGGCTGGATTCCTGAATCAACGCCTTTGGTTCAGGCGGTCACGCCGGGGCGGCGCCGGGATTTGGTTACTGTCACCGGGGTTGGAGAGTTCCGTTTCTATCCGTTGGCGTTGAATCCTGGCGGTTTTTTGCGCGGTGTTGAACGCTCTGTCTTGTCCGGCCATCCGGCACTAGTGGCCAGGCCGTTGCGCGCGTTACTGGATTTGCTCTGCTTGCGTAAGGAAGAGTGGCCGGGAGAAACCGCCCTTCTTCAGGGCCTGCGCATTGATGAGCAGGCCTGGAAGTCGGTGGACGTTTCAGAAATGGACGCATTGCGGGCGGTGTATAAACATCGCCGCATGCAGCGTTTGATCGACGCTCTACAAAAGGATTTGGCCGATGATTGATCTGTTGCGTCAGCGCCTGGAGCGCTACGCGTGCACGGATGCTCTTCAGGAGGAGCACGCCCTAAAGGAGATTCTTCAGGAAGTCGCGCTGTATGGCTTATGGCGGGCGAATTTCTATGAAGTGGCGGCGTTCCAGGGTGGCAGCAGTCTGCGAATACTGCATGGTTTGCCGCGCTTTTCGGAGGATCTGGATTTTATTCTTATCGAGCCCGACAAGGATTTCCAGTGGCAGCCGTATTGTGATGAGCTTCAAGAGGTTTTGCTTGAGTTTGGTGTCCGAGCGGAGCTTTCCGACCGGGGAAAGATGGACCGCGCCGTTCAGCAGGCGATGCTCAAGGACGACTCCATCGGTCGACAGCTGGACCTCTCTTTCATGCAAACCGATTCCGGAAGAAAGCTACGGGTTAAACTGGAAATCGATACCCGGCCCCCGGCAGGCAGTGGTTTTGAATCCCATTACCTGGATTTCCCTCTCGATTTCGAGGTGCGCAGCCAGGACCTGGCCAGTAACTTCGCGTTGAAAATCCACGCCCTGCTTTGCCGGGACTACCTGAAGGGGCGGGACTGGTTCGACTTCAATTGGTATATCAAGCAAGGTGTGGCGCCGAATTTGAGCCACCTGCAGGCCGCGCTGCGACAGACCGGTCCATGGCAGGGGGCGGATCCGGTGGTCGATGCGGCCTGGTTGGACGCGGCACTGACGGAAGCCGTGAACGCCATCAACTGGCGACAGGCGGCGGACGACGTCGCCCCTTTTCTGTCGGCAGTGGAACGTCATGGCCTTGCCCTATGGAAGGCGCCGTTTTTCTTGGATAAGGTTCGCAAACTCGGCGCTTTGCTTTCCACCCCCGCGACTAGGAATTAGTACCTTATGAATGTTTTGGGGTTGCTGCCGGTGGTGGGGCAGCCGCGTTTCGCCAAGCGGATCGCGATGATGCGGGAGCAGGGCGCCGAGGTGCGCTGCCTGGCGTTTGACCGGCCTTACCACAAGGGACGCCCGCCCGACTGTGCGTTGGAAGTGCTGGGCCGTATTCCCCATGGCCGCTATTTGTTCCGGCTGCGTGTTTTTTTGCGGTCCATCGGCGTCATTCGCCGGCGGATTAAAGACACGGATGTGGTCTATGCCTTCGGGCTGGACATGCTGCTGCTGGGGTGGCTGGCTTCGCTGTTTTTGAACAAGCCGTTGGTGTTGGAAATCGGTGATATCCGCGCTGTCCAGACGGCGGGTGGATTGAAGGGCCGCCTGTTTCGCGGGCTGGATAAATGGCTGGTGCGCCGCGCCGACTTGGTGGTGTTCACGGCCGAGGACTTTTGCCGCCGCTACTACCGGGACTGGCTGGGGCTGCACCTCAATCACCGGGTCATCGAGAATAAAATCGATTTTCCGGTTACGGCGACAGCGCCGAAGCCGCTGGCCGATGGCGATACGCTGGTGATCGGGTATTTCGGGGTGCTGCGTTGCGAATGGTCGGTGCGTGCCCTGGCCGCGCTGGCGGACGCTTACCCTGATCGGCTGCGCATAAAAGTAGCCGGCTTCAGCCTGCTGCCGGCGGCGTTGCTGGAAGACCTGGATCGGCGCGCCAACGTGACCGTTCAGGGGCCTTACTGTTCGCCACGGGATCTGCCGGCGCTCTATGGTGACGTCGATATGATCTGGGCCAGCTACGCCCCGATCGCCGCCGATGACTGGAACCTGCGGTGGGCCCGTACCAATCGGTTCTATGAAGCCTGTGCCTTCAGTCGTCCGCTGGTCACGCGGCAGGGCAGTAACGACGGTAAGTGGGTGGCCGAGTATGATATCGGCCTGACGCTGGACGCGGTGGAGTCCGATCAGGTCGTGACACGCTTCAAGGAAGTCAGCCCGGCGGTTCTGCGCCGCTGGCAGGAAAATATGCGCGCTCTGCCGTCGTCGGTGTTTGCCTGCACCGACGAGGCGTCTTCACTGCATGAAGCCATGCGGGAATTGGTATCACAGGGACGGGATCATCGCCCATGAAGCAGGTTCTGCAAAGTCTGTCCGACGGCTCGACCGTGATCACCGAGGCGCCGGCGCCGCTGGTGACGCCCGGCACGGTGCTGATCAACAGCACGCAATCACTGATCTCCGCCGGCACGGAACGCATGCTGGTGGACTTCGGTAACGCCTCTTATCTGGATAAGGCCCGGCAACAGCCGGAAAAAGTGAAGATGGTGCTGGAGAAAGTGGCCACCGACGGCCTGGCGGCCACGGTGGACGCGGTGCGCTCCAAGCTCGCCGAGCCACTGCCGCTGGGCTATTGCAATGTGGGTGTCGTGGCCGCCGTCGGCGCCGGGGTGACCGATCTCAAGCCGGGGGACCGGGTGGCCTCCAACGGACCCCATGCGGATGTGGTGCGGGTAGGCCGGAACCTCTGTGCCCCTGTTCCTGATGCGGTCAGCGATGAGGCCGCCGCGTTCACGGTGGTGGCCAGTATCGGTCTCCAGGGTATACGGCTGGCACGCCCGGACCTCGGTGAGGCCTTCGTGGTGACCGGCGCCGGCCTGATTGGTTTGCTCACTATTCAGCTGTTGCGCGCCCACGGTTGCCGAGTGCTGGCGATTGACCCGGACCCCGCCAAGCTGGTGCTGGCGGAGCGGTTCGGCGCGGCGGTGTGCAACCCCGCTAACGGTGAGGATCCGGTGGCGGCCGGGCTGCGTCTGAGCCGGGGCAAGGGGGTGGATGGCGTTATCATTACCGCGTCCACGTCCTCCAATGATCCGGTGCGCCAGGCGGCCCGGATGAGCCGTACCCGTGGCCGCATCGTGCTGGTGGGCGTGACCGGCCTGCAGCTGGACCGCGCGGATTTCTACGAGAAGGAACTCTCTTTTCAGGTGTCCTGCTCCTACGGCCCGGGCCGTTACGACCCGAGCTATGAGGAACAGGGCAACGACTACCCCTATGGCCTGGTGCGTTGGACCGAGCAGCGTAATTTTGAGGCGGTGCTGGACATGATGGCCGATGGCCGTCTCGACGTCGCGCCGCTGATCAGTCACCGCTTTCCGTTCGACCAGACCCCGGAAGCGTATCGGACGCTTACCGGTAGCCGCGAGGCGCTGGGTATTCTTTTGCAGTACGACACCGGGGCCGAGAGCGCCGGTAGCCGGGTGGCGTTGCGCGCGCCCGGGCGGTTTGACCCTGCCAGGCCGGTGGTCGGTTTCATCGGCGCTGGAAATTACGCCTCACGTATTCTGATTCCTGCTTTCAAGGCCGCCGGCGCGCAGTTTTCCAGCATCGCGACGTCCGGCGGTATCAACGGTGTCATCCACGGCGCGAAAGCGGGCTTCGCCGAGGCGACCACGGATGTGGAAGCGCTGCTGGCGGACCCGCAGACCACCGCGGTCGCGGTGGCGACCCGGCATAACAGCCACGCCGACTTCGTATGCAGGGCGCTTGATGCGGGTAAGCATGTCTTCGTTGAAAAGCCGCTGGCGTTAACCGGCGAGCAGCTGGATCAGGTGGAGGCGCACTGGCGCCACAACCTGGATCAGGGCCGGCCTTGCCATCTGATGGTGGGGTTCAACCGGCGGTTCGCGCCGCAGGTCCAGACGCTGCGCGTGTTGCTCGATGCGGTGGCCGATCCGAAGTCCTTTATCATCACCGTTAACGCCGGGGCGTTGCCGGGCGATCACTGGACTCGCGATCAGGACGTCGGCGGCGGCCGCATCCTCGGTGAGGCCTGCCACTTCATCGATCTGATGCGTTACCTTGCCGGCGCCGAGATTGTCTCGGTGCAGGCCAGGGGCATGGGACCGACCGCCAACGGTGACGGCACCGAGGATAACGCCACGGTGACACTCGGCTTCGCCGACGGCTCGCTGGGCACGGTGCATTATCTGGCCAACGGCTCCTCCCGCTTTCCCAAGGAAAGAGTGGACGTGTTCGCCGCCGGCGGCACTCTGCAACTGGATAACTTCCGCACCCTCCGAGGTTTCGGTTGGCCGGGCTTCAAACGGCATCGCTTGTGGCGTCAGGATAAGGGCCAGCGCGCTTGCGCGGCGGCGTTTCTCAAAGCCCTGCAGGAGGGCGCCGAAAGCCCGATTCCCGCCGATCAACTGTTCGAGGTTTCACGGGCGACCATCGAGGCGGCACAGCAGCTAAGAACTCAACAAGGAATGCATTGGTTATGACCTTCGATACCGTATGCGTCGTCGGCCTGGGCTATATCGGCCTGCCCACCGCCGCGGTCTTCGCCGGCCGCCGCAAGAAAGTGATCGGCGTGGACGTGAACCAGAACGCGGTGGACACCATCAACCGGGGCGAAATCCATATTGTCGAGCCGGAGCTGGATATCGCCGTGCACGCGGCGGTGAAAGAGGGCTACCTGCACGCCACCACCGAACCGGAGCCGGCGGACGCGTTTTTGATCGCGGTGCCGACGCCGTTCAAGCGGCAGGCGGACCCGGACGCGGTGCCGGAACCGGACCTGAGCTTTATCCGCGCGGCGGCCCGTTCGGTGGCGCCGGTGCTGCGCCAGGGCAACCTGGTGATTCTGGAATCCACCTCGCCGGTGGGCGCCACCGAAGCGATGGCCGCCTGGCTGGCGGAAGCCCGCCCGGATCTGAGCTTTCCCCAGGACGCGGGGGAGGGCGCCGACATCCGCGTGGCGCACTGTCCCGAGCGGGTGCTGCCCGGGCGCATCATGCACGAGCTGATCGAGAACGACCGCATCATCGGCGGCATGACGCCGGCCTGCGCCGAGGCCGCCGCCGAGCTGTACCGCACCTTTGTGCGCGGCGACTGCCTGACCACCACGGCGCGCACCGCCGAGATGGCCAAGCTCACCGAGAACGCCTTCCGTGACGTCAACATCGCCTTCGCCAACGAGCTGTCGATTATCGCCGAGCGGCTGGACATCAACGTTTGGGAATTGATCGCGCTGGCCAACCGCCATCCGCGTGTCAACATTCTGCAGCCGGGCCCGGGCGTGGGCGGCCACTGCATCGCCGTGGACCCCTGGTTCATCGTCAGCGAGACGCCGGAGCTGGCGCGGCTGATCCGCGCCGCCCGGGAGGTGAACAGCGGCAAGCCGGACTGGGTGGTGGAAAAAATCAAAACGGCGGTGGGCGAGTTTCTGCAGGCGAACCCGGACAAGCGCGCCGGCGACGTGACCATCGCCTGCTTCGGCCTGGCGTTCAAGCCGGACATCGACGACCTGCGCGAAAGCCCGGCGCTGGATATCGCCACCCGGGTGGCGGCGGAACACCCCGGGCCGTTGCTGGCGGTGGAGCCGAACATTCATGCACTGCCGGATCTTCTCTCCGGCCACGGGGCTCGACTCTGTAGTGCCGACAATGCTCTGGCGCACGCCGACATCGTGGTCGCCCTGGTGGCGCACCGCTCGTTCCGTGCGCTAACCACTGCACATTTACACAATAAAGCAGTGGTGGACGCTTGTGGGCTTTGGACGACCTGAGAAGGGGTTTCAATGAAAGGGGATATTCTCTACGTCCTGACCACGCCGGCTTTCTTTGTTGAAGGCCGTTGTGGTCGGGTCAGCCATGCTTGCGGTTTCGTCGCCGGCGCGGCCGCTCACGGTAGCCGGATCACGCTGCTTTCCGGGCCGGGCGCTGCGGACTATGTGGCGACACCTGAGGGCGTCGCCTTGCGCTCTTGCCGGCGCGGCATGTTGTGGTGGCCGAGGTTGATGCTCGAAACGCTACGGTTGTTATTCTCCCACCGGCTGATGGTGGTGCGCTGGCGTCCGGTGATTCCGTTTCTGTTCTGGCCCGTGCTGTTGATCAACCGCAACGTCTGGGTCGAAGTGAACGCTTTGACGGGTATTGATTCCAACAAGGCCCCGGTGCGGCTGGGGGTGCGTTTGGCGGTGTGGCTCACGACCCGTCTGTTCAACATAATCACCGTCTCCGAAGTGTCGATGGATCGTATCAAAACCCTCGCGCGGCCGTGCCGGCGCACCTATGTGATGCCCAACGGGTTTGATCCGGATCAGCTGATTGATTTCGAACCGCTTTGCGACCCCCGGGTGCCGCCCTGGCTGGTTTACTTCGGTAAGGAGCAGCCGTATTACGATTGGGAGCTGTTGTACCAGGCCGCCTCTGAACTAACGGAAAGAGGCGTGATCAGCGGGCTGAGGTTGTTCGGTGTTGATCAGGCGCCGTCGTCTTATCCTTCGGTGTTCGCCCATGGTGCTTTTGACCGGGGGTCGCTGGTGCGGGCGTTGTCCGACATTGAGAACCCCATTCTGGTGGTGCACTCCTCGGCGTCCGATGCCGCCCGCGCCACCAGTCCGGTGAAGCTGTTCGAGTATGCGGCGCTGGCTTTGCCGATCGTGTGCTCCGGGTCGATGAGCCGGCAGGCCGGCCGGCTGCACGGCGTTTGGTTTTATCCGGCGGGCGATCAATCCGGGTTGGTCGAGGCGATCCATGAACTGGCCGTGGATTACCCGCTGGCGCGCGAGCGTGCCGCCGGGTCCAGGGACGTGGCCATGGCGCACTACACCTGGCCGGCGGTGGTGGGCGACTGGCACAAAGGCGCGTTATGAAAGCGGGCCGGTTGCGCGGCACCCTGGTGCGGACCTTCCTGGCCCGGGGGCTGGCCGTATCCGGCAGCCTGTTGCTGATCGTGGTGGCGGGGCGTCTGTACGGCCCGGCCGGGGTCGGGGTGCTGGCCCTGGCACAGAGCCTGATCCTGGGCGTCGGCACCCTGGCCCGGTACGGGATGGGCGGCACCCTGATGCGCTACGTCGGACGTGAGCCCGGCGACCCGAACAACCGGATCTATCTGCGCCGGGCGTTGTTGACCGCCTTGTTGGCCAGTGTGCTCGGTGGCGGGCTTCTGTGGGCCTTCCGGGAACCGCTGGAAGATCTCTTCCAGGCGCCGGGGCTGGCTTCGGCACTCGCCGGTGTCGCCCTGGCTACGCCGGCCTTCACTCTGGCGTTTGTTTTATCCGGCTTTTTCAAAGGGCTGCGCCGACCGGCTGCCGCGTCTCTGTTAGAGAACGGCGGTATCGCTCTCGGCGTGGTGCCGTTCTTGTTCTTGCTGCGCGGGCTGCATCCGGAGGGCGAGCTGGCCACGCTGGGTTGGGCCTATGCTCTTTCCTCATGGCTTGTGCTGGCCTTGGCGGCCTGGCCGTTGCGGCGTTGGCACGGCTCACTGGCCGCTGGCCCGGCGGCGGCCGGGAGGCTTGAGACGCCGCGTGTATTCTTCGCCACCTCGCAGGCGTTCTTTTTCACCAACCTGGCGGTGCTGCTTCAGTCGGTGGTCGGCATTATGCTGGCCGGCTGGCTGCTGGCCAGTGCCGAGCTCGGGCTGTTCAAGGCGGCGCAGCAGCTCGCGTCCGCGGTGAGTTTCGTATTGGTTGGGATTAACGCGATTTTCCCGCCGTTGTTCGCCGAGAGCTACCACCAGGGGCGCCCGGAGCGGCTGGCGCGCCTGGCTCGGCAGGGTGCGTTGCTGGGCATTCTGATGGCGGCGCCTTTGTTGTTGGTGCTGCTACTGTTTCCCGCCGCCGCTCTGGCCCTGCTTGGCGACGGCTTCGAAGGCGCCGTGCCGCTGTTGCGGGTGATCGCCGTGGCCCAGCTGGTCAATGTGGCCTGCGGATCCGTGGGTTTTGTTCTCAATATGACCGGCCATGAGGTGCTGATGCGTAATATCAGTCTGATTTGCGCGCTGCTCAGCCTGAGCCTGTTCCTGATACTGATACCCTGGCTGGGCGCATTGGGCGCGGCTCTGGCGCTGGCGGCGGCTCTGGTGGCCCAGAATCTGGCGGCGGTTTACTTTGTATGGCGCAGGCTCGGCATCTGGACCCTGCCGGGCTTTAACACGCGGGAGCATCGTTAGGCATGTCGGAGTCCTCAAGCAACGCCAAGATTATCTATATTGTCGCCCACGGGCATTCCGGGACCACGCTGCTGGATACCCTGATCGGCAATATGCCCGGGGCCGTCTCTACCGGCGAGGTGGAACGTATCGCCCAGTGGGCGGTATCGGATGATCCGGATAAGGTCTGCACCTGCGGCGCGCCGATTACCGAGTGTGAGCTTTGGGGGTCCTGTTGTGACCGGCTGCGCAGTAACGCCGGCGAAGAGACGCTGACACGCCGCTCGTTCTGGGCGCGTTTCCCGGTGCACCTGGGTGACCATGGCAAGCGATTCTATGTGGGTTTCCTGCTGCCGTTATTATTGCTGCTGGGTTCTTCGCGCCTGCTGGGTCTGTTCCGGCGTTATGCACCGGTCAGCGCGGCTCTGCGCGCCACCGATAACAGCTGGCATTTATTCCGTGCTCTTCAGTCGGTGAGCGGGGCACGGATTATTGTCGACTCTTCCAAGTCGCCGCTGCGTATGAAGGCGCTCTATCTGACTCGCCGGGCTCTGGGCCAGCGGCAGCCTTTGTATGTTATTCATATGGTTCGTGACGGTCGGGCTATCGTTTCCTCTTATCAGCGCCGGATACCGCGCAGCGTGGCTCACTACGCCAACGAATGGCGGCGGCGGCTGTTGTACCGGACGGCCATGCTGTTCACCGTATCCGGGCAGGACAGGCTGACCCTGAAGTACGAGGATCTGGCCTCGTCTCCGCTGGTGACGTTGCAGGCAATCTGCACCTTCATCGGCGAGCCTGAATCGCTTGCCGGCGAGGCGTTCGAGAACGCCGGTGCGGTGAAGCATAATGTCAGCGGCAACCCGGCGCGGCTCGATCGCGACGCCCTCGCTCAGGTGCGTCTGGACGAGCGCTGGCGGCAGGAATTGAGCACCGAGGATTTGTCGGTTTTTCGTCGCCGGGCCGGTCTTTTAAACCGCTGGCTGGGGTATCGATGACACTGGCGATGAAGATTCGTACCGCCTGGGCGCTCGGTCCGCTGAATATCGCCCGGGTGCTGGTCTACCGGTTGAGCCTTAAACTCGGCATCAACCGCGCGGTGCGTCGGCCACCGGCGGCGGTGACCGGGCCTTTCTTCCGCGCCCCGGACCGGCTTCGCCTGGAGCTTGCCCCCCGCCGGGGATGGTATCAGTGGCGCGAGGCGTTCGGTTTGCGTGTCGACGACGGCGCCGACATGGAAGCGCCGCCGGAATGGGCACGCAGCCTTGTTACCGGCGTTGCCGTCCCCGACACGGATCGGCCCTGGTGGCGGATCGCGGATTTCGATCCTCGTGTCGGCGACATCAAGGGGGTTTGGGAGGCGTCCCGCTACGATTGGGTGCTTGCCTGTGCCCAGCAGGCTCTGGCCGCCCGCGACGCTCGTGAACGCGGCCGTGCGCTGGACCGGCTTAATGCCTGGCTGAGTGATGCGGCGGAGCGAAACCCGCCATGGCGGGGGCCGAATTGGAAATGCGGTCAGGAAGCGTCGATCCGCGTCATGCATTTGGCGGCGGCGGCGCTGATGCTGGGACAGGTTTCGCGGCCGGAGCCGGGCTTGCCGGCGTTGTTGGCGGTGCATCTGAAACGCATTGCGCCGACGCTGCATTACGCCATGGCTCAGGACAATAATCACGGCACTTCCGAGGCGGCGGCGCTGTTCATCGGCGGCAGCTGGCTGGCGTCCCTGGGGTTGCCCGGCGGCGAGCGCTGGGCCCGGCGCGGGCGTTACTGGCTGGAAAACCGCGCCGAGCGCCTGATCGGCGCCGACGGCAGCTTCAGTCAGTACTCGGTGAACTATCACCGTGTGATGCTGGATACCCTGTGCCTGGCGGAATGCTGGCGCCGACAACTGGCCGTGGCGCCGTTCTCTTCCCGCTTTTACGAGCGTGCCCGCGCTGCCACCGGCTGGCTGGGTAATCTGGTCGACCCCGGCAACGGGGACGCGCCCAATCTGGGTGCCAACGACGGTGCCCGCTTGATCCCCCTGACTGACAGCGACTACCGGGATTACCGGCCGACGGTGCAGGTCGCCTCTGTTTTGTTCGCCGGGGCGCGGGCCTACCCGGACTGCCCGTTGGCGGACCAGGCGCTGCTTTGGCTTGCTTTGCCGGTACCGGAACCGGTGCGCTCCTGGCAGCATAGCGCGCTTTACGCGGATGGCGGCCTGGCGGTGGCCCGCAGCGGGCCGGCGATGGTGGTGCTACGCTTTCCCAATTTCCGGTTTCGTCCGGCGCAGAGTGATCTGCTGCATTTGGATCTGTGGCGTGGTGGGGAAAACCTGCTGCGTGATGGCGGCACTTACAGCTATAACCCGGGCCAGGAGGACGGCGACTGGCAGGACTATTTTCCGGGCGTGGCCTCTCACAATAGCGTGCAGTTCGACGGCCGCGAGCAAATGCCGAGGCTGGGCCGCTTCCTGTTCGGCGCCTGGCCTTCGGTGCGGAATCTGGACGGCCCGCGTGCCGATAACGGCGACCAGACCCTGGCCGCCGGTTACCGTGACTGGCGGGGTGCCGGTCACTATCGGCGGGTGTGGTTGGAGGCCGGGCGGTTGAAAGTGGAAGACCGGGTCGACGGCTTCAGGGGGGAGGCGCGTCTGCGCTGGCGGCTTTGCCCCGGTGATTGGCAATGGCGGGGCGACGATCTGGTTAACGGCACGCTTCGCATTCGTGTCGGCGCTGATGTCCGGGTGCGCGAGCGACGCCTGGTGCAGGGTTGGGAGTCCCGTTATTACAGCCAAAAAACGCCGCTACCGGTGCTGGAAGTGGTGCTTGAGGAAGCCGGTGTGTTCACCACGGAGTTTGAATTTCCGACATGAAGGTTTTGTATTTCCATCAACATTTCTCGACCCCCAAAGGCTCCGCGGGCACCCGTTCCTATGAGATGGCGCGTCGGCTGCTGGCGGAAGGGCATCAGGTCACCATGGTGTGCGGCTCCTACCATGGTGGTCAGACGGGCCTGCAGGGGGCGTTCCGCAGGGGCCGCCGCGAAGGCGAGGTGGACGGTATCCAGGTGGTGGAGTTCAACCTGGCCTACTCCAATGCCGACGGCTTCCTGAAACGCGCCGGGCTGTTTCTGTTGTTTGCGTTGCGCAGTGTTCTGGTCGCTTTAACCCGGCGGTACGACGTGGTGTTCGCTACCAGCACGCCGCTGACCGCCGGTATTCCGGGTATCGTGGCGCGCTGGCTGCGCGGCAAGCGCTTTGTTTTCGAAGTGCGTGACCTGTGGCCGGAGCTGCCCAAGGCGATGGGCGTGATCACCAACCCGCTGGTGTTGTGGTTGATGTCCGGGCTGGAGTGGCTCTCCTATCACTCCGCGCATCGTCTTGTGGCGCTGTCGCCGGGCATGGCCAAGGGAATCCGGGCGCGCGGTATCGACCCGGCGCGCATCGCCATGATCCCCAACGGCTGTGACTTCGGCATTTTCGCGGCGCCCGGGCCCGGTTGGCGCCCCGAAGGCGTGGAAGCGACCGATCTGATGGCGATTTTCACCGGCACCCACGGTATGGCCAACGGTCTGGATGCAGTGCTGGACGCGGGCGCCGAGCTCAAACGCCGTGGCCGTACCGATATCAAGCTGGTGCTGGTGGGGCAGGGCATGCGTAAACCGGCGCTGCGCGAGCGCGCCGCCGCCGAGGGCCTGGACGGCGCCGGTGGCGGCCCCCTGGTGTTCCATGATCCGGTTGATAAGGCGCGCCTGGCCGGCCTGATGGCGGAAGCCGACCTGGGCATGCAGATTCTGGCGAACGTTCCCGCCTTCTACTTCGGCACCTCGCCGAATAAGTTTTTCGATTATATTTCCGCCGGTCTGCCGGTGCTGAACAACTATCCGGGTTGGCTGGCGTCGATGATCGAAGAGAGCGGGTGTGGTTTTTCCGTGCCCCCGGATGACCCGGTCCGCTTCGCCGACGCCCTGGAAGCCGCGGCCGACGACCGCGACGCCCTGGCCGCCAAAGGCGACGCCGCCGCGCAACTCGCCCGGGAGCGTTTCGACCGGGATACACTGGGCCGTGATTTCGTGGCCTGGGTGACCCGTGGCGAGCCGCCCGCCGGCCGCGTTCAGGAGGGCCCCGATGCTTAAACGCCTGCTTGATATATGCATATCCGGTCTGGCCCTGCTGCTGTTGTCCCCGGTGCTGGTGGTGCTCGCCATACTGGTGCGGGTTAAGCTGGGCTCGCCGGTGTTGTTTCGTCAAACCCGGCCCGGCCTGCACGGCGAACCGTTCGAGATGATGAAGTTCCGCACCATGACCGATGGCCGAGATGCCAACGGTGAGCTGTTGCCGGACGACCAGCGGCTGGTTCCATTCGGTCGTTTTCTGCGCAGCTCCAGCCTGGACGAACTACCGGAGCTGCTCAACGTGCTGCGCGGTGACATGAGCCTGGTGGGGCCGCGTCCCCTGTTGATGGCCTATCTGCCGCTCTACAACGCCCACCAGCGCCGCCGTCATGAGGCGCGCCCCGGTATTACCGGCTGGGCGCAGATCAACGGTCGCAATAACGTCACCTGGCAGGAAAAATTCGATCTGGATGTGTGGTATGTCGACCATGCGGGTCTGTGGCTGGATCTGAAAATACTGCTGCTCACGGCCTGGACGGTGCTGCGCCGCGACGGCGTTTCCAAGGACGGCCACGCCACCACGGACTATTTCAAAGGTAATGACGACGAATGATTAACGTACTTTTCATGGGCCGCAAGCCCGTGGCCGCCAAGGCGCTCGCCTGGCTGCTGGAACGCGACGACGTTTCGGTGGTGGGTGTCATCACCGACAGTCACCTGGCGGTGTCTCCGACCAGCGAGGTGGCCCGCGATGCCGGCGTGCCGATACTCAGCCGTGAGGAGGTGGAGGCCGGGGTGACCGACGGCTCCTTGTCCGTGGATCTCGGGCTTTCCATGCTCTACTGGCAGAAGATCCGCGCTCCTTTGCTGGAGCATTGCGGTCGAGGGGTGGTTAATTTCCATCCCGCGCCTCTGCCGGAATACAAAGGCACCGCCGGCTATAACCTGGCGATTCTCGAAGACCTTCCCCGTTGGGCGGTATCCGCCCATTACGTGGATGAGGATATCGATACCGGCGAAATCATCCAGGTGCGTGAGTTCCCGGTGGATCGACAGCGCGAAACCGCCCGCACCCTGGAGGCCAAGGCGCAGCCCCTGCTGCTCGCCCAGTTCCAGGAGATCACAGAGCGACTATTGGCGAGCGAACAGCGCCTGGCCACCACGCCCAATACCGGTGGCCGCTACGTCAGCCGGGCACGGATGGAGGCGATGAAGGAGGTGAAGGAGGGCGATGACGTGGAGCGTAAAATTCGCGCCTTCTGGTTCCCTCCTTATGACGGCGCCTATAAAGTCATCAACGGGGTGAAGTGCACCCTGGTCAGCCGCACCATTCTGGAGTCCCTGGCCGACCCGTCCACCAGCAGCCTGTTTACCCAGCCCTCGGATTGAATCTATGTTGAACGGACCTTTCCCGCCCTGGCCGAGCTATAGCGAGGAAGAAGCGGACGCCGCCCGCCGGGTGCTGCTCTCCAACCGGGTCAACTACTGGACCGGTGAAGAGGGGCGTCATTTCGAGCGCGAGTTCGCCGCTTTTGCCGGCACCGAGCATGCGGTGGCCGTGGCGAACGGGACCCTGGCGCTGGATCTCGCGCTGCGTGGGCTGGACATCGGCCCGGGCGATGAGGTGATTGTCCCCCCGCGCACCTATCTCGCCACTGCCAGCGCGGTGGTGAACGCCGGCGCCCGGCCGGTATTCGCCGACGTGGACCGGGATTCCCAGAATCTCACCGCCGCCACTGTGGCGGCGGCACTGACGCCGGCGACGAAAGCCATCCTGTGCGTGCATCTGGGCGGCTGGCCCTGCGATATGGACGCCCTGGGCGCGCTGGCGGAAGAACACGGGCTGTGGCTGATCGAGGACTGCGCCCAGGCCCATGGCGCCACCTGGAAAGGCCGCCCGGTGGGCAGTCTGGGACATGTGGGCTGCTGGTCGTTCTGCCAGGATAAGATTATGACCACGGGCGGCGAGGGCGGCATGGTCACCACCAACGATGCGGCGCTGTGGTCGCGGATGTGGAGTCTCAAGGACCACGGCAAGAGCTGGGAGGCGGTCTACGAGCGTGACCATCCCCCCGGTTTTCGCTGGCTGCACGAAAGCTTCGGCCATAACTGGCGACTCACCGAAATGCAGGCGGCCATCGGCCGCATTCAGCTACAGCGCATGGGCGAGTGGACCCGGCGCAGACAGGCACATTGTCAGACCCTGTGGGAGGCCGGCCGGCGTCTGCCGGGCCTGCGCGTCCCGGCACTGCCGGAAGCCGCGGCGCACGCCGGGTATAAAGGCTATGTGTTCGTGGAGCCGGAAGCATTGAACCCGGGCTGGAGCCGTGACCGGATCATGACCGCCGTGGTGGAGCGGGGCGTGCCATGCTTCTCCGGGTCCTGTTCCGAAGTGTACCTGGAGCGCTGTTTCCAGGACGCGGGGCTGGCGCCCGCACGGCCCCTGCCGGTGGCCCGTGAGCTCGGCGAGACCAGTCTTATGTTCTTGGTTCATCCCACCCTGGAGGACGCCCACATGCAACGCACCGTGGACGCTCTCGGTGAGGTAATGAACGAGGCCGCCCGCTGATGTCCTTCCAGCTGACCAAGCTGGCGGGCGCGCTGTTGATGCCGCTGCCGCTGATTCTTGGTCTGCTGATCCTCGGTTTGGTGCTGTTGTACCTGAACCGTGCCCGCCGGCTGAGTCTGGTGGCGCTTACGTCCGGGACGCTCCTGCTGTTGCTGTTGTCGGTGCCGCTGCTGCCTCGACAGGCTGCCACCGCCATAGAGAACGACTACCCGCGTCTCTGGATGCCGCCGGACGCTTCCTGGGTGGTGGTGCTCGGCGCGGGCTCGCGGCCCGACCCGTCTTTATCTCCGGTGAGCCGCCTGTCCACGAACTCCCTGCACCGACTGGCCGAGGGGGTGCGGCTTTACCGGCAGTTGCCGGCGGCGACATTGATCGTGACCGGAGGTGTACCGGATGTCACCGAGCACACCTTGACCACGGCGGACGATCTGGCAACCGTGGCGGCGTCCTGGGGCGTGCCGCCGGAAGCTATTTTGCGTGCCCGCGAGCCGGTCAATACTGAAGCTGAGGCGGACGCGGTGGCGCGCTGGGTAAAACCCGGCGAACTTATGATTCTGGTGACCTCGGCCCTGCATATGCGCCGTGCGGTGGCACTGTTCGACGAAAAAGGGCTGGCGGTGGTGCCGGCGCCTACTCAGGGTCTGGTGCCGGACGGTGTGGTCGGCAATCAGATACCCAGATCAGGCAACATCAGTCTTATGGAACGAAGTCTCAAAGAGATCATCGGCCTGTGGTGGGCGAGGCTGAGGGGGGAGGCCGGGGCGCCGCGGGAGACCGAGTAGCTGAAGCGCCTGCTGCCAAGATGCGCTAACCTTGCTTGTAAGGTGTGTATCGGGTGAAGATGCGCGCCGCCGGCCCCGGATGTGGAGTGAATCGCCGTTGAAAGCGCTGTTGTATAAGGTTGCTGCCCTGGTGCTGCGCTGTAATAGGTCGCAGAAGCGGGCGATTATGATGCTCTGCGATGCCGTGGCGCTGCCGATACTGCTGTGGGTGGCCTTCGCCCTGCGCTACAGCTCCGTGACCCCGCCGGTGGACGGCAACTGGATATTCGCCGCCGCCACCATCTCGTCTCTGCTTTCGCTATACGCCTTCGGCTTCTACCGGCCGATGGTGCGCTATTTGGGCGCTGAGGCCGCCAAGTCCGTTTTCACGGGCATGGCCGCCTCCGTCGTGGCTCTGGCGGCTCTCTCCTACATGGTACCGGTCATGGTGCCGCGCTCGGTCTTCATTATTTTCTGGCTGTTGGGTTGCGGTTATCTGGGTGTGAGCCGTTATCTGGCGCGTCGCTGGCTGGGGCGCTTGTCCACCCGTGGACTGCAGCGGCGCCCCGTGGCGGTGTTCGGCGGCGGCAGTGCCGGTGCTCAGCTCGTCGCCGCGCTGCAGGCGGGCCGCGAATTGTGTCCGGTGCTGGTGGTGGACGACGACCTGGGTAAGCAGGGCACTCTGCTGAGCGGTGTGCCGGTGGTCAGCCGGCAAGGCTTGAGCGAGGCGGTCCGCCGCGGCCGCTTGGACACCGTCCTGCTGGCAATGCCCACCATGCCCCGGCACCGGCGTATTGCGCTGGTCAACTGGCTTGAGCAGCTTAATGTTCGGGTGCAGACGGTGCCCACTTTCAGCGATATCGCCAGCGGTCGCGCCCGTCTCACCGAGATCCAGGACGTGGTGATCGAGGATCTTCTGGGCCGCGATACCGTTCCGCCGAGGCGGGATTTGCTGGGTCGCTGCATTACCGGCAAGAGTGTGGTGGTCACCGGAGCGGGGGGCTCCATCGGTTCCGAACTCTGCCGTCAGATCATCAAGCTGGCGCCCAGCCACCTGGTGCTCCTGGAACAGAGCGAAGTGGCCCTCTACAACATAGAGATGGAACTGGCGGACCTGATCCAGCGCCATCACTTCGACCTTAAGCTGGTCGCCATGCTCGGTTCCGTGGTGGATCCGGGGCATGTGGAACGGCTATGCCGCGAATTCGACGTGGATACGCTGTATCACGCCGCCGCCTATAAACACGTCCCCATCGTTGAGGAGAACCCCGCCGCCGGCGTGCGCAACAATATTCTGGGCACGCTGGCCGCGGCCCAGGGCGCGGAAGCCGCCGGCGTCAGCCACTTCATCCTGGTTTCCACCGACAAGGCGGTGCGCCCCACCAATGTGATGGGCGCCACCAAGCGCTTCTCCGAACTGGTTCTGCAGGCCATGGCGGGGCGGGGCAGCAGCACGGTTTTCTCCATGGTCCGCTTCGGTAACGTGCTGGGCTCCTCCGGATCGGTGGTGCCGCTGTTCCGCGAGCAGATCCGCCGTGGTGGGCCGGTGACGGTGACGCACCCCGATGTGATTCGCTACTTCATGACCATCCCCGAAGCCGCCCAGCTGGTGATCCAGGCCGGTGCCATGGCCAAGGGCGGTGAGGTGTTCGTGCTGGACATGGGCGAGCCGGTGCGGATTCTCGATCTGGCGCAGACCATGATCCGCCTGATGGGGCTGTCGGTGCGCGACGAGTCCAACCCGGACGGTGATATAGAGATTGTATTCAGTGGCTTGCGGCCCGGGGAGAAGCTCTTCGAAGAACTGCTGATCGGTGACGCCAGTGTGCGAACCGAGCATGAAATGATCATGCAGGCCCACGAAGAGGCGCTTTCCAGCGAGGAAGTCGCGGCGGCCTTGCAGGCTTTACGCGCGGTTCTGGATCGGGGCCAGTCGGCGTCGTTGAAAGCGCTGCTGTGCCGGTACGTCAACGGCTACCGGCCCCGCGAAGAGGTCGAGGGCGAGGATCCGGAGTTGCCCTGCATTGAGGCCGATGAGACGGCCGCCGGCGCCACCACGACGGCCGCGGCCGCGTCCGGAAAGGGCGTCCATTAAAAAAGGGCGCCATAAAGGCGCCCCGGGCTCGAAGTGACGGAGACTCTTAAGACATCACTACGATACTTCGCGGTCCGGCCACGTCCCTGTCGTTACTGTCCATTCCGCGAAGCGCAAGAGCCTGCCACTATGAGACTCCGGTCTCAATTCACAGCCTGATACTTTCTGTATACCCCCTGCCTGCTCCCTGCCTTCTTCCCGTCCATAAAAAAGGCGCCCGTGGGCGCCTGAAGTCACACAAAACGACTGTGAAACGATGCCCCGGGGCCTACGGGAAGGGGGTAAGATAACCCCGGGACACTCTGGAATTCTGGCATTTTGTGATGTGTATCACAATATTAAACTCCTTTACTGATGGGCAGGTGTGGCCGTGATACCTCGACAACTGACATTTGCAGCGGCATGCTTTGCTCCCGCGCTTGGTGGCGTCCCGATTCGGTTGGGCGCCTTATTCTGACAAGGAGGTAAGCGACCCCGTGATTCGTAAAGCGGTGATTCCCGTGGCCGGCTTCGGCACCCGCATGCTGCCGGCGTCCAAGTCGATCCCCAAAGAGATGCTGCCGGTGGTGGACCGGCCGGCCATCGCCTATGTGGTGGACGAAGCGGTGCGCGCGGGCATTACCGAAATCATTCTGGTCAGCCACGCCAGCAAGAGCGCGGTGGAGAATTATTTCGACGGCCATCCGGAGCTGGAAGCGCAGCTGGAAGCCAAGGGCAAGACCGACCTGCTGGAGCAGGTGCGCCACCCGCTGCCGGACGGCGTGCAGGTGGTGAGCGTGCGCCAGGGGCCGCCGCTGGGCCTGGGCCACGCGGTGCACGCCGCCCACCAGCTGGTGGGCGATGAGCCGTTCGTGGTGATTCTGCCCGACGTGCTGGTGGACGCGCTGGACGACACCGACGACCTGACCGCCATGGTGCGCCGCTTCGAGGAGAGCGGCGCCGCCCAGATCATGGTGGAGGCGGTGCCCGACGACCGCGTCGACCAGTACGGCATCGCCGAGCTGGACGGCCCATCGCCGGCGCCGGGGGCGAGCGCGCCGATGCGCGCGGTGGTGGAGAAGCCCAAGCCCGCTAACGCGCCCTCCAACCTGTCGGTGGTGGGCCGCTATGTGCTGCCCGCGGGCATCATGGGCCTGCTCGCCGAGACCGCGCCGGGCGCCGGCGGCGAGATCCAGCTCACCGATGCGATCGCCGACCTGATCGCCCGCCAGCCGGTGGAAGCCTACGCCATGCGCGGCCGCACCTTCGACTGCGGCAGCAAGGCCGGCTACCTCCAGGCGATCCTCCACTACGCCGCCAAGGACCCTGATCTGGCAGAGATCGTTGTGGGAGCGGGCCTTGTGGGAGCGGGCCCAGCCCGCGAAAGGGAGCAAAGCGACCGGCAGGATCCCAGAGCCCCCTCTAAAGACGCTCCGTCAGGCGATGGGAGCAGGGACTAGCCATGCGAATCGATGTGTTCGGCGATACGCTCTGTGCGTCCGTGACCGCCGCCGCCTTGGCGCAGAGCGGCCATGAGGTGTGCTGGTTCATCCCCGAGGGCCGGGTGCTGGACGCGGTCAACGAGGGCCGGGTGCCGTACCGCGAGCCGGGGCTCGGCGAGCTGCTCGGTGAGCAGCGTGCCGCCGGGCGGCTGCGCTGCGAGCCGATGACGCTGAACGGCGCGCCGGCGGCGCCGGCGGTGTTCCTGGCGCTGCAGCCCGGCGCCCAGGCGCTGGCCGGGGAGATCGCCGACTGGCTGGCCGGGTCCGGCGCCTGCGGTCTGCTGGTCAACCAGAGCGTGTTCCCGGTGGGCACCAGCGAGGCCCTGCAGGGGCGGCTCGCCGAGGCGCGCAGCCCGGCGCGGGTGGTGGCGCTGCCGGAGACCCTGCAGGAAGGCGTGGCGATCGACAGCTTCCTGCGCCCGCACCATATTCTGCTGGGCTGCGACGACCCCCAGGCGGAAACCCTGATGCGCGAGATCCTGCGCCCGTTCAACCGGCGCCGCGATGTGATCCGCGTGATGGGCCTGCGCGAAGCGGAATTCACCAAGCTGGCGATCAGTGGCATGCTCGCCACCCGGCTCAGCTATATGAACGACATGGCGCTGCTGGCGGAGCAGCTCGACGTGGACATCGACACGGTGCGCCAGGGCGTCGGTTCCGACCCGCGCATCGGCGAAGCCTATCTGTACGCGGGCTGCGGTTTCGGCGGCTCCGGTTTCAGCCGCGACGTGATGAGCCTCACCGACACCCTGCGCAGCAAGGAAGTGAGCGCCAAGCTGCTGGAACAGGTGATGGAGATCAACGAGCGCCAGAAGGAGGTGCTGTTCCGGCGCTTCTGGCGCCACTTCGAAGGCGAAGTGGCCGGGCGCCGGGTGGCGATCTGGGGCGCCGCCTTTAAGCCCGGCTCCGACCGGGTGGACAACGGCCCGGCGCTGAAGCTGATCGAGGCGCTGTGGGCCCAGGACGTGCAGGTGCACGTGCACGACCCGCTGGCGCTGCCGGAACTGGAGGCCTGGGCCGGTGGCCACCCGGATCTGATTCTGCACGACGACCCCTATCAGGCGGCGGCGGAGGCGGATGCGCTGATGCTGGTGACCGAGTGGAAACAGTACTGGAGCCCGGACTGGTCGCGCCTGCGCGACAGCATGGGCACGCCGCTGATCCTGGATGGGCGTAATATTTACGACCCCGACTATGTGCGCGGCCAGGGTCTGCTGTATCACGGCATCGGCCGGGGCTGACCCGCCGCCGAGCGAGACGAAGAGGAAAGACAGGATGTTGCCCGACCACTTCAGCGCCGCGGAACGGCCGGTGCGCCAGGCCCTGGCGGACCACGCCGGCAAGGCGCGCCACTGGCACCTGGCGGATCTGTTCGCCGACGACGCCGGGCGTTTCGAGACGCTCAGCCGGGAGTGCTGCGGCCTGCTGGTGGACTACAGCAAGCAGCGCCTGACCGGCGAGACCCTGGATCTGCTGCGGGAACTGGCCCGCGCCCGCGACCTGGAGGGCTGGATCCGCGCCCTGTTCGAGGGCAGCGACGTGAACTGGACCGAAGCGCGCCCGGCGCTGCACTGGCGTCTGCGCGAGCAGGCCGCCGCCGCGCCGGAGGTGCACGACCAGCTGGCGCGCATGGGCGAGATCGTCGACCAGGTTCTGCGCGGCCAGTGGCGCGGCTGCCACGGCGACGCCATCACCGACGTGGTCAACGTGGGCGTGGGCGGCTCGGACCTGGGGCCGCTGATGGCGTCCTACGCGCTGGCTGATTTCCGCCCGGAGCACGGCCGCCGGCCCAACCTGCATTTCGTGTCGTCCATGGACGGCAGCCAGATCGCGCCGCTGCTCAATGATCTCAACCCGGCCACCACGCTGATCGTGGTGTCGTCCAAATCCTTCACCACCCTGGATACCCTGGCCAACGCGGAGACCGCCCGCGCCTGGCTGGAGCGGGCCTTCCCCGACCAGCAGCGGGCGCTGATGCGCTGCCATTTCGTGGGCGTGTCCGCCAACCCGGAAAAAATGAGCGAGTGGGGCATCCACCCCTGCAACCAGCTGCTGTTCTGGGAATGGGTGGGCGGCCGCTTCTCGCTGTGGTCGGCGATCGGCCTGCCGATCGCGCTGACCGTGGGCATGCAGGGTTTCCACGAGCTGCTGGAAGGCGCCCGGGAGATGGACCGGCACTTCCGCGAGGCGCCGCTGGCGGACAACCTGCCGGTGATTCTCGGGCTGGTGGACGTCTGGAACATTAACTTCCTGGACATCACCGCCCGGGCGGTGCTGCCCTACGATGGCCGGCTCAAGCATTTTCCGTCCTACCTGGAACAGCTGGAGATGGAATCCAACGGCAAGTCGGTGACCCGCGACGGCACGCCGGTGGATTACCACACCTGCCCGGTGATCTGGGGCGAGGTGGGCTCCAACGCCCAGCATGCGTTCTATCAGCTGCTGCATCAGGGCACCCAGCCGGTGGCCTGTGACTTTATCGTCGCCGGGCGCTATGTGCCGCCCCACGGCGATGCCGAAGGCGGCGAGCACCAGCGGCTGGCGCGCCAGCACCGGCTGACCCTGGCCAACTGCCTGGCGCAGTCGCGGCTGCTGGCGCTGGGCGGCCGGGCGCTGCCCGACGACCAGCACGACCAGCCCGCCTTCAAGCAGTACCGGGGCAACCAGCCCAGCACCACCCTGATGCTGGACGAGCTGTCGCCGCGCCGGCTGGGCAGCCTGGTGGCGCTCTACGAGCACAAGGTGTTCGTGGAATCGGTGCTGTGGGGCATCAACCCGTTCGACCAGTGGGGCGTGGAGATGGGCAAGGTGATCGCCCGCGACATGGTGCCGGTGCTGGAAACCGGCGACGGCCTGGACGGGCTGGACGCCTCCACCCGGGGCCTGGTGCGCCGCGCCCGCTCCTGACTTTTGACGCCAACGTTTTCGGTAAAGGACACAGCATGGCTTCCGATTTTTCCGCCTCCGAGCTTTCCGACTCCCTGTTCCGCGCCTACGACATCCGCGGCATCTTTGATGACACCCTGACCCTGGAGGCGGCGCGCCTGATCGGCCGCGCCATCGGTTCGGAAGTGCGCCGCCAGGGCGGTGACACCCTGGCGCTGGCCCGTGACGGCCGCCTGTCCGGCCCGGCCCTGCTGGATGCCCTGGCGGAAGGCGTGCAGGCCTGCGGCTGCGCGGTGGTGGACCTGGGCATGGTGCCCACGCCGGTGCTGTATTTCGCCACCTGGCACTACCCGGGGGTCAATTCCGGGGTGATGGTCACCGGCAGCCACAACCCGCCGGACTACAACGGCTTCAAGATCGTGATCAACGGCACCACCCTGTCCGGCGACGCCATCCAGGCGCTCAAGCAGCGCATCCACGACCGGGATTTCAGCGAGGCGGACCGCCCCGCCGGCCGTGAGACGCGCGACGTGCTGCCGGCCTACCTGGACGCGCTGCTGGCGCGCCACCGCGCGCCGCGCCCGCTCAAGGTGGTGGTGGATTGCGGCAACGGCGTGTCCGGCGTGATCGCGCCGCGCGCGCTGCGCGAGATCGGCTATGACGTGGTGCCGCTGTTCGACGAGGTGGACGGCACCTTCCCCAACCACCACCCGGACCCGGGCGACCCGGAAAACCTGCGCGACCTGATGCGGGTGGTGGGGCAGGAGCGCGCCGACCTGGGCCTGGCCTTCGACGGCGACGGCGACCGGCTGGGCGTGGTGCTGCCCAACGGCACGGTGATCTACCCGGACATTCTGCTGATGGCGCTGGCCGAGGACATGGTGGCCCGCCACCCGGGCGCCAAGGTGATCTTCGACGTGAAGTGCACCGGCGCCCTGTTCGAGGTGATCCGCGCCGCCGGCGGCGAGCCGGAAATGTGGCGCACCGGCCACTCGCTGATCAAAGCGCGCATGAAGGAGACCGGCGCGCTGCTGGCCGGCGAAATGAGCGGCCACATCTTCTTCGGCGAGAACTGGTACGGCTTCGACGACGGCCTGCTGGCGGCGGTGCGGCTGCTGGACGTGCTGGGCCGCCAGGAGCAGGACGCCCAGGCGTTTTTCGAGCGCTTCCCGGCGCTGTGCACCACCCCGGAGATCCCCATCGAGGTCACCGAAGAGAACAAATTCCGCATCGTCGAATACCTGCAGAGTGAAGTGGAGTGGGGCGAGGGCGCGCGCACCGTGCTGGACGGCATCCGCATGGACTACGAGGACGGCTGGGGCCTGTGCCGGGCGTCCAACACCTCGCCCAAGCTGGTGACCCGCTACGAGGCCCGCGACGAGCGTGCGCTGGACGCCATCCGCGCCCGCTTTGAGGCGGCCATCCGCGAGGCCATCGACGCCGTCGGCTGATAACGGCCTTCCATCGGAAAATTGCAAAATCGAATCGGTTTGCGGCGCAATTCCCGCTCTTAACGGTCGGGAATTGCACAATGGCCCCCTAGCCATTGCGAAAGGATTCGATTATGAGCATTGCGGTTTTCGAGGCCGTACCGGACGACATTCCCCATGGCGTGCCGGACCAGGTGTTCCGCCGCCGCGACGTGCGCGGCCGCTACGGCGACACCCTGACCCTGGCCGGCGCCCGCCTGATCGGGCGCGCTTTCAGCGCCCAGGCGCGGGCGGAGGGCACCCTGCGGGTGCTGCTGGGCCGCGACGGGCGGCTGTCGTCGCCGGCGCTGGCCGAGGCGGTGACCGAGGGCCTGCGGGCCGGCGGCTGCGATGTGATCGACCTGGGCCTGGTGCCCACGCCGGTGCTTTATTTCGCCACCCACCACTACCCGGACACCAACGCCGGGGTGATGGTCACCGGCAGCCACCATCCCGCCGACTTCAACGGTTTCAAGTTCGTGCTCGGCGGTGCCGCCCTGGGCGGCGCCGGGCTGGCGTCGCTGCGTGAGCGGGTGCGCGGGCGCCGTTTCAGCGAGGGCGCCGGCGTCTACGAGCGCCGCGATGTGCTGCCCGCCTACCTTAACGCCATGCAGCGCCGCCACGAGCTGAGCCGGCCGATGAAGGTGGTGGTGGACTGCGGCAACGGCGCCGCCGCCGTGGCCGCCCCGGAAGCGCTGATGCTGATGGGCTGCGATGTGGTGCCGCTGTTCCTGGACGTGGACGGGCGCTTTCCCAACCACGCGCCGGACCCGGCGGACCCGGACACCCTGCACGATTTGCGGGTGACGGTGCGCGACGTCAACGCCGACCTGGGCCTGGCGTTCGACGGTGACGGCGACCGGCTGGGCGTGGTGCTGCCCGACGGCGAGCTGGTCTACCCGGACCTGCTGCTCAAGGCCGGCGGCGCCGGCAGCCCGCTGTTCTTCGGCGAGGAGTGCTACGGCTTCGGCGACGCCACCTTGGCCGCCGCCCGACTGCTCGGCCTGCTCAGCCGCCACCCCGGCCCCGCCGCCGACTTCTTCGCCCACGCGGACCTGTAGCGCTTGCCACCAATCCGCCTACAATAGCCCCACATTTGAAGGCGGAAAGGACACGCAATGAACACGGTTCTGGTTACCGGCGGCGCCGGTTACATCGGCTCGCACACGGTACTGTTGTTGCTGGAAGCGGGGCGCCGGGTGCTGGTGCTCGACAACCTCAGCAACAGCAGCCGCGAAGCCCTGGAGCGGGTGGCGGCGATCACCGGCAAGCGGGCCGAATTCGTGGAAGGGGACATTCGCGACACGGCGCTGCTGGACCGCCTGTTCCAGGAGCATGAGATCGGCTCGGTGATCCATTTCGCCGGGCTCAAGGCAGTGGGCGAATCGGTGGCCCAGCCGCTGCGCTACTACGACTGCAACGTGACCGGCTCGCTGCGCCTGCTGGAAGCCATGGACCGGGCCGGGGTGCGCAACCTGGTGTTCAGCTCCTCGGCGACGGTGTACGGCGACCCGGCCTCGGTGCCGATCCGCGAGGACTTTCCGCTCAGCGCCACCAACCCCTACGGCGCCACCAAGCTGCACATAGAGGACATGCTGCGCGACCTGCACCGCGCCGACCCGCGCTGGTCGGTGGCGCTGCTGCGCTATTTCAACCCGGTGGGCGCCCACGAAAGCGGCCGCATCGGCGAAGACCCCAACGGCGAGCCCAACAACCTGATGCCCTACGTGGCCCAGGTGGCGGTGGGCAAGCGCGAGCAGCTGCGGGTGTTCGGCGACGACTACGACACCCCGGACGGCACCGGGGTGCGCGACTACATCCACGTTATGGATCTGGCGGAAGGCCACCTGGCGGCGCTGGACGCCCTGGCCCGGGACGGCGGCCTGATCACCACCAACCTGGGCACCGGGCGCGGTTACAGCGTGCTGGAAATGGTGCGCGCCTTCGCCGCCGCCTCCGGCCGGGAAGTGCGCTACCAGATCGTCGAGCGGCGGCCCGGCGACGTGGCGTCCTGCTACGCCGACCCGGCCCACGCCAAACAGGTGCTGGGCTGGGAGGCGAAGCGCGGCATCGACACCATGTGCGCCGACCACTGGCGCTGGCAGAGCGAGAACCCCAACGGCTACCGCGGCTGACTTGTGGGAGCGGGCTTGTGGGAGCGGGCCCTTGTGGGAGCGGGCCCCGCCCGCGAAAGGCAAGCGGAGCTTGCCGGCAGGATTCCAGAGCGCGCTCTAACGGGAGCATGATCAGCGTTTCTGGGATCCTGCCGGGTGGCTATTGCCACCCTTTCGCGGGCGGGGCCCGCTCCTACGGACTTTTAACAGGCATTGGCCAAACAAAAAAAGGGCCTACCCGATGGGTAGGCCCTTTTTTGTTTGGCTCCGCCTGCTGGGCTCGAACCAGCGACATGCTGATTAACAGTCAGCTGCTCTACCAACTGAGCTAAGGCGGAATAACTTAAGGCGCGTATCTTAGTGTCGGTCCCGGGGGGCGTCAACCTCCCCGGGGCCTGTTTGCTGCTTATTTGCTCAGTGCTTTCTCGATACGGCTGATCGCTTCCACCAGCGTGTCCATGCCCACCGCGAAGGACAGGCGCAGGCAGCCCGGGGCGCCGAAGGCGGAACCGGGTACCAGGGCCACTTCGGCGGTTTCCAGCAGCTGGGCGGCCAGGTCGGTGCAGCTTTCCACACCGTCCATGTCGGCGATGGCGCCGGAGAAGTCCGGGAAGGCGTAGAAGGTGCCGTCACCGGGGGCGCAGGTGACGCCGGGCAGCTTGTTGAGGGCGTCCACCACATAGTCGTGGCGTTCCTTGAACGCTTTGACCATGTCCTTGACACACTGCTGGTCGCCGGACAGCGCCGCTTCGGCGGCGGCCTGGCTGATCGAGGCCGGGTTGGAGGTGCTCTGGCTCTGCACCTTCTTCATGGCCGCGATCAGCTTCTGCGGGCCGCCGGCGTAGCCGATCCGCCAGCCGGTCATGGAGTAGGCCTTGGAAACGCCGTTCATCACCACGGTGCGGTCGTACAGCTCCGGGCAGGCGTTGACGATGTTCACGAACGGCTGGCCGGTCCAGAGGATGTGCTCGTACATGTCGTCGGTGGCGATGACGATGTCCGGGTGCTTTTTCAGCACCTCGCCCAGGGCGGCCAGTTCCTCTTTGGAGTAGGCCATGCCCGACGGGTTGGAGGGGCTGTTGATCACGAACAGGCGGGTTTTCGGCGTGATCGCCTGTTCCAGCTGCTGCGGGGTGATCTTGAAGCGGCTGTCCAGGTCGGTTTCCAGGATCACCGGAACGCCGCCGGCCACTTTCACCATGTCCGGGTAGCTGACCCAGTAGGGCGCCGGGATGATCGCTTCGTCACCGTCGTTGAGCAGCGCCAGGGCCATGTTGAAGAAGCTCTGCTTGCCGCCGCTGGAGACCAGGATCTGGCCGGCTTCGTAGTCCAGGCCGTTTTCACGCTTGAACTTGTCGATCACGGCCTTCTTGAGACCGGGAGTGCCGTCCACCGGGGTATACTTGGTTTTACCGGCGTTGATCGCCTCAATGGCGGCCTGTTTGATATGATCCGGCGTATCGAAGTCCGGCTCGCCCGCACCCAATCCAATGATGTCCTTACCCTGGGCCCGTAATTCCGCTGCTTTGGAAGTAATCGCCAGAGTGGGGGAAGGTTTGATGCGTTGTACGCGGTCGGAGAGGTTGATATCGGACATGCACTCCTCATTTCTCTAATGAGTTCGGGCCGCGCCGGCGGCGCGGGTAGGGGAGGCCAATACTAACGCATTCGGGACCAGGAATCATGTCAGACACCGCGTTCAAACTGCATTCCGACTACCAGCCGGCCGGCGACCAGCCGACCGCCATCGCCGGCCTGATCGAGGGTATCGGCGACGGTCTGGGCCACCAGACCCTGCTCGGGGTGACCGGGTCCGGCAAGACCTTCACCATGGCCAACGTGATCCAGGCGATCCAGCGGCCCACCATTATCCTGGCGCCCAACAAGACCCTGGCGGCCCAGCTCTACGGTGAGTTCAAGGAGTTCTTCCCGGAGAATGCGGTGGAGTACTTCGTCTCCTATTACGACTACTACCAGCCGGAAGCCTACGTGCCCAGTTCGGACACCTTCATCGAGAAGGACGCCTCGGTGAACGAGCACATCGAGCAGATGCGCTTGTCGGCCACCAAGGCGATTCTGGAACGCCGCGACACCATTATCGTGGCCACGGTGTCGGCGATTTACGGCCTCGGCGACCCGGCCAGCTACCACGCCATGGTGCTGCACCTGGTGCGCGGCGACCACATCGACCAGCGCGACCTGCTGCGCCGGCTGGCGGAGCTGCAGTACACCCGCAACGAGATGGATTTCCGCCGCGCCACCTACCGGGTGCGCGGCGACGTGATCGACATCTTCCCCGCCGAGGAAGAGAAAGAGGCGGTGCGCATCGAGCTGTTCGACGACGAAATCGAGGACATCAGCATCTTCGACCCGCTCACCGGCGAGGTGATCAAGCGGGTGGGGCGCATCACCATCTACCCGAAGAGCCACTACGTGACGCCCCGGGACACGGTGCTGGCGGCCATCGAGATGATCAAGGTGGAGCTGGAGGATCGCCTCAAGCAACTTAAGGACAACAACAAGCTGGTGGAGGCGCAGCGCCTGGAGCAGCGCACCCGCTTCGACATCGAGATGCTGCAGGAGCTGGGCTACTGCAACGGCGTGGAGAACTATTCCCGGCTGTTTTCCGGGCGTCAGCCCGGAGAGGCGCCGCCCACCCTGTTCGATTACCTGCCCGACGACGCCCTGCTGATCGTGGACGAGTCCCACGTGACCATTCCGCAGCTGGGCGGCATGTACAAGGGCGACCGCTCGCGCAAGGAAACCCTGGTGGAGTTCGGCTTCCGGCTGCCCTCGGCGATGGACAACCGGCCGCTGAAGTTCGATGAATGGGAACGGCTGGCGCCGCAGATGGTGTTCGTGTCCGCCACGCCGGGCCCCTATGAGGAGGCGCACGCCGGCCAGGTGGTGGAGCAGGTGGTGCGGCCCACCGGCCTGATCGACCCGGCGCTGGAAGTGCGCCCCGCCGGCAGCCAGGTGGACGACCTGCTCGGCGAAGTGCGCGAATGCGTGGAAAAAGGCGAGCGGGTGCTGGTCACCACCCTGACCAAGCGGATGGCCGAGGACCTTACCGAGTACCTCAACGAGAACGGCGTCAAGGTGCGTTACCTGCACTCGGACATCGACACCGTGGAGCGGGTGGAGATCATCCGTGACCTGCGGCTGGGCAAGTTCGACGTGCTGGTGGGCATCAACCTGCTGCGCGAGGGCCTGGATATGCCCGAGGTGGCACTGGTGGCGATCCTGGACGCCGACAAGGAAGGCTTCCTGCGCTCCGACCGCGCCCTGATTCAGACCATCGGCCGCGCGGCGCGGAACCTCAACGGCCGGGCGATTCTCTACGGCGACAAGATCACCGGCTCCATGCGCCGCGCCATCGACGAGACCGAGCGCCGCCGCGAGAAGCAGGTGCAGCACAACAAGGAGCAGGGCATCACGCCCCAGGGCCTGAAGAAGATGGTCCGCGACATCATGGACGACGCCTACACCACCGGCGCCGGCCAGCCCGAGCGCAAGCGCACCCGCAAGGTGGCCGAGGACAAGGCCCCCTATGTGGCCCGCTCACCGGCGCAGGTGGCCAAGGACATCGAGAAGCTGGAAGCGGAGATGATGAAGCACGCCAAGAACCTGGAGTTCGAGCAGGCCGCGGCGGTCCGCGACCAGATTCACAAGCTCCGCGAAGAAGGCTTCATGCGCTAGCGGCGTTAGGCCGCCATCTTGCGGCATTCACGGACGCAGTCCATGCACGCATCGGCGCATTGACGGCAATGGTCGTGATCGTGCTTGCCGCATTCCTCGCCGCAGGCCTGGCAAACCTCCGCGCACAGGGAACAGAGCTGGGCGGCGAATTCGCTGCCCTGGGCCATGTACTGGGCGGCCAGGCGGCAGATAGCGGCGCATTGCATGTCCAGGCGGATGCATTCCGCCATCATCTTGGTGTTCTCTTCCTGCAGGCAGGACGCGGCGCAGAAATCGCAGTAGGCGGCGCAGCGGTTGCAGGCTTCGATGCACTCAGCGTGGTTGATCGCCATGATTCTCTCCTTGAATGACGTACGGGGATGAGCTGAAACGCCCCTTCGACGCTAGTCCTGTGCGTCGGCGTCAACAAGCCGTGAAGTGCCAGGATCGGCCACCGCCGGGTAAAAGATTGTGGAATTGAGCGGCGCGGTGGCGATGCTACACTCCCTGCTTTACCCGACAGCCGACTCAAGAGGTCTCCGTGTCCCAAGTCACCGCCGCCCTCGATTACCTGAAACAGGGCCTGTCCCTGGCGAAAAGCCCGGGCCTACGCCCCTACGTGATCATCCCGATGGTCTTCAACGTGCTGGTGTTCGGCGGGCTCTACTATTTCTTCGGCCAGTGGATCGGCGGCTGGGTGGCCGGCCTGGCCGCCGGCTGGGAATTCGGCGGCGCCTGGAGTTTCCTGAACCCGGCGGTGGACTTCCTGGTGGGCGCCGCCGTGGTGCTGGTGTGGATCGTGCTGCTGGGGCTGTTCGCCAGTGTGTTCACCCTGGGCGTGCAGCTGATCGCCGCGCCGTTCATGGGCTTCCTGGCGGAGAAAGTGGATATCCGCGCCACCGGCCGGCCGATGCCGGAGGAATCCATCCCGGCGATGACCGTGCGGGTGTTCAAGCGGGAGCTGCGCAAAACCTGGTACTGGCTTTGGCGGGCGGTGCTGATCCTGTTCGTGGTGCTGGTGATCTACTTCATCCCGGTGGTCAACGTGCTGGCGTCCACGGTCTGGTTCCTGTGGTCCGGCTGGTTGCTGGGGATGCAGTACATCGACTTCGCCGCCGACAACCGCCAGGTGCCGTTCACGGTGATGCTGGAGCGGCTCAAGAGCAAACGCTGGATGGTGCTCACCTTCGGCTCGGTGGTGCTGGGTTTGACCATGCTGCCGCTGGTGAATCTGGTGATCATGCCGGTGGCGGTGATCGCCGGCACGCTGATCTGGGTGCACGAGCTGGCCGAACCCGGTGGGAGCGGGCCCAGCCCGCGAAAGGGTGGCTTCTAGCCACCCGGCGGGATACCAGCGGCCTTATTCTATTCTTGTTGCTCTCTGGGATCCTGCCGGCCGGCGTTGCCGGCCTTTCGCGGGCAAGGCCCGCTCCTACAAGGCGCGTACCCTTAGCGAGCGGCCCTTGATCTTGCCTTGGCTGAGGCGCTGCAGGGCTTTATCGGCAATCGCGCGCTCCACCGCCACATACGCCTGATTATCGAATAGCGTGATCTTGCCCACCCGCGCGCCGGGAATACCGGCGTCGCCGGTGAGGGCGCCGAGAATATCGCCCGGACGCAGCTTCTGCTTGCGGCCCGCACCGATGCACAGGGTCGCCATGGGCGCCTGCAACGGGCCACGGTCCACATGGGGCCGCACCTCGTCCAGCGGCCGCCACTGAATCGCGCCTTTCTGCTGATCCTCGATGGCCAGGGCGCGGCGCATTTCCTTGGGCGCCACCAGGCTCACCGCCAGGCCCTTTTCACCGGCCCGCCCGGTGCGACCGATGCGGTGGATGTGGGTTTCCGGGTCACGGCCCAATTCCACATTGATCACCAAGTCCAGCGAGGCGATATCCAGCCCGCGTGCCGCCACGTCCGTGGCCACCAGCACCGACAGGCTGCGGTTGGCGAACATGCCCAGCACCTGATCCCGGTCGCGCTGGTCCAGATCGCCGTTCAGCGCCATCGCCGAGACACCCTTGGCGGCAAGATGGTCCGCCACCTCCTGGCACTGCTGCTTGGTAAAGCAGAATGCCACGCAGGACGTGGGGCGCAGGCTGTAGAGCAGCCGCGTCACCGCCTCCAGCCGGGTCTCCGGCGTCACCTCGTAGAAGCGTTGCTCGATCTGCTGATCGTCGTGCTGGGTGGCCACCTCGATCCGCGCCGGGTCGCGCAAGAAACGCCCCGCCAACGCCTCGATGCCGGCCGGGTAGGTGGCCGAGAACAGCAGCGTCTGCCGGCGCGCCGGCGTCTGCCCGATGATCTCCGCGATGCTGTCCACGAAGCCCATATCGAGCATCCGGTCCGCCTCGTCCAGCACCAGCGTGTTCAACCCGTCCAGCGACAGCGTGCCCTTGCTCAAATACTTCTGCACCCGCCCTGGCGTGCCCACGATCACCTGGGCGCCGTGCTCCAGCGACCCGATCTGCGGCCCCATCGGCACGCCGCCGCACAGCGTCAGCACTTTCACGTTGTCCGACCCCCGCGCCAGCCGGCGCAGGTCCTTGGCCACCTGATCCGCCAGCTCGCGGGTGGGGCACAGCACCAGGGCCTGGCAGCCGAAAAAGCGCGGGTTCAACGGGTGCAGCAAGCCCAGCCCGAACGCCGCCGTCTTGCCGGACCCGGTCTTGGCCTGGGCGATCACATCCCGCCCCTGCAGGATCAACGGCAGGCTCTGCGCCTGGATCGGCGTCATCTCGGCAAAGCCCAGCGACGCCAGCGTCGCCAGGGTCGGCGCGGAAAGGGGGAGGGAAGCGAAATTGGTATCGGTCACGGGTGGGCCTGCTATATGAAGGAGGCGGCAGTGTAGCACTGGCCGCGCGGGTCCGGCAGCGACTGTTGCGCCCCAGGAATGGATATCCAAAGTATATACATTGACGTGTCTGGTTGATAAGATATCCGCGTCAATCACACTTCTCAGGTAACCGTGATGGAAGTGCAAATCCGAAAGTGGGGTAACAGCTCGGCGGTGCGTCTGCCCAAGGCGCTGATGGAGCAGCTCGGCCTGGACGCGGGCAGCACTCTGGCCGTTGAGATCCGGGACGGCGCTTTGGTGATGCGGCCCAGCGGGCCGACGCTGGAGGAAATGCTGGCGACCTGCACCCCTGAAAAGATGGCCCTGACCGAGGAAGACCGGCAGTGGCTGGACAACGATCCCGTGGGTAACGAGGAAATCTGATGGCTTATATCCCAAGGAAGGGAGACATTGTCCGCCTGAATTTCGACCCGGTGGCGGGCCATGAACAAGCGAAGCAGCGCCCGGCGCTGGTGGTGTCCCCGCAAGCGGTTCATGAGACCTTCGGCTTGTGTTGGGTGCTGCCGATCACCACGCGGGTCCGGGGCACGGCCTTCGAAATCCCGGTCACCGGTGGTGAGACGAGCGGCGTGGTGCTCACGCAGCAGATCCGCACCGTGGATTTCCGGGCCCGCGGCGCCGAATTCATCGAAGCGGCCGGTGAGCAGACCCGTGAGCAGGCCCTGCATGCGGTGCGGATGATCCTCGGCTGAGCCGGCCCGTACTCCGATCCCGTGTAACCGCACGTAAAACGGGCCCTCCGTGGATGAATTCACCCTCTCTTCCCGCTAGACTAGCGCGTTTGAACCGTCCGCCGGGTCGCGGGCGCTTTGGGTTAGGAGCGGCCTGGGCCGCCATGCGAGCACTATGAGACTGAAAACAATCAAGCTGGCCGGGTTCAAGTCCTTCGTGGACCCGACGCCGGCCTCGTTCCCGGAAAATCTGACCGCCGTGGTGGGCCCAAACGGGTGCGGCAAGTCGAACATCATCGACGCGGTGCGCTGGGTGATGGGCGAGTCCTCCGCCAAGCACCTGCGCGGTGAGTCCATGGCGGACGTGATTTTCAACGGCTCCAATGCGCGCAAGCCGGTGGCCCAGGCCTCCATTGAGCTGGTGTTCGATAACTCCGACGGCACCGTCACCGGCGAGTACGGCAAGTTCAACGAAATCTCCGTGAAGCGCCAGGTGACCCGGGACGGCCAGTCCAACTACTACCTGAACGGCACCAAGTGCCGCCGCAAGGACATCTCCGACATCTTCCTGGGCACCGGCCTGGGCCCGCGCAGCTACGCGATCATCGAGCAGGGCATGATTTCCCGGCTGATCGAGGCGAAGCCGGAAGAGTTGCGCGTCTATATCGAGGAAGCGGCGGGCATCTCCAAGTACAAGGCGCGGCGCCGGGAGACCGAGAACCGCATGCGCCGCACCCGCGAGAACCTGGAGCGGCTCACCGACATCCGCGACGAGCTGGAGCGCCAGATCGAGCGCCTGAGCCGCCAGGCGTCCGCCGCCGAGAAGTACAAGCAGTATAAAGAGGAAGAGCGCCACAAGAGCGCGCAGCTCAAGGCGCTGCGCTGGCGCGGGCTGAACGGTCAGGTGAAGCAGCTGGACCAGATTATCGCCGAGCTGGAAGTGGCCATGGAGGCGCGCATTGCCGAGCAGCGCCACGTGGACGCGGAGATCGAGCGGCTGCGCGAGAGCCACAACGACGCCCAGGAAGGCTTCAACCAGGTGCAGCAGAAGTTCTACGCACTGGGCGCCGAGGTGGCGCGCCTGGAGCAGAGCATTCAGCACCAGCGCGAGCGCCGGCAGCAGCTGTTCGAGGAGCTGGACCAGGTGACCGCCAGCTGGAAAGAGGCGGACGCCCACCAGAACACCGACGCGGAGAAGCTTGCCGAGCTGGAGGAGCGGCTGGCGGCCCTGGAGCCGGGCCTGGAAGAGGCCCACGAGCAGCAGGAGACCTCCGCGGAGGCGCTGGCCCGTGCCGAGGACGCCATGCAGGAGTGGCAGCAGGCCTGGGAAACCTTCAACAGCAAGGCCGGCGAGTCCCGCCGCCAGGCGGAGGTGGAGCAGTCCCGCATCCAGCACCTGGAAAAGTCCATCGAGCGCCTGGGCGAGCGCATGGAGCGCCTGCGCAAGGAGCAGGAGTCCCTGGATTCCGGGCCGCTGGCCCGGGAAATGCGCGAGTTCGAAGAGCAGGTAGCCGAGTACCAGGAGCAGCGCGAAGAAAGCGAAATGCGCGCCGAAAGCCTGCAGGAACAGATTAACCAGCTGCGCCGGGACAACGGCGAGCGCGGCCGCGAGCTGGACGAGGCCCGCGACCAGCTGCAGAGCCACAAGAACCGCCACACCTCCCTGGAAGCCCTGCAGAAAGCCGCCATGGGCGACGACGGCGCGGTCAGCGACTGGCTGGAACGCCACGACCTGGACCAGCGGCCGCGCCTGGCGGACCGCATCGAAGTGGCCGAGGGCTGGGAAAACGCCGTGGAAGCGGTGCTCGGCGACGCCCTGCAGGCGGTGTCCGTGGACGGCCTGGAGGAAGTCAGCAGCTGGCTCGGCGACCTGACCCATGGCCGCGTGGCGCTGGTCCATGAGAGCCCGGTGCAGGCCTCCGGCGACGCCGGCGATCTGCTGCGCTCCCACGTCACCGGCCAGGTGCCGGAAGGGCTGCTGGCCGGGGTCTACGCCGCCGACGACCTGGGCGCCGCCCTGGCGCTGCGCGGCCGCCTGAAGGCCGGCGAATCCGTGGTCACCCGCGACGGCATCTGGCTGGGGCCGGACTGGCTCACCGTGGCCCGCGAGCAGGACCAGGAAGCCGGGGTGCTGGAGCGCCGCCGTGAGCTGGAAAGCCTGGCCGGGCTGATCGACAGCGGCCAGCAGCGCGTCGACGAGCTGAAGGCCAAGCTGGAAGAGACCCGCGAGCAGGTCGCCGAGCTGGAAGAGGAGCGCGAGGAAGTGCAGCGCCAGGCGTCGCGCATCAGCCGCGAGCTGGGCGAGGTGAACGCCCAGGTGAGCGCCCGCCAGGTGCGCCTGGAGCAGATCACCATGCGCCGCGAGCGCCTCGGCAAGGAGCTGGAGGAAGCCGGCGGCCAGCTGCAGCAGGAACAGGAACAGATCAAGGAGTCCCGCGCCATCCTGCAGGAGGCCCTGGACGCCATGGAGCAGGACTCCGGCGAGCGCGAAGCGCTATTGTCGCGCCGTGACGAGACCCGCATGGCCCTGGACGAGGCCCGCCAGCAGGCGCGCCAGCACCGCGACCACGCCCACCAGCTGGCGATGGACGCCCAGGGCGCGCGCACCCAAGCGGACGCGCTGCGCCAGAACCTGGCGCGGCTGGAATCCCAGGTGGCCAGCCTGCGCGAGCGCAAGGCGCAACTGGAAGAGCAGGCCGGCGAAGACGGTGATCCGGGCATCGAGCTGCAGGAGCAGCTGGAAGAGAAGCTGGAGCAGCGTCTGGAAGCGGAGCAGCAGCTGATCGAAGCGCGCCGCCAGCTGGAAGACGTGGAACACCAGATGCGCGACCTGGAAGGCCGGCGCGGCCAGCATGAGCGTCAGGCCCAGGAAGTGCGCGACACGATCAACAACAAGCGCATGCAGTGGCAGGACCTGAGCACCCGCCGCCAGACCGTGGCCGAGCAGCTCAACGAGCAGCACTTCGACCTGGACACGGTGCTCAACAACCTGCCCGAGGACGCCGACGAGAAGCAGTGGTCCGACGACCTGGAGCAGATCGCCCAGCGCATCGGCCGGCTCGGCCAGATCAACCTGGCGGCCATCGACGAATACCAGCAGCAGTCCGAGCGCAAACAGTATCTGGATCAGCAGAACGAGGATCTGGAAGACGCGCTCCGGACGCTGGAAAACGCCATCCGCAAGATCGACCGGGAAACCCGCACCCGCTTCAAGGAATACTTCGACCGCATCAACAAGGGTCTCCAGGAGCTGTTCCCGAAGGTGTTCGGCGGCGGCCACGCCTACCTGGAGCTGACCGGCGACGACCTGCTCGACACCGGCGTGGCGATCATGGCGCGGCCCCCGGGCAAGCGCAACAGCACCATCCACCTGTTGTCCGGGGGTGAGAAGGCGCTCACGGCCCTGTCCCTGGTATTCAGTATTTTTGAACTGAATCCGGCGCCGTTCTGTCTGCTCGATGAGGTGGACGCGCCGCTGGACGACGCCAACGTGGGCCGGTTCTGTAATCTGGTCTCGGAGATGGCCGAGCGGGTGCAATTTATTTACATCACCCACAACAAGATCGCCATGGAAATGGCGCGTACCCTGATGGGCGTTACCATGCACGAACCGGGTGTCTCGCGACTGGTGTCCGTGGATGTGGAAGAGGCCGCCGAGCTGGCGGCCATGTAAGCCGCCGCCGGCGTTTTGACAGGCGCCGGCGGCTGACCAATGATGACTGAAACTGGCGCGAGCTAAGGAAGAGGCAACATGGGCCTGAATCTGGAAACATTGATCGGCATTCTGGTTATTCTGATCCTCCTGATTCTTGCCGATGGCGTGCGGCGCATGATCCGCGAACGCCACGGCCGGTTGCGCATGCGCATCGACCGCCGGTTCGGCAAAGGCCCGGCGGCGGACGACGACAGCGACGACGATTACCCCAACGAACTGATCGGCCGTCCGCGCGTGCGCAGCCGCGAAGAGCAGGCCCGTATCGATATGGACGGTGTCGACGAGGACGGCGACCGCGCCGACCCGCCGATCATGATGGACACCGCCGAAGCGCCGCCGGAAGCGCCCACCCGCCGCGCCGAGCAGCAAACCCTGTTCGACGCCGACAACAGCGACGACGACGCCTCCGCGCCGGAAAGTCCGGTGGCCGGCTCCGCGAAAGCCGGCGCCGCCACCTCCGGGTCCGCCGCCTCCGGCGTCACCGACACGGACGACGTGGACGAGCCGCCGGCCCGCCCGGTGACCCGCCGGCCCGAAGCCACCCGCGAGCCTGCCACCGGCTCCCAGCGCGAAGAGCTGCGCCGCGAGGAAAGCCGCAAGCAGTCCGCGCCGCGCCCGTCCGTCGCCCGTCAGGAGCCGAAACCCAAGGACCCGGGCCCGGTACTGGAAGTGATCGTCTTCCACCTGATCGCCCGCCGCCCGGAACGCTTCGACGGCCAGGACATGCTGCGCCTGCTGCTGGAAAACGGCCTGCGCTACGGCGACATGCACATCTTCCACCGCCACCGCGACGTGGACGGCCGCGAGCAACTGGAGTTTTCCGTGGCCAACGCCGTGGAGCCGGGCACCTTCGACATCGATACCATGGAAGACGAGCAGTTCGCCGGCATCACCTTCTTTATGAAGCTGCCCGGCCCCCGTGACCCGCTCGCCTCCCTGGAGCGCATGCTCACCGCCGGCCGCCGTCTCGCCGAAGGCATGAACGGCGACCTCAAGGACGAGCAGCACAGCGTGCTCACCCCGCAAACCATGGAGCACCTGCGCCAGCGCGTGCAGGAATTCGAGCGCCGCCAGCGCGTCTCCCACGGGGCCTGATCACTCCCGGTGACAGGCGGACCGTTGTGGGACGGGCTTTTGTGGGAGCAGGCCTTGTGGGAGCTTGCTTGCAAGCGAAAGGCCGGCAAAGCCGGCCGGCAGGATTCCAGAGACGGTGTTGCTGCCGCCGTTAAAAAGGCCTCTGGGATCCTGCCGGGCGCTTCGCGCCCTTTCGCGGGCTGGGCCCGCTCCCACAAGGCCCGCTCCCACCCCCGCATTAACCAACGGACCAGGCAACAGTGACCGCAAAGAAAGACACTTCCCCAGCCGAAGAGATCAAAACGCTTCGCGATCAGCTCAATCAGTGGGCGCATGAGTATTACGTCCTTGATGATCCGTCCGTGCCTGATTCGGAATACGACCGTGCTTTTCAACAATTGCAGGCTTTGGAAGAAGCGCACCCCGATCTTGTTACCGCCAATTCGCCCACGAAAAGGGTTGGCGGTAAGCCCCTGGAAAAATTTGATGAAGTAAAGCACCAGGTACCCATGCTGAGTCTTCAGACGCTGACCGATGAAGATCAGTTTTCCGCGTTTGATTCCAGGATAGCCAAACAGTTAAATCGGAAATCGAATAACCTCAGCCTTTTCGACAGCGAGAGCGTCGAGATTGAATACTGCTGTGAACTCAAATTCGACGGTCTTGCGATCAGCCTTTTGTACGAAAATGGCCAGCTGGTACGGGCAGCGACCCGTGGAGACGGCGAAGTCGGTGAGGATGTCACCGCTAACGCCATGACGATCCGCTCGATACCCCTGGAGCTTTTGGGAAAGGGCTGGCCGCGCACCTTGGAAGTCCGGGGTGAGGTCTGTGTTACTAAGCATGAATTCGAGAAGCTGAATAAAAAGCGCGCTGATGCCGATGAAAGGCCTTTTGCCAACCCCCGCAACCTCGCCGCGGGCAGCATGCGTCAACTTGACTCAAAGCTGGCTGCCCAGCGTCCGCTGGTCTTCTTTTGTTACGGCATAGGGCATATCGAGGGCGGCCGTGTCAGCGACCGGCAGAGAACCAGGCTGAGCCACTTGCAGGACTGGGGATTCCGCGTAGCCAAGGAAGTGAAAACGGCAAAAGGCACCGCCGGGTGTCTGGCGTATTTTCATGATATCGGTGAGAAGCGGGACCGCCTGCCCTACGAGATCGATGGCGTGGTCTTTAAAGTGAACTCTATCGAGTTCCAGGACATGCTGGGCTTTCGGGCCAGGGAACCGGCTTGGGCGGTGGCACTGAAATACCCGCCATCGGAAGAGATCACCGTGCTCAACGAGGTGGACTGGCAGGTGGGCCGCACCGGCGCGCTGACCCCGGTGGCCAAGCTGGAGCCGGTTCAGGTGGGCGGCGTCACGGTCAGCAACGCCACCCTGCATAACATCGACGAGATCCGCCGGCTGGACATCCGCGTCGGCGACAGCGTGGTGATCTACCGCGCCGGCGACGTGATTCCCAAGGTGGTGCGCACGGTCCCCGAGCGGCGCCCCAAGGATGCCGGGGAAATCAACCTGCCCACCGAGTGCCCGGTGTGCGGCAGCGAGATTCTGCGCGCCGACGACGGCGTGGTGGCGCGCTGCACCGGCGGCCTGATCTGCGGCGCCCAGCAGCGCGAGGCGATCAAGCACTTCGCCTCGCGGCGCGCCATGGACATCGACGGCCTGGGCGACAAGCTGGTGGACGCCCTGGTGGATCAGGGGCTGATCGAGACCGTGGCCGACCTCTACCGCCTCAAGGCCGAGGACGTGGCCGGCCTGGAGCGCATGGGCGAGAAGTCCGCCGCCAACCTGATCGAGGCCCTGGAAGCATCGAAAAAAATGCCGCTGAGCCGCTTCCTGTTCGCGCTCGGCATCCTGCAGATCGGCGAGGAAACCGCCAAGGCCCTGGCGGACGCCTTCGGCGATCTGGAAAGCATCCGCAACGCGCCGCTGCTGTTGTTCCTGCAGGTGCCCGACGTGGGCGGCGAAGTGGCCAAGGCGATCGCCGCCTTCTTCGCCGAAGAACACAACGAGAAGGTGATCGACGGCCTGCTCAACGCCGGCGTCGAGCCGCAGTCCAACGGGACGCCGTCACGCCGCTTCGTGGACACCCTGACCCTGGCCAACTTCCTGAGCAGCGCCAAGACGCTGGGCATGCCGCTCAGCGGCGTGGGCACCAAGACCCTGGAGACCCTGGGCCGCCACTACCGGCACCTGGACGCGCTGCTCAAGGCGGTGGACGACGGCGAGGACGACAGCGGCGTCAAAGCCGGCACCCTGGACAAGCTGGCCGAGGGCCTCAAAGCCGACCAGTGGCGCGCAAAGCTACAGGACGCTCAGGCCTACGCCGACGCGCTGGCGGAAAAAGCGCCCGCCGGTGGCGCCGACCAGCGCCCCCTGGAAGGCCAGACCTGGGTGCTCACCGGCACCCTGGCGCGCCTGACCCGGAGTGAGGCCAAGGAGCATCTGGAGGCTCTCGGCGCCAAGGTGGCCGGCACCGTCTCCGGAAAGACCGCCCGCGTGGTGGCCGGCGAGTCCGCCGGCTCCAAACTCGACAAGGCCCGCAGCCTCGATGTCGATGTGATTGATGAGGAGGAATTTATCGGCTTCCTCGCCGAACACGGCATCAAGCTCGAAGACTGAACAACGCTGGGAACGGGCCAAGCCCCTGAAACGGAGCTCTTGTGGGAGCGGGCCTTGCCCGCGAAAGGGAGCAAAGCTCCCGGCAGGATGCCAGAGGCCTCGCTAACGACAGCACCAACAACCTCTCTGGGATCCTGCCGGCAAGCTGCGCTTGCCTTTCGCGGGCGGGGCCCGCTCCCACAAGGCCGGGTCCCACAAGGCCGGGTCCGGTAAGCCATCGCTTGCAGCGTTCCCTCAACCCGCTACCATGACTCAAACCCAAACCCCGAGGTCGCCCATGCGTGCCGCAGTTCTGGCTTTGATCCTGGCATTGGGGGGCTGCGCCTCCACGCCCACCCACATCGACGACGTTTGCGCGGTGTTCGACCAAAAAGGCGGCTGGTTCAACAACTGGTACAAGGCCGCCAAGCGCAGCGAAAAAGAGTTCGGCGTGCCGGTGGCGATTCTGATGGCCACCATCTACAAGGAATCCGGCTTCCAGGCGGACGCCCGCCCGCCGCGCACCAAGCTGCTGGGCTTTATTCCCTGGAAGCGTCCTTCCAGCGCCTACGGCTACCCCCAGGCCCTGGACGGCACCTGGGACTGGTACCGCCGTGAAACCGGTCACGGCGGCGCCGACCGGGACGACTTCGGCGACGCGGTGCACTTCGTCGGGTGGTACCATTATCAGAGCCATGTGCGTAACGGCATCGCGCGCAACGACGCCTACCATCTGTATCTGGCGTACTACGCCGGCCACGGCGGCTACGCCCGGGGCACCTGGAAAAGCCGGCCCTACATGAAACGCTCGGCGCAGCGCGCCCAGGACATGGCCACCCGCTACGCGGTGCAGATGGAACGCTGCGGACGCTGACGCGGCGCTCTCTTTGGAACGAGGTTTGAATTGGACAACGAATCGATCGTCTACGGGTGCATCAAGCACCTGCCGTTCGGTGACCGGCAGCAGCGCCAGGCGAGCTGCTTCCACAACCGCCGCGCCATCCGCACCCTGCCGGAATCCGATCAGTGGCCGTTTCTCAGCCAGGACATGTTCGCGATCTCCGGCGACCAGGCCTCCGGCGGCAGCTACCAGACCCAGGTGATCCACTTCGGCATGTCCTACCGGGCGGTGGAGTACGAGTGGGAGCACTGGATCGCCAAATTCGAACGCCTGCTCAAACAGATGTACTGGGTGGGAGCGGTGGTGCACCTGGAAACCGATTTCGCCGGCTTCCACACCTTCATGTGGGACAGCGCCGACGACTACCACGAGCCCTCCGACGAGCCCCTGCGGGTGCGTTGCGAATGGTCCCGCGAAGGCACCATGGTTTAGAGCAGTTAATAGTTAACAGTTAACAGTGAATAGTTAAAACACCTTTGCAGCGAGGCTTGGCGCGCGGACAATACGCATTGTTTCACTATTCACTGTTAACTATTAACTGCCTTCTATGATTGTTCCCTGGCAAGAGATCCCCCCAGAAACCCTGGACAACCTGATCGAGGAGTTCGTCACCCGCGACGGCACCGATTACGGCGAGCAGGAAATCGGTACCGACACCAAGGTGGCGCAGGTGCGCGAGCAGTTGCGGCGAGGCCAGGCCTCGGTGGTGTTCGACGACGTCACCGAGACCATCTCCATCTTCACCCGCGAACAGCTCGACGAGCTCGACCGCTCGTCATCCCCTTAGGCGAACACAAGCACCAGCAGATGGATGGCGCCGGCCAGCAGCGCGACCCAGTTGGCGATGATGCCCAGCTGGCGCGCCCGCACCGGGCCGCCCATCAGGCCCCAGGCGTGGGCCAGCCGGCCGCCCACCAGCAGGCAGCCGTAGAGGTGCAGCGCCAGGTGGTTGCCGTTGTTGCCTTCCAGCAGTGCCATCAGAATCAAAATCACCGGGGTGTATTCCACCGCGTTGCCGTGGGCGCGGATGGCGCGGTTCAGTTCGCCGCGGCCGCCGTCGCCCAGGGACACGCCGTGGCGCAGCCGCAGGCGCACCACGTTGGCGGCCAGGGCGAGGATGATCAGCGCGGCAAGCGCCGCGTACAGGGCGGTGGTCAGGAACATGGTGGACTCCAGTCAGGTTGTTTTTTGCGTTTGCGGAGAATGAAGCGTTCCGGCGCCAGGGCGGCGACCAGCGCCTGGTCCGCCGGCGGCGCGCGCCGGCTCAGTTGGTCGGCGAGCAGGTCGGCGCACAGCGGCGTGCCGGTGATGCCGCGGCTGCCGTGGGCGATGTTCAAGTATAGGCCGGGCAGGGCGGTGTGCGGGTTGGCCATGGCGTCCGGCAGCGGGCCCACCAGGGGCAGGAAGTCCAGGCTCTGACAGCGCATGGCCACGCGCCGGTCCACCACCTCGATGGATTCGCCGCCCAGTTCTTGCCACTCCCGTGGCAGGTGGTGGCGCAGCTGCGCCAGGTTGGCGGCGTCGTCGCTGTCGCGGGGCGCCGGGTCCAGCTGGTGCAGGTCGAAGGTGGCGCCCACGCAGTGCACGCCGTCCAGGGTCGGGGTCAGGTAGCCGCCGTGGCAGTGCGCCTGTTGCCAGGCGGCGCTGGCGGCGGTGGGGCGGCAGTAGCTGACCTGGCCACGGATGGTTTTCAGCGGCAGCCACGCCAGGCCGGCGAGATCCCGGGCGGCGCCGGCGGTGGCCAGAATCAGGGCGTCCGCCTCCAGGGTGTGGTCGTCGCTCAGGCGCACCCGCACCGGCCGGTCGTCGGTGGCGGGCTGGAACTCGCTGACGGCGGCAAGCCGCGGTTCGATGGCCGGGTGGTCCAGCAGTTGCCGGCACCAGGCCGGCGGTGACAGATAGCCGCCGCCCACCAGCTCCATGCCGTGTTCCCCCAGCGGCTTTAGCAGCGCTTGCGGCCAGGCGCCGCTGTCCCGGGCGGCGCGGATCTTGTCCGCCTGCTTGTCGTCGACGAAGTGCTGGGGCACACCGTTCAGGCGGCCCTGGTCCGGTCCCGGGAAGCGGTGGCGTTGCAGCCAGCGCAGGGCGTGCACATAGCTGAGCTGGTAGAAGCGGTTCTGTTCGGTGAGGTGGGCACTGGGCGTGCTGTAGACCACCCCGGCCCGGTTGCCGGAGGCGCCGGCGGCGATGCCGGCCGGGTCCAGCACGGTGACCCGCCAGCCCCGTTCCGCCAGGGCGCGGGCGGTGGTGGCCCCGGCCAGGCCG
>NZ_ARXR01000080.1 GCF_015356855.1 Alloalcanivorax venustensis ISO4
CGGCGCATAGGGCCTGGATCTTCTTTTTGCCCCGTGACACAAGGGCGTCGTAAAAGGCCTTCACCCGCGGGTCGTGCTGGACGGCGCTCATGGCTGGCATGTACAAGGCCGCCCGGAGATAAGCATTACCCGCCTTGCTCAAGCGCGCTGGCCGATTGACGCTGCTGCCCGACTGCGTCAATCGGACATCCAGGCCTGCAAAACGACTGACTTGCGGGGCTTTCAGACTGGAAGGCAGCACACACAGCTCCGCCAGTACGATCAGGGCGGTGGCCTTACCAACGCCTTTGGCGGCACACATATGGGTAAGGTACCGGGACAGGGTTTCACACTCCGCGATCAGCGCCAGCGCCGCCTGGCTCAGCCGTTCAATGCGCCTATCCAGGTAGGCGATACCCTCTTGTTCGTCCTCAACCAGTAGGGACCGGGTCGAGTTCTTGGCCTGTAGGGCATGCAGCCGGTTCTTGCCTCGGGGCCGGGTACCGGTCAAGCGGTTGATCTGCCGCCCGATAGCGCGCAGCGCCAGCCGGACCTCATCGGGAGGTGTCCACAGCGAGGGCTCGATGCGTTCACCGTATTCCGCCAGCAAGGCGGCATCGACCCCGTCGGTCTTGCTCCCGGCCAACTTCAGTTTAGCGAAGTGGTGGAAGCTTTTGGGATTGATGACTGCCACCGGCAGCCCTGCTTGCACCACGGCTACCGCCAAATCAAAGTAGTAGATTCCCGTCGCCTCCATAGTGATGAGCGTGGGCTTGAGGTTGTGGAGGCGCGTGATCGCTTTGGCGTGCCCCTGGGGCGATTGCGAGAACGACTCCACCTTGGAAGCCTTGCCTCCCTTGCGGTTCACCAGATCAAAGGTTTTCGCCGCAATATCTACGCCCACAAAC
>NZ_ARXR01000083.1 GCF_015356855.1 Alloalcanivorax venustensis ISO4
CCGATCCCGGCGCTCCTTGGGAGATTCCAAGCTTCCCTACCTGGGGGGCCGGGGGTGTTGTAACCCGTGGCGGTGACGCTACCCAGTGAGCGGGGCAATGGTGGTGCCTGGAGGGACCTATTTGGCCAGGGATGGCTAAATGAGAGCGCCCAGGGACGGCTTGAGCGATCCCGGAAGGCACCACCATTGCACCGCGTCTCCGATTCGGAGCACCGGAAACCTGAAGAACCCAGGTCTCTGGAATCCTGCCGGGTGGCTAAAGCCACCCTTTCGCTTGCAAGGCAAGCTCCCACAGCCCGCTCCCACAAACCCGGCTTCGTCAGGAAGCCGGTTGCAGGTGCCAGGCGGTGAGGGGCTGGTCGCGCCAGGGGTCGGCGACGGCGACGCCGGGGACGGCGATCAGGTCGTCGCCGGCGTAAACCAGCGGCCACTGGCGGCGGCGCCAGGGCGGCACGCCGGCGGCGCGCCACAGCTCGGCGATGCGCTGGTGGCAGCCGTTGAGGGCGAGGCGCTCGCCGCCCCGGGCGGGCGCCAGGCGCAGCGGCAGGCCGTCTGGCAACTGAAGTGCCGGTTGCTCGGCGCTGCCATCACCGGGGCCGGCGACCAGCCGCCAGGCGCCCAGGTCCGGCGGCGGCGTGCCCGGCGGCCAGTCCCGGGCCACCGTCAGCGGCGTCAGTTCGGTGTCCGCGAGCAAGTGCAGGTGGTCCTGGAAGCGGCGCAGCTGCCAGCCGCCCCAGGCGACGCGCGCCGAACGGTCGGCGGCCGCC
>NZ_ARXR01000084.1 GCF_015356855.1 Alloalcanivorax venustensis ISO4
TTAAACCCTGACAATAAGCTGTATAAAGTGCTTTTATTTCATTAAACAACACTCCAAATGACCAGCCATCAAAAATAATGTGGTGAATGTTGATTAGTAGCAAATGTGATTCGGCATTCAATCGCACAATTTTAACGCAAAATAGCGAATCTTTAGCTAGATTAAAAGGCTTTTCTGTTTCTTGTTTAGCTATTCTTTGAGCTTCTGCTTCTCGTTGCTCATCCGGTAGGGATTGTAAATCAATTACAGGTAAACTGAAAGCAATATGCTCATTAATAACCTGAGTTGGTTGCCCATCTACAACTACAAAATTCGTGTGCAGTATTTGATGACGCTGTATAATTTCACTAATGCTTTTCTCCAAGGCACTGATATTGATTAACCCCAAAAGCCGCAGCGTATAGGGCATATTATAAGCAGTGCTATTGGGTTCTAATTGGTCTAGAAACCAGAGGCGCTGTTGAGCAAAGGAAAGTGGCAGATTTTCTTGTTGCTGTCTGGGTTCGATTGCTGGTACTAATAAATTATCGCTTTGTTCTGTATTACCTATTTGTTCCGATATTTTGGCAATGGTGGGAGTTTCAAATAGTAAGCGTAGTGGAAGTTCTAGGTTAAAGGTTTGTCTAATCAGAGAAATCACTTGGGTGGCAATTAATGAATGTCCACCCAACTCAAAGAAGTTATCTTCAATGCCAATATTGTCTACTTTAAGTACCTGACTCCAGATG
>NZ_ARXR01000085.1 GCF_015356855.1 Alloalcanivorax venustensis ISO4
CGGTGCCGGCGGCGACCGGTGCCGGGCCGCTGTCCACCCAGGGCGTGGCGAAGCGCTGGCGCAGCGCCGCCCAGCCCGGGTGGCGTCGCAGCAGCACGCCGGCGCGGTGGTTCAGGTGCAGCCGCGCCAGCCCCAGCAGGATAAGCCGGGGCAGCAGCACATAGCAGAGCCACAGCATGGCCAGGAACGGCCACCAGGCGCCCAGGCGTTCCGGGTCGGCGGGAGCCTCACCGCCGAGCCGGAAGTAACGGGATTGCTCCACCAGTTCCAGGCCCGGCACGGCGCCGGGCAGCCAGCCGCGCCAGGGCCAGGCAAGCTGTTCCACCAGGGCGTGATAGGCGGGCGCGGAGGTCTGCAGGGTGGTGCTCCAGCCGAACGCCAGATCGCGCACCAGCACCTGGACCAGCAGGGTGAGCAGGGCGGTGGCGGCGAACGCCAGGCCGGCGCCGTGGGCGGCGCGGGCGGCCAGCTGCGGGTGCAGCTGGCGGAGTACCGGCGGCGCGCCGTCGCCCCGGCCCAGCAGCCGGCCCCAGGGGCGCCGGCCGCTTAACGCCTGGGCGGTGGTGGCCAGGGCGAGCAGCAGTTGCAGCAGGGCCAGCGCCAGAATCAGGGTGACGTTGATGCGGCCCTGGCCGTCCACGTACAGCACGCCGAGCATGGTCAGCACGCCCAGCACCGCGCCGGCCAGGGTCAGCGCGGCCCGGCCGCGGCGCCAGGGGCGCAGCG
>NZ_ARXR01000086.1 GCF_015356855.1 Alloalcanivorax venustensis ISO4
AGGCTTTATAGCGACCCGGTTCGTTCCGCTCTCCGATTCCGAGTGCCTGATTTACCTGATCCCCGACCCTCAAGTGCCGCCTTGCTGTCCAAGCTGCCGGCGACCCTGCTCCCTGATCCATGACACGACGAGGCGGCGAGTCCGAGACCGGGATCTGTTCGAGTACCGGGTCTGGTTGGAGGTGCCGGTGCGGCGGGTGCGCTGCCCCCGCTGCGGTGTCGGTCGTGAGGCGCTGTCCTGGTTGGCCCCGCGAGCCCGGCTGACCCACCGGCTGCGCCAGCACGTGGAGACACTGCTGACCTTGCTACCGCTCAAGCAGATCGCCGGCCTGACCGGGCTGCACTGGCACACCCTCAAGAGCATCGACAAGGCCCGGTTGGCCCGGGACCTGCCCGAGCCTGACCTCAGTCTGGTCCGTTACCTGGTCATGGACGAGTTCGCCCTGTTCAAGGGCCACCGTTATGCCAGCGTGGTCATCGACGCCGAGCCCCGGCAGGTGCTGTGGGTGGGCGAAGGTCGATCCCGGGAGGCGATTCGGCCCTGCTTCGAGTGGCTGGGGGCGCACTGTGAACACATTGAGGCGG
>NZ_ARXR01000087.1 GCF_015356855.1 Alloalcanivorax venustensis ISO4
CCGGCCGAGGAGTTAAAAGAGCTGGATAGGCTGAAACGGGATAACGCACGCCTGAAGAAGGAGAACGACCTTCTAAAAAAGTGGCAACGGTATCTGGCGGATCAACATCAGAAAGGTTTGGATTCATCCAAGCCCACGGACGAGAACTAGGTGTCAGATACCTTTGCCGCTTGTTGGGCGTATCACGGAGTGGTTATTACGCTTGGTGTAAGCGTGAGGAGTCGCAGCAATCGCGGTCGAACCGTGACTTGCTGAAGAAAGTGCGGCAAATACACCGGGCCAACCTGGGCGTCTATGGTAGCCCAAGAGTGCACCAGGCCTTGCGCCGTGAGGGCATCAGCGTTGGTCGTAAACGTGTGGAAAGGCTGATGCGCGAGGCCTCGCTGATCGGGCGTGCTGGCAGGGTATACCGCCGAATCCCAGGCATTGAGCGCTTTTATGAGCGCCACAGGAACATCCGGTTGAATCAGCCCGCACCTACGGGGCTGAACCAGCAATGGGTCGCGGATCTCACCTATATCCGGGTTGGAAATGAGTGGCGATACCTGGCGGCTGTACTCGATGTGTATTCGCGAAAGG
>NZ_ARXR01000088.1 GCF_015356855.1 Alloalcanivorax venustensis ISO4
GTTTCGCAGGCCACACCGTGACCGCTTTGGCGTTATATGGTCAAGCCGCACGGGCAATTAGTACGGGTTAGCTTCACGCCTCACAGCGCGTCCACATCCCGCCTATCAACGTGGTGGTCTTCCACGGCCCTTTAGGGGCATCAAGTGCCCAGGGAGATCTCATCTTGAGGGAGGCTTCCCGCTTAGATGCTTTCAGCGGTTATCCCGTCCGAACGTAGCTACCCGGCAGTGCCACTGGCGTGACAACCGGAACACCAGAGGTTCGTCCACTCCGGTCCTCTCGTACTAGGAGCAGCTCCTCTCAAATCTCCAACGCCCACGGCAGATAGGGACCGAACTGTCTCACGACGTTCTAAACCCAGCTCGCGTACCTCTTTAAATGGCGAACAGCCATACCCTTGGGACCGGCTTCAGCCCCAGGATGAGATGAGCCGACATCGAGGTGCCAAACACCGCCGTCGATGTGAACTCTTGGGCGGTATCAGCCTGTTATCCCCGGAGTACCTTTTATCCGTTGAGCGATGGCCCTTCCATACAGAACCACCGGATCACTAAGACCTGCTTTCGCACCTGC
>NZ_ARXR01000089.1 GCF_015356855.1 Alloalcanivorax venustensis ISO4
CTTACTTGCATTCCGCGTTTGCGGAGAAACTCGCTGATTCTTTCAAGTATCTCTATCGCGTTATCTTCGGGTTTTAGTATAATTACCATGTCGTCCGCGTATCGGACTGATGGCTCGGTGATTCTTCCTCGGTTGTCCTTGGATTGATGAATACTTTCTATCCCATTGAGTGCGATGTTCGCTAGTAATGGACTTACCACTCCCCCTTGGGGCGTTCCTTGTTCAGGGAATTCTGGGTTGACTCCTGCCTTAAGACACCGGAAGATGCCGAGTTTTAACCATTTGGGGGCGATGAGTTCGTCCATTATTGCTGAGTGGTTAATCCTGTCGAAGCATTTTTCGATATCGAGTTCAATAACTCGTTTTTCTATTCCATTGCAGGAAGAGTTGAGGTTGTTGTAGATGTACCTTTGTGCATCATGGGCGGAGCGCCCTGTTCTAAAACCATAACTTCTAGCATGGAAGGTGGCTTCGTGTGCTGGTTCGAGTGCATATTTTGCAAGGCATTGCCAAGCTATATCTGCGATGGTAGGTATTTTTAGTATTCTGGTAGTTCCATCCTTTTTAGGGA
>NZ_ARXR01000009.1 GCF_015356855.1 Alloalcanivorax venustensis ISO4
GCTTTTCCCGGTAATCCGCGATGAACCCAAAAAAAGCCCGGCGCTGAGGCCGGGCTTTTTTCTTGCGGCTTGCTGAGAGCCTTCAGGGGTTGGCGGTCATCAGCTTGCGCTCCGCCGAGAGGCCCTTGTAGAGGCTGAAGCACATCAGCAACAGCACCACCGTGAACGGCAGGCCGGTGGTAATGGCGCCGGCCTGCAGCGCGTTCAGCGCCTGCTCGCCACCGCCGTACAGCAGGGCACCGGCGATCAGGCCTTCCATGATCGCCCAGAACACACGCTGGGGTACCGGCGCGTCCAGCTTGCCGCCGGCGGTGATGGAGTCGATCACCAGCGACCCGGAGTCCGAGGAGGTGATGAAGAACACCAGCACCAGCACGATCGCCAGGAAGGAGGTGATCGCGGTGAGCGGCAGTTCCGCCAGCATCTGGAACAGTGCCAGGGAGGAATCGCCGACGCCGTTGGCGAGCTCACCGATGCCGTTGATGGTCTGATGCAGACCGGAGCCGCCGAAGGTGGCCATCCACACCACGGTCACCAGGGTGGGCACCAGCAGTACCGCGGTCAGGAACTCACGGACGGTGCGGCCACGGGAAACGCGGGCGATGAACATGCCGACGAACGGTGACCAGGAAATCCACCAGGCCCAGTAGAACACGGTCCAGTCGTGCAGGAAGCCCTGGTCTTCACGGCCGACCCAGTTGCTCAGCGGAATGATGTTGACCACATAGTCCACGGCGGTCTGCCCCATGCTGGTGAAGATCAGCAGAGTGGGGCCGGCGATCATCACGAACAGCAGCAACAGCGCCGCCAGGCCCATGTTGATGTTACTCAGCAGTTTCACACCACCGTCCAGGCCGCGCATTACGGAAATCACCGCCGCGGCGGTAACACCGACGATGATCGCGATCTGCACGTTGATGGCGTTGGGCGTGTCGAACAGGAAATGCATGCCACCGGCGGCCTGTTTGGCGCCCAGGCCCAGTGAGGTGGCCAGACCGAAGATGGTCGCCAGCACCGCCAGCACATCAATGACGTGGCCGGCCCAGCCCCAGCAGCGTTCGCCCAGAATCGGGTAGAAGGCGGAACGGATGGTGAGCGGCATGCCTTTGTTGTAGGCGAAGAACGCCAGGGACAGCGCCACCACGCCGTAGATCGCCCAGGGGTGCAGACCCCAGTGGTACATCACCGCGCCCAGCGCCATGTCTTTCGCTTGCGGGGTGTTGGGCTCCACGTTCAGAGGGGTGCCGAACCAGTCGGTGTAGTAACCCACCGGCTCCGCCACGCTCCAGAACATCAGGCCGATGCCCATGCCGGCGGCGAACAGCATCGCGAACCAGGACAGGGTGGAGAAATCCGGCCGGGCGTCCTTGCCACCCAGGCGGATCTTACCGACGGGAAGAAAAATCAGGGCGATACAGAACAAAACGAAAATATTGGCGCCGACCATGAACAACCAGTCAAAGTTGTCGATGGTCCAGCCCTTGGCACCGTCGAGGGCCGTCTTGGCCTCGGCGGGAAAAATAATGGTACCGATCACGAATACCAGGATCAGTACCGCACTGATGAAGAAGACCGGATTGTGCATGTCCATGCCGAGGACCTGCACATTATCCTGACCCACTTCATAGTCTGTTTCGTATTCCACGCTCATGGCATAGCTCCATTTTCCGTGTCACGCGGCGCCGGCTCAGAACCAGACAGGCGGCGCCGCGCGTTCGGTTCGGCGGGGCCGAACCCTGAAGCCGGCCCGCGGCCGGCTTGACGGCATTGGATTCAGAAGTAGAAATCGAAGGCGACGTAGACCGCATCGAAATCCGATTCGTAGACATCGCCATAGGCATTGATGTCGCCGTCGGACTGCAGGTATTCGAAGTAGATCCAGCCGGGACCGTACTGGTAACGAACACCGGGGGCGATGAACTGGACGTCATCGGCGTCGTTGCCGGTGGTGTCGGTGCTGGCCACACCGGCGTCCACATAGTAGAACCAGTTGTTGTGGTTGTAGCCCACTTCCACTACATGACGCTGGTTTTCAACCTCTCGATCGAAAAGGCCACTGTCTGGATCAGGCAGAGCAGAGCCGAGCAAAGCATCCATACCACCGAAATCACGCTCGACACTGATGAAGCGGTATTTCGCGGACCAGTTGTCCATCTGGAACATGTAGTGCAGATCGTAGGCCTGGTGGGTGCCTTCGTCGTTACTGGCGGACGGATTATTAGCGGCCACCGGCACCAGATCCTGCATGCGACCGTACTGGGCGGAGGCGCCGACGGTGTGATGCTCCAGGAAGGTCCAGTCCACGTTCAGCACGCCGGTCTTGATCTTGCGGTAGGTGGCGCTGCTGCCCCAGTGATCGTTGTCGTCAACGGTGTCGGTGCTGTCCTCGCCCCAGTCGTCCTGGTGATAGTAGGCGGCGTCATAATGGATGGCGCCGGCGTCACCGCTCAGCTTGAGGCCCACGTCCATCTGGTCGCCGTAACCGCCTTGCAGGCCGTCACCGGGCCAGAAATTTACGGTTTTCCAACCGAACGGCACCTGGCTTTTACCGATCTTGAGGCTGGTCTCTTCGGTCAGGTCGTAACCGATCCAGGCCTTGTGCACGGTAAAATTGTCGCCACTGTTGTTGTTAGCGGCGCTGGTAAAGGAACCGGTACCGATGCGGGTTTCCGCGCTGAAATGCCAAGGACCGTGACTGCCGTCGTCATCGGCATACAGAATCAGCGCCGGATCGGCGAAGTTGCCGCCGGTTTCGTTATCGAGATCCTCGCTGAACGAGGCCGAATTGAAATCAGAATTGGTTACGTTCTGATAAACCCACCAAACGCCGGCACTCAATTCCGCCCCAGCGGTGGCCGTGATCGGTGTACATACGGCGGATGCCGCGAACAAACCCAGTGCGGACTTCGCAAAAATAGACTTTCTCATTATGGTCTCCCCAGCAGAAGTCATCACGCAGCCTAAAGATCATTGAACTGATGTCAAATCGATGACCTTTTTCTTGCTCAGACTTTCGCCAAAAAACCCTTATTGTCTCTGGCTTTCCAGCAATATAAAAAAATTGAAAAATCCAATGAACTAATTACCGCACGGCGTTCAAGGATGCTTTATATATCCTCCATTCGGCGTCAGGTTTCAAGGCCGAGACGGTATTCGCTTGTGCAAAAAACAGAAAAGGCGCGGCCCTTTCGGCGCCGCGCCTCCTTTTAAAAGCGTCCCTTCAACGGACGCCGGATGATTTTAACCGCGCCTCACATATTCTTGACGATGGCGTCACGAACCGCGTCCAGCTCCGCATCGATGGTCACCATACGGGAATCCTTGCACTGCTCGATGGCGGTGTCCGGATCCTTGAGGCCGTTACCGGTGAGCGTGCACACCACGGTGGACCCTTCGGCGATCTTGCCGGATTTGATGTCTCGCATGGCACCGCCGATGGAAGCGGCGGAAGCGGGCTCGCAGAAAATACCCTCTTTCTCGGCGAGCAGCTTCTGGGCGGCGAGAATTTCCTCGTCGCTGAGTTCATCGAACCAGCCGCCGGACTCTTCCTTCACTTTCCAGGCTTTGTCCCAGGACTGCGGGTTGCCGATACGGATGGCGGTGGCCACGGTTTCCGGATCGGACACCCGCTCGCCGCGCAGAAACGGGGCGGATCCCGCCGCCTGGTAACCCACCATCTTCGGCCGGTCGCCGATCATCGGGCCGCCGGCGTAGCGACAGAGGCCTTCGCAGAACGCGCACGCCTCGGTAACGATGTCGGTTTTGCTGGACGAGTATTCGCAGTAACCGATCCAGTGGGCGGTGATGTTGCCCGCGTTGCCCACCGGCAGGCAGTGGTAGTCCGGGGCGCGGCCGAGCTCTTCGATGATTTCGAAGGCCGCGGTTTTCTGACCCTGCAGGCGGAAGGGGTTGACCGAGTTCACGATGGTCACCGGCGCCTTCTCGGCCACCTGCTTGACCAGTTCCATGCCCTGGTCGAAGTTGCCGCGAATCTGCATGATCACGGCGCCGTACATCATCGCCTGGGCCAGTTTGCCCATGGCGATCTTGCCTTCGGGGATAATCACGAAGGCGGTGATGCCGGCGCGGGCGGCGTAGGCCGCCGCCGCCGCGGAGGTGTTGCCGGTGGACGCGCAGATGATGGCGTTGCTGCCCTCTTCCACCGCCTTGGTCACCGCCATGGTCATGCCCCGGTCCTTGAACGACCCTGTGGGGTTGAGACCCTCGTATTTGACGTAGATGTCCACGTCCTTGCCGAGCAGGCGGGGAATGTTCTTGAGACGGATCAGCGGCGTGTTGCCCTCGCCCAGGCTGATCAACGGCGTGTCGTCGTTGACCGGCAGGTGGTCACGGTAACGGTTGATCAGGCCGGTATAGCGGTCACGGAATGGCATGTCGTATCTCTCTTAAGCGTCAGGCGTCCAGCGTTTCCACGCGGATGCGCATAATACTGTTATCAACGGTGTCCAGGGCGGCGATCGCCGCCAGGGCCGCGTTCATATCCCCTTCCAGCACCTTGTGAGTCATCATCACGATCGGCACCAGGCCTTCCTCGGTTTCCTTCTGCACCATGGCTTCGATGCTGATGTGGTTGTCGCTGAGGATACGGGTGATGTTGGCCAGCACGCCGGGCTTGTCCTGAACGTGCAGGCGCAGGTAGAAGCTGCAGGACACGTCGTCGATGGTCAGAATCGGGTCGTCGGACATCTGGTCGGCGTGGAAGCCCAGGTATGGCACCCGCTCGTCGTGGTCCACGGTCAAGGCGCGGCCCATTTCGATGATGTCCGCCACCACCGCCGAGGCGGTGGGTTCGGCGCCGGCGCCGGCGCCGTAGAACATGGTCGGGCCGACGGCGTCGCCGTCGATCATGATCGCGTTCATCACCCCGTTCACCGCCGACAGCATGGTCTCGCGGGGAATCAGCGTGGGGTGCACGCGCAGTTCAATGCCGTGACCGGTGTCCTTGGCGATGCCCAGGTGCTTGATGCGGTAACCGAACTGGGCGGCGCTCTTCACATCCTCGATGGTGATGCGGCTGATGCCTTCCATGTACACCTTGGAAAACTGCAGCGGAATACCAAAGGCGATGGAGGCGATGATGGTGAGCTTGTGCGCCGCGTCCACGCCTTCCACGTCGAAGGTCGGGTCCGCTTCCGCGTAGCCCAGGCTTTGCGCTTCTTCCAGCACTTCCTGGAAGGCGCGACCGCCCTGCTCCATCTCGGTGAGGATGTAGTTGCCGGTACCGTTGATGATGCCCGCCACCCAGTTGATGTGGTTGGCGGCCAGGCCTTCACCCAGGGACTTCAGAATCGGGATGCCGCCGGCCACCGCCGCTTCGAAGGCCACGTCCACGCCGTTCTGATGGGCGGCCTGGAAGATTTCGTTGCCGTGCTCGGCGATCAGCGCCTTGTTGGCGGTGACGATGTGCTTGCCGTTCTTGATCGCGGTGAGTACCAGCTCGCGGGCGGTGTCGGTGCCGCCGATCAACTCCACCAGAATGTCGATCTCCGGATCCGTGGCGACCGCGAAGATATCCCGCGACACGCGGATACCGTTGATGTCGCACGCCGGATTGTCGCGGCGGGCGCCGATATGCGCGATCTCGATCGGGCGGCCCACGCGCCGGGCGATTTCCCGGGCGTTACGCTGCAGAACGTTGACCGTGCCGGAGCCCACCGTGCCCAGACCTGCTATGCCGACCTTTACCGCATTCACCTTGGCATCCTCTCTCTTCATTCGCCGGACACGCCGTCGGCGCGGAACATCTTCTTGATGCCGCGCAACGCCTGCCGGGTACGTTGTTCGTTTTCGATCAGTGCGAAGCGCACATGGTCGTCGCCGTATTCACCGAAGCCGATACCCGGTGACACCGCCACGCCCGCTTCCTGAAGCAGCTTCTTGGAAAATTCCAGCGAGCCCATCGCCCGGTAGGTCTCGGGGATGCGCGCCCAGACGAACATGGTGGCGCGGGGCTTCTCCACCGTCCAGCCCAGTTCGTTAAGGCCGTCGCAAAGCACGTCGCGGCGCCGCTGGTACATGTCGCGGATCTCGCCCACGCAGCTCTGGTCGCCCTCCAGGGCGGCGATGGCGGCCACCTGAATCGGCGTGAAGGTGCCGTAATCCAGGTAGGACTTGATCCGGCCCAGGGCCTGGATCAGTTGCGGATTGCCGCAGCAGAACCCCACCCGCCAACCGGGCATGTTATAGCTCTTGGACAGGGAGAAGAACTCCACGGCCACGTCACGGGCGCCTTCCACCTGTAGAATCGAGGGCGCCTGGTAACCGTCGAAGACGATGTCCGCGTAGGCGATGTCATGCACCACCCAGATGCCGTACTCGCGGGCGATGGCCACCACCTTCTCGAAGAACTCCAGCTCCACGCACTGGGCGGTGGGGTTGCCCGGGAAATTCAGCACCAGCAGTTTCGGCTTGGGCCAGGCTTCCTTGATGGCGCGCACCAGCTCCTCGAAGAAATCCACGCCGGGCACCAGCGGCACGTGGCGGATGTCCGCGTTGGCGATCACGAAGCCGTAGGGGTGGATCGGATAGCTGGGATTGGGCACCAGCACGGTGTCGCCGGGGCCCATGGTGGCCAGCGCCAGATGCGCCAGGCCTTCCTTGGAGCCGATGGTGACGATGGCTTCGGTTTCCGGATCCAGGCTGACGTCGTAGCGGCGCTGGTACCAGTCGGTGATCGCCTTGCGCAGACGGGGAATGCCCTTGGACTGCGAATAGCGGTGCGTGTCGCCGCGCTGGGCGGTCTCGGTGAGCTTGTCGACGATGTGCTTCGGGGTGGGCTGATCCGGATTGCCCATGCCGAAATCAATGATGTCCTCGCCGCGCGCACGGGCCGCCATCTTCAACTCGCCGACGATGTTGAAGACATAGGGGGGCAGGCGCTTGATGCGCTGAAAGTCAGCTTCCACGGCGTCACCTTGGGCGGGGTCATTGGAAGCCGGACACATTAACGGCGCAACCCTGCGCCGTCAATGTAAAGAACCGGTGAACGGCGCCGCAAAGCGCCGTATGGCGGGGCCTGGAGCGGGCGGCCCGGCTACAGACCGAGGCGCTGGTTAAGCTGCTGCGGGGTCACGTAGCCACCCAGCTGGGCGCCTTCGGCGGTGTACACCGCGGGGGTGCCGCGCACGCCGAATTCCAGCCCCAGCTGGTACTGTTCGTCCACGGCGGCGGCGCACTCGGCCAGCTCGGAGTCGGAGATGGTGTTATTCAGCTTGGCGGCGGTGAGCGCCTCGTCGGGGTTGGCGTCACACCAGATGTGGCGCATGTCCTCGGCGCTGCCGGCCTGCGGACCGCCGCGGGGGAACGCCAGGTAATGCACGGTGATGCCGGCGTCGTTGTATTCCTCGATGTGGCGGTGCATCTTGCGGCAGTAACCGCAGGTGATGTCGGTGAAGGCGTAGATCTCGGCCTTCTCCTTGCCCTTGGCCGGATAGGTGATCAACGCGTCCGGGTCCAGGTCGGCGAGACCGGCGTTGCGCACTTTCTGGTAGCGGGCTTCCTTGAGGTTGACCGGGCCGGTGTCGCGCAGCTCGATCACGTCGCCGGTGAACACCAGGCGGCCGTCATCGGAGGCGTAGATGATCTCGCGGCCGTTCAGCTCCACTTCCACCAGGCCCTCGGCGGCGGGCTGGATATCGGTGATTTCAGTGCGCGGAAAGGCATCCTGGAAGTTGCTCTTGAAGGTTTTCTCGTCGATCTCCCCCGCGCCCTGGGCGACGGCGGATACGGCCAGCAGCGTGGCCGCCAGGGTCGCCATACGGGCACTTACAATCGCTTTCATCATTGTTCTCCAGTTGTTCGGGTTCCCAGGCCAGTTGGAGCCCGGGGCCGCCCTCAGGTTCCCGAGCGCGGGTGGTGTTGTTGGTACACCTCTTGTAACCGCTGCTGCGCGACGTGGGTGTAAATCTGCGTGGTGGACAGGTCACTGTGCCCCAGCAGCATTTGCACCACGCGCAGATCGGCGCCGTGGTTGAGCAAATGCGTGGCGAAGGCATGTCGCAGTGTATGGGGCGATAGCGGCTTTTGCACCCCGGCGCGCACCGCCAGCTGCTTGATGCGGTGCCAGAACGTCTGGCGGGTCATGAAGCCGCCGCGCCGGCTCGGGAACAACACTTCGCGGTGCTCGCCCAGCAGCGCCGGCCGGGCATCGCGCAGGTAGCGTTCGAGCCAGTGCAGCGCCTCCTCGCCCAGCGGCACCAGCCGTTCCTTGTCGCCCTTGCCGATCACCCGCACCAGCCCCTGGCGGGGGTTCACCTGGCTGAGTGTCAGGCCCACCAGCTCCGACACCCGCAGCCCGGACGCGTACAACACTTCCAGCATGGCGCGGTCGCGCAGGCCCAGGCTGTCGTCCAGGTCCGGGGCGCGCAACAGGGCCTCCACATCGGCCTCGGAGAGGGTCTTCGGCAGGGCCCGGCCGGTGCGCGGGCGGGCCACGTTCAGGGTCGGGTCCTCGGCGATGCGCCCCTCCCGTTTCATCCAGCGGAAAAAGCTTTTCAACGCGGACAACTGACGGGCCACCGAGCGTGCGCCGACGCCCTGGCGGTGCCGGTCGGCCAGGAAGCTCAGCAGTCGTTCCCGGTCACAGCCCCCCAGGCTCCGCCCGCCGCCGGCGAGCCACTCGCCGAACTGGCGCAGGTCACGGCCGTAGCTTTCCAGGGTGTGGCGGCTCAGGCCGCGCTCCAGCCACTGGTTGTCCAGCCAGGCGTCGACCAGGGTCCGGTCGGTGTCGCTGAGGGGCGTGCGGGGAGAGTTCATGCCGCGAGTATTGGCAATCGCGGCGGAAAACACAATCGCCGTCCTCGCGCTCTGTTCACGTTCTGGTTTTACCTTTTATTACCGGCCCCGCCGCGCTTGCGCAGGCATACTGAAAGTGATCAATGAATCGGCCAAGGAGAACGTTTTATGGGCATTTTATCGTGGATCGTACTGGGGCTTTTGGCGGGCATTATCGCCAAATGGATCATGCCCGGCCGCGACGGCGGGGGATTTATTCTGACCACTATTCTCGGCATCATCGGCGCGATCGTCGGCGGCTGGCTGGGCGCCATGGCCGGCATCGGCGGCCCGGTGGGCTCGTTCAGCCTGGGCGGCCTGGTAACCGCGGTGATCGGCGCTCTGGTGATTCTGGCGGTGTTTCGGGCGGTGTCTAAATAGAGGCACCCGCAAGCCGCATAAAAAAGGGCCACCCTGGGGTGGCCCTTTTTTTGGGAGCGTCCGCCGGACCAGAGGTCGTCTCCGAATTGCCCTACAGCAAAGGCTGAGACGACATGGCTCGCGGCGGCACAACCGCAAGTTCGATTACTTGCGGATTTTTTCCTTGATCCGCGCGGACTTACCGGAGCGGTCACGCAGGAAGTACAGCTTGGCGCGACGCACGTCACCGCGACGGTTCACTTCGATGGAATCGATGATCGGGCTGTGCAGCTGGAACACCCGCTCAACGCCCACGCCGTGGGACACCTTGCGCACCGTGAAGGCGGAGTTGAGACCGCGGTTACGGCGGGCGATGACCACACCCTGGAACGCCTGCAGACGCTCACGGGTACCTTCTTTCACTTTCACTTGCACGGTGACGGTGTCACCGGCGCCGAACTCGGGCACGTCGGTTTTCAGCTGTGCCTGTTCGATTTCCTGAATCAGGGGTTTTTTGCCGCTCATGGCAGGCTCCTCGGTTCATTGATCGCTGTATTGCTGCCCGTCGTCCCGCGCTTCGAACTCGCGGATGTATTCGTCGAGCAACTCGCTCTCTTCCTTGCTCAAGCCCCGCTCCCGGCGGGCCTCCAGCAGTTCGGGACGCCACCGCCAGGTGCGTCCCAGTGCCTGCTTCAAACGCCAGCGACGGATCCGTTCGTGATCGCCACTGAGCAGAACTTCAGGCACCGACCGGCCCTGATACAGCTCGGGCCGTGTGTAGTGCGGGCAGTCCAGCAGGTTTTCCATGTCGCCGGAAAACGAATCCTGGGCCGCCGAATCCTGATGCCCGAGCACCCCGGGCAGCAGACGCGTCACCGCGTCGATCAGTACCAGCGCCGGCAGTTCACCGCCGCTGAGCACGTAGTCGCCGATGGAGATCTGCTCGTCCACCGACGCTTCCAACAAGCGCTCATCGACCCCTTCGTAGCGGCCGGCGAGCAGAATCAATTCCGGCTCCGCCGCCAGCGCCTCGGCTTTCGCCTGGGTCAGCGGCCGCCCCTGGGGCGACAGGTAGATCACCCTGCCACCGCCGGCCCGTTGCCGGGCATGGGTCAGCGCCATTTCCAGCGGCGCCACCTTCATCACCATGCCGGGGCCGCCGCCGAAGGGCCGGTCGTCCACGGTGCGGTGGCGGTCCTCGGTGAAATCCCGCGGGTTCACCGTGTTCAGCACCAACTGGCCGTTCTCCACCGCGCGCCGGGTAACCCCGAAGTCGGTGACCGCCCGCGCCATCTCCGGGAACAGGGTGATCAGCGTTATCCGCATGGCCGTGCCCCCGTTTGAGCCGGTTCGCTAAAACTCCGGGTCCCAGTCCACCCGCATCTCGCCGTGCTCCAGATTCACATCCAGAATCACCTGCTCGGGCAACCAGGGGAGCAACCGCTCTTCCCGGTCGAGACTGTCGCCGTCGCCGCGCACCACCAGAACATCGTTGGCGCCGGTTTCCATTAAACTGTGCACCTGGCCCAGATCCCGGCCGTCGGCGAGTTTCACCCGCAGGCCGATCAGATCGCGCCAGTAATAATCGCCCCCGCCGGAGCGGGGCAGCAGGTCGCGGGGGACGGCGATGTCCCGCCCGACCAGCTCTTGCTGGGCCTGGTCCCGGTCGTTGCAACCTTGCACGCCGGCCACCAGCCCCTTGCCCTGCCGGCGCTTGCCGGTGAGCGTCACCGGCAGCCAGTGCTCGCCGCGACGCATATACCAGGGCTGATACTCGAAGATGTTTTCCATCGGGTCGGTGTGGGAATACACCTTCACCCACCCCTGGACGCCGTGGACCGCCATTACGCGGCCCACCACCAACACCTGCTCGGATGTCAGGGCGTTATCGGCTGCCGCCATCTTCAGGCGCTCGCCAGCAGCGCTTTACGCGCTTTGCTCGGCTTCTTTCCGGGCTTTCTTGACCAGCGCCTTAACGCGCTCGGAAGGCTGCGCGCCCTCGGCGACCCAGGCGTCAACCTTGGCCAGATCAATGCGCAGCGGGATTTCGCCGCCACGGGCGATCGGGTTGTAGAAACCCAGACGTTCGATGAAACGGCCATCGCGGGAGGTGCGGCTGTCGGCCACGGCGATGTGATAGAAGGGACGTTTCTTGGCGCCACTGCGGGCGAGACGAATAACTACCATAATTCAATTACCTTATTTCAATCCGGTTTCCCGACCCGCAGCGCCCGCCGCCGGCCATCGTATCCGCTTGAAAACCCGCCCGGCGCCATGAAAAAGGCCCGGTCGGGTCGCGAAGGGTGCGGATTGTACGCCCATCCGCAGCCGAGATAAAGCCCTAGCGGCCGCCTCCCATGGGGGGCAGACCACCGCCGCCACCGCCCATGGGCGGCATGCCACCGCCGCCGCCCATGCCGCCCATGCCGCCCGGGGGCATGCCGCCGCCGGGACCGCCGGAGCCGCCGCCCATCATGCCTTCCATGCCGCGCATCATGTTCTTCATGCCGCCCTTGCCGCGCATCTTCTTCATCATCTTCGCCATCATTTTCTGCTGCTTCATGAGGCGGTTGAGGTCCTGGATTTCCAGGCCGGCGCCGGCGGCGATGCGCTTCTTGCGCGAGCCCTTGATCACGTCCGGGTTGCGGCGCTCCTTGGGGGTCATGGAGTCGATCAGGGCTTCCATGTGCTTCATCTGTTTCATGGAGGCCGGGTTCTGGGCCGCCTCCATCATGCCGCCCATGCCGGGCAGCTTGTCGAGCAGGCTGGCCATGCCGCCCATGTTGCGCATCTGCTGGAACTGGTCCTTCAGATCCTCGAAGTCCATCGCCCGGCCTTTCTTGAACTTCTTGGCGATCTTGTCGGCTTTCTTCTTGTCCAGGGTGCGCTCGGCCTGCTCCACCAGCGACAGCACGTCGCCCATGCCGAGGATGCGGCTGGCGATCCGGTCCGGGTGGAAGGGCTCCAGGGCGTCGGTTTTCTCGCCCATGCCGATGAATTTGATCGGCTTGCCGGTGAGGTGGCGCACGGACAGCGCCGCCCCGCCCCGGGAGTCGCCGTCCGCCTTGGTGAGAATCACACCGGTGAGCGGCAGCGCCTCATTAAAGGCCTGGGCGGTGTTGGCGGCGTCCTGGCCGGTCATGGCGTCGACCACGAACAGGGTCTCCGCCGGGCTGATGGCGCCGTGCAGACGGCTGATCTCGCCCATCATCTGCTCGTCCACGTGCAGACGGCCGGCGGTATCGACGATCAGCACGTCCATATATTTGCTGCGCGCCGCCGCCAGGGCGTTGTTGGCGATGTCGACCGGGTCCTGGTCCCCGGTGGAGGGGAAGAATTCAGCCTTCACCTCGCCGGCCAGGGTCTGCAGCTGGTCGATGGCCGCCGGGCGGTAGACGTCGGCGGACACCACCATCACTTTCTTCTTTTCCCGCTCCTGGAGGAAACGCGCCAACTTGGCCACCGAGGTGGTCTTACCGGCGCCCTGCAGGCCCGCCATCATGATCACCACCGGCGGCTTGGAGGCCAGATTCAGGGCGTCGTTGGCGTCGCCCATGGTGTGCACCAGCTCGTCGTTGACGATCTTGACGAACGCCTGGCCCGGGTTAAGGCTTTTCAACACCTCCTGACCGAGGGCCTTTTCCTTGACCTGCTCCACGAACTCCTTGACCACCGGCAGGGCCACATCGGCCTCCAGCAGCGCCTTGCGCACCTCGCGCAGGGTGTCGCGGATATTGTCTTCGGTGAGCTGCCCCTGGCCGGCCAGGCCTTTCAGCGACTGACCCAGGCGGTCCGTGAGATTCTCGAACATGATCATCAACCTCCAGATTTCGAGCGCTCGGCGGCGCTGACCGCGCACGCCGAGACGACAGGCCGCCGATTATAGGGCACCGATGCCCCGCCCGTCATGGCTGGCGCTTCAAAAGCACGGGTACCTGTGCCAGACTTCGGCGGCTTTTTCGGAGAAATCGCACCCTATGACTGCTGCCGAGGCCCTGGGCCTGATCGCCACTTTTTTATACGCGCTCTCGTCGCTGCTGCTGTACCGCCAGTTCCGCGGTCAGGCGGCGCCGTCACGGGCGGTGCTGATGCTGCCCGGCGGTCTGGCGGTGGCCACCCACGCCGTGGGGCTGTATTTCCTGCTGGTCACCGACCAGGGGCTTCGCCTGGGCCTGTTCCCGGTGGCCTCCTGCATGGCGGCGGTGGGCGCCGGGCTGGTGCTGGTGTCCAGCCTGTACCGGCCGTTTCAGTGGATCGGCGCGCTGGTGTTTCCGTTCGCGGCATTGATCATTCCCGCCAGCTTGTGGATCGACACCGGTTACACCGCCCACCCGCTGGAACACGGCATCGGCCTGCACGTGCTGCTGTCGATCCTCGCTTACGCGGTGCTGGTGCTGTCCGCCTGCCAGGCGCTGCTGCTGATGGTCCAGGACCGCCAGCTCAAGGACGGCCATATCCGCGGGGTGATGCGCCTGTTCCCGCCCATGCAGGTGATGGAGTCGATGCTGTTCGACACCATCTGGCTGGGCCAGAGCCTGCTGACGCTGGCGATTCTGTTCGGCTTTATGTACGTGGACGACCTGTTCGCCCAGCACCTGGTGCACAAGACCGTGCTGACGCTGGTCTCCTGGGTGATTTTCGCGGTGCTGCTGAGCGGCCGCCATCTGCGCGGCTGGCGCGGCCGCACGGCGGTGCGCTTCACCCTGGCGGGCTTCGCGGCGCTGGTGGTGGCGTTCTTCGGCTCCCAACTGGTTTTGGAAGTGATTCTCGACAAAACCTAGGGAGGGCGGGATGCACATCGATGAGGAGACACGGACCGCCATCCACCGCCTGTGGGACGAGATGGCCGAACTGCCCGCCTCCGCCCCCGAAGTCTGCCTGAACAAACTGTTCACCGAGATCAGCGCGCTGATCGACTCACGCCACGGCCCGTGGCTTTCCTCCCTGCGCCTCGCCGACGACGCCGACAACGACCCGCTGCTGGGCTGGCGGGCGCGTTCGGTGTTCTTCCACGGTGAGCTGCCGGCGGACCAGCAGGCCTACACCGGCGCGGTGAAACGGCTCGACAAGGGTATCCCGGACGAATCCACCTACAACCATGTGCGCCGTGCCGGGGAATTCCGCGCCACCCTGCTGGTGGACCACGTCTCCGAGGGGTTCTACTCCGGCGACCACTACATCCACCATTATCTGGGGCGCGGCATCACCGACCGCCTGTTCGTGGTGATGCCGGTGAACGAGGACGTGGAAAGCTACTTTATGTTCGACCGGCCGCGCGGCCAGCCCGATTTCACCCCCGCAGGACCTGGAAATCGCCAGCTACGCCCTGCGCAGCCTGGGCTGGCTGAACCGGCAGATCCACCTCAGCTACGGCCAGCTGATGGCCGACGCCCCGCTCACCCCCACCGAGCGCGGCGTGCTCAAGCATATGCTGGCCGGCAGCGCCGAGAAAAACATCGCCGAGGCCATGGGCCAGAGCCCGCACACCACCCACCAGTACGTGAAAACCCTGTTCCGCAAATTCAATGTGCGCAGCCGCGCGGAGCTGACCGCCCTGTGGCTGGGACACAGTTGACAGCCCACCGCCGACCCCAAACAATGTGCAGCCAATAAGCAACGAAACGACTTCCTCTTGGACAGTTTCTCCGACGGGTGGCTGATCACCGCCCTGATCATCCTGATTCTCGGCTCCGCCTTCTTCTCCAGCAGTGAAACCGGCATGGTGGCGATCAACCGCTATCGCCTGCGGCATCTGGCCCGCCAGGGGCACCGCGCCGCCGTGCGGGTGGAGAGCCTGCTGCGCCGCACCGACCGCCTGCTGTCGGTGATCCTGATCGGTAACAATTTCGTCAACAACTTCGCCGCCACGGTGGCGGCGATCCTGGCGATCCGCTGGCTGGGCGACAGCGGCGCGGCGGTGGCGCCGGTGGTGATCACCCTGGTGATGCTGGTATTCGCGGAGATCACCCCGAAAACCTACGCCGCGCTCAAGCCGGAGCGCATCGCCTTCCCCGCCAGCGTGGTGCTCAAGCCCCTGCAGGTGCTGCTGGCGCCGCTGGTGTGGTTCGTGAACGGCATCAGCATGGTGTTCCTGAAGCTGGCCGGCGCCCAGACCCGGAACAGCGACGACGACCACCTCAGCCCCGAGGAGCTGCGCACCGTGGTCAACGAGGCCGGCGGCCTGATCCCGGAAAAGCACCAGAAGATGCTGCTCAATATCCTGGATCTGGAAAGCGTCACCGTGGAAGACATCATGATCCCGCGCAACGAGATGGTGGGCGTGGACATCGACGACGACATGGATGAGATCATGTCCACCCTGCGCGCCAGCCAGCACACCCGGCTGCCGGTGTACCGCAGCGACCCCAACAACATGCTGGGCCTGCTGCACCTGCGCAAACTGAGCCGGCTGCTGCTCAAGGAAGACATCAACAAAGCGGAGCTGATGCAGCACACGGTGGAGCCCTACTTCGTGCCGGAAGGCACTTCGCTGAACCGTCAGCTGATCAATTTCCAGAACGCGCGGCGGCGCATCGGCATCGTGGTGGACGAATACGGCGACGTGCTGGGGCTGGTGACGCTGGAGGACATCCTCGAGGAGATCGTCGGCGAATTCACCACTGACCTGGCCGCCACCAGCCAGGACATCCACCCCCAGGAGGACGGCAGCCATGTGATCGACGGCGCCACCCACCTGCGGGAGATCAACCGCTCTCTGGACTGGGACCTGCCCACCGGCGGGCCGCGCACGCTTAACGGCTTGATCCTGGAGTACCTGCAGGATATCCCCGACGCCAACATCTCGATCCGCGTCGGCGACTACCTGATCGAAATCCTGCAGGTGAAGGACAACATGGTAAAAGCCGCCAAGGTCCGCCACGCCTCAAACGAGCCCGAGGCCCCCTAAAACCGGCACCCCTGTGCGAGCGGGCCCCGCCCGCGAAAGGCCGGCTGCGCCGGCCGGCAGGATCCCAGAGACCTACACTCTGTCCGCGTCCGGCGCCCCCACCCAAGCGAAAATATCCCCTTCATGCCGCTCCACCAGCCGGTAGCCTTCGTCGATGGCTTCCCCGGCGCGGTGGAAGTCCATCAGGGCAAAATCCTCCAGCAGCGGGATCAGGGTGACTTCCGGCGGATCGCCGGCCATCCGCGAGCGGGTGATGCGGTCCTGCATGATATTGACGCTGGACGCCACCACATCGAAGAAGCCCGGCGGGCCGCCATCCTGGGACGAGAAGTAGTGGGTCATCTTCTGCCACAGGCTGCGATCCTCGTCGCTGTCGCCGCCCTCCGGCGGTGTCTGGCGGGACAGGTGGGCGCCCACCAGCTGGGCGTTCAGGTTCACCGCGATCACCACATCGGCGCCGAACGCCCGCGCCGCCGACACCGGCACCGGGTTGACCAGGCCGCCGTCCAGCATCCAGCGCCGCTGGTGCTGCAGGGGCGAGAACAGCCCGGGCAGCGCGCAGGAGGCGCGGGCGGCGTCCAGCACCGGCCCCTTGCTGATCCACACTTCGCGGCCGCTTTTCATGTCCGTGGCGACGGTGACGAACCGCTTTTCCAGGTCTTCGATATTGGGGTTGCTGTGCAGCTTCTCGAAAAAGCCGAACAGCTTTTCCCCCTTCACCACCCCGCCGGAGAAAGTGAAATCCATCAGTCCGAAGACGTCCTTGGTGGTCAGGGTGCGCACCCAGTCACCGAACTCCTTCAGCGCGCCGCTGACGTAGGCGCCGCCCACCAGGGCGCCGATGGAGGTGCCCGCCACCACGTCGATTTCGATGCCGCGCTCTTCCAGCGCCTGAATAATGCCGATGTGCGCCCAGCCCCGGGCGGACCCGCTACCCAGCGCCAGCCCCACCCGGGGACGGGCGGGCAGTAACGGCTGCTCCTTCTCGCTCACGGCTGCTCTACCCCTCTCACGGCCTGGTCCACCCCTCTCACGGCTGCTCCTTCGTCACCATGCACGGCGCCGGTTCGCCGGCCATGCGCTGCTGGCAGCGGACCAGCACCTCACGGCGCTCCTCCACGGGCAGCAGGCCCCAATAGCTGATCTCGCGGCCGGTACGGAAGCACCCCACGCAGATATCGTCCCCGTCCAGGGCGCAGATCGATACGCAGGGCGACACCGGAGCTTCCGGGAATTCCGGCCGGTTATTGAAAGCGTTCATCGACTTCCAGGTGCTCATCGAAGTGTTTGGCGTGGGCCGCGTAGTGCTGGCTGCTCATGGTCAGCATCGCCTTGTGGCCGTCGGAGATCTCCTTGACCACCTTGGCCGGCGCGCCCATCACCAGGGAATTATCGGGGATTTCCATGCCCTCGGGCACCAGGGCGTGGGCGCCGATGATGCAGTTCTTGCCGATCTTCGCCTTGTTCAGCACCACCGCGTTGATACCGATCAGGCTGTTATCACCGATGGTGCAGCCGTGCAGCATGACTTTGTGGCCGACGGTGACGCCGTTGCCGATTTTCATCGGCACGCCCGGATCCACGTGCAGTACGGAACTTTCCTGCACGTTGGTGTTGTCACCGATCTCGATCAGGTCGTTGTCGCCGCGGATCACCGCGCCGAACCAGACGCTGCTGTTGGCGCCCAGCACCACCGAACCGATCACCGTGGCGTTGGGCGCCACCCATTGGCCTTCACCGCGCATTTCCACGCGGCGGCCTTCCAGTTTATAGATCATTTTTCACCCGTCAGGTCGAAACGCACATCGGCGTCGTACACATGATTGATCAAATCCAGGATCATAAAGGCGGTCAGCCCCCAGATCCGCTTGTCCTCGTAATAGTAGCTGGGCATGCACAGGCGGCGGCCGTAAAAGTCGATCGGCGGCGACAGCTCCGGCTCTTCTTCCAGAAAAAAGCTCAACGGCACCTGGAAGATGGTCTCGATCTCGCCGGGCTCGGGGGTCAGATCCACCCCGGCCCGCACCACGCCCACGAACGGGGTCACCTTCATGCCGAACCGGGACGCCAGCGGCGACAGCTGACCGATCACCTCCACTTCACGCTGGGCCAGGCCCACCTCCTCGTGGCTTTCTCGCAGGGCGGTATGCAACAGATCGCGGTCGCCGGGGTCCCGTTTGCCGCCCGGAAACGCCACTTCGCCGGCGTGGGTGGGCATGCCCTGGGCACGGACCGTCAATATCAGTTCCGGGTCGGGCTGGTCCACGAACGGCATCAGCACGGCCGCTTCCGGTAGCTCCACCGGTAAGTCATTGAAAGGATAGGCCGACATGCGCTGCCGGAGTTTTTCTAGCACGGGGTACTCCCAGTTTTATTTCAAACACCAGTTTGAACAGGCCTCGCGCACCGGGCAAGGCCGGATGCCCTCTATTCACGGCGGAGCCCGTGAAAACGCCCTAATTGCCGATCCACCGCCAAGCCATTAGGCTGTCGTTTCCTCATCATGCCGGCCGGCGGCCAGGCTGCCCGATGAGGCTCCATAAGCAGGCGAGAGCATCAATGAAATATTGCAGCCATTGCGGCGAAGAGATCCTGTTCTCCATCCCCGAAGGGGATAACCGGCCCCGCTATTGGTGCAACCACTGCGGCGTGATCCACTACCAGAACCCGAAAATCGTGGTCGGCGCGATCCCGGTCTGGGAAGGCCGCTTCCTGCTCTGCAAACGCTCCATTGAACCGCGCATCGGCTACTGGACCCTGCCCGCCGGCTATATGGAGAACGGCGAGACCCTGCAGGAAGGCGCCGCCCGGGAAACCTGGGAGGAAGCCTGCGCCACCGTGGCCATCGGCGACCTGTACACGGTGTTCAACCTGCCGCACATCAACCAGGTTTACATGTTCTTCCTCAGCGAGATGGTTAACGGCGACTTCGCCGCCGGCGACGAAAGCGCCGACGCCGGGCTGTTCTCCGAGGATGAGATTCCCTGGGACGAGCTCGCCTTCCCCACCATCGGCCGGACGCTGAAGTTCTTTATCCAGGACCGCGCCAATGGCAATGAGTTTCCGGTGCGCACCCAGGATATCCCGCCTTTGAAGCGCAAACCTTCGCTGGACGACTGAACTTGTGAGAGCGGGGCCTGTGGGAGCGGGCCTGAACCTAGCCCGGCAGGTCCTCGAGCCGCCACAGGTCGATGGCGGGCTCTTCGTAGGGGTGCGCCAGCCGCAAGGCGCTGAGGGCGGCTTTGAGGTGGTCTTCCATGCAGATGGTTTCCACCCGGAATTCGCGCACCGTTTCGATCTCGCCCTGGCCGCCTATGTAGGGGTCACTGCCTTCCAGGGGCCGGAACTGCCCCTGGCCGGCAACCTGAAAGCTGCAGCAATCGTAGTTGCCGATGCGGCCGGCGCCGGCCTCGAAGACGGCGTTCTTCACCGCTTCGGCATGCTCTTCGGGGACGTAGAAACAAAGCTTGTAGACGGTCATCGGGCCTCCCTGGCGGACCGCCCGGGTTCAGGCGGTCTCGCGGTCGTTGTCGGCGGGCTCGGCCAGGTGCGCGTAGGCGTCGCGCAACTGATAGTTGCCCTGGGATGAAATCCACACGCCGGTGGCGGACACGGTCTGGGTGTCGCCGGCGAACACCTTGGCTTCGGTGAGCAGCTTGCGGCCTTCCACTTTGGTCACGCGGGACTCAAAGCGGATCTCCGTATTCAGCGGCGTGGGCGCCATATAGCGGATGTTGAGCGTGCCGGTCATGCCCAGGCCGGTGACGAAATCCTGACACTTGGCCATCAGCATATCCAGGGCCAGGGACAGCACGCCACCGTGCACCTTGCCCGGCGGGCCCATGAACAGCCGCCCGAAGGTGGCGCGGCCGCGCACGGTGTCGCCGTCCAGCCACAGCTCCAGCGGCGGCGACAGCGGCGTCGCCTGGCCGGTCAGGATTTCAAAGTCGGCCATATCCAGCGCGTCCTGGCGGCTGCCCTTGCCGACAATCAGCCGGCCAAGAATATCGCGCATGCTGCGATGGCCATGTCCTTCCAGGCGTTCACGCAACGCCCGCGCCTGCTCAGTGTACTCCGCCAGCGCCGCCTCATCCGCGTCCAGACGTATCAACTGCTCACTGATCGCCTTCAACTCGCTGGCCAGCTCCCGACGCCGCTCGGACACCGCCGTCGGCTCCGGCGACTCCGCGATCAACATATCAAAATAGTTATACATCTCGTCCGCCATACTCCCCCACTCCAATCCCGCAAAAGCGCCCAGTCTTTTGACTTCGCCTTTCGCTATCAACTATCAATTATCAACTATCAATTGCCTCTACCCGACCCACTTCCGCGCGTTAGCAAACAACCGATACCAGGGCCCATTCTCAAACCGGCGCCAATCATCCGGGATCCAGCTGTTCTGCAGCACGCGGAACACCCGCTCCGGGTGCGGCATCATGATGGTGGCCCGGCCATCGCGGGAGGTGAAGCCGGTGACGCCCTGGGCGGAACCGTTGGGGTTGGCGGGGTACTGCTCCGCCGGGTTGCCCAGGCTGTCCACGTAGCGCAATGCCAGCAGCCGCTGTTCGATGTTGCGGTTGAGATCCTGGTCGCTGATCTCGGCGCGGCCTTCGCCGTGGGCCACGGCGATCGGCAGGCGGGTGCCGGCCATGTCACGCAGCAATACGGACGGCGAGTCCTGGATCTCCACCAACGAGGTGCGCGCCTCGAACTGCTCGCTCAGGTTGCGCACGAAGTGCGGCCAGTGCTCGGCGCCGGGGATCAGATCCTTGAGGTTGGACAGCATCTGGCAGCCGTTGCAGACCCCCAGCGAGAAAGTGTCCTCACGGAAGAAGAAGCGGTTGAAGGCGTCGCGCAGACCCGGGTTGTAGAGAATGCTCTTGGCCCAGCCCTCCCCGGCGCCCAACACGTCGCCGTAGGAGAAGCCGCCGCAGGCCACCAGGCCTTTCATGTCATCCAGGCTGACGCGGCCGGCGAGCAGGTCGCTCATGTGCACGTCCATGGCGCTGAACCCGGCGCGGTCGAAGGCGGCGGCCATTTCCATGTGGCCGTTAACGCCCTGCTCGCGCAGGATCGCCACCTTGGGGCGGGCGCCGGTATTGATGAACGGAGTGGCCACGTCCTCGCTCATGTCGAAGGTGAGCCGCACGTTCAGGCCCGGGTCGTTGGAATCGGCGATCGATTCGAACTCCTGGCGGGCGCAGTCCGGGTTGTCGCGCAGCGCCTGGATGCGGTAGCTGGTCTCGGACCACAGCCGCTGCAGGCCCCAGCGCGGGCGTTCGCGCAACACCGCGCCGCCCAGGCGCAGGCGCACCACGTCCTCGTCGTTGACGGTGCCGACACTGTGCACGCAGCCGCCCAGACCGGCGTCCTGGTAACGCTGGCGCACCGCCTGCACGTCGGCGGCGCGCACCTGGATCACCGCGCCGGCCTCCTCGGCGAACAGCGCCGCCACGGCCTCAGGGCCGTCACCGGCGATGTTGTCCAGCACGATGTCCACGCCGGTGCGGCCGGCGAACGCCATCTCCGCCAGGGTGGTGAACAGGCCGCCGTCGGAGCGGTCGTGGTAGGCGAGCAGGCGCTCTTCCGCCAGCAGCCGTTGGGTCACTTCGAAGAAGGCGATCAGATCGTCGGCGTCATCCAGGTCCGGCGCCACATCGCCGACCTTGCCGAACACCTGGGCCAGCGCCGAGCCGGCCAGGCGGTTCTTACCCCGGCCCAGGTCGATCAGCAGCAGCTCGCTGTCCAGGCCGGTTTTGAGCTGCGGCGTGGCGGTCAGGCCGATGTCGGTGACGTTGGCGAAACCGGAGACGATCAGCGACAGCGGCGCCACCACGCTCTTGTCGATGCCTTTTTCCTGCCACAGGGTGCGCATGGACAGGGAGTCCTTGCCCACCGGGATGGCGATGCCCAGCTTCGGGCACAGCTCCATGCCCACCGCTTTCACGGTTTCGAACAGGGCCTGGTCCTCGCCCGGGTGGCCGGCGGCGGCCATCCAGTTGGCGGACAGGCGGATCTGGCCCAGCGAGCCGATGTGGGCGCCGGCCAGGTTGGTGAGGGTTTCCGCCACCGCCATGCGGCCGGAGGCGGCCGCGTTGACCAGCGCTACCGGGGTGCGCTCGCCCATCGCCATGGCTTCACCGGTGCGCTGGTTGTAACCGGTGGCGGTCACCGCGCAGTCGGCCACCGGCACCTGCCAGGGGCCGACCATCTGATCACGGTGCACCAGGCCGGTCACCGACCGGTCGCCGATGGTGATCAGGAAATTCTTGGAGGCCACCGTGGGCAGGCGCATGACCCGCTCGATGGCGTCCTTAAGCTCAATGCCTTCGGTGGTGAACGGCTGGCGCTCGAAATCTTCCCGGTCGTAGGCGCGCTGCATTTTCGGCGGCTTGCCGAACAGCAGGTCCATGGGCAGGTCCACCGGCGCGTCGCCGAAGTGGTCGTCGGCCACCTCCAGGTGTTCCGCTTCGGTGGCCTCGCCGAGCACCGCGAATGGCGCGCGCTCGCGCTCACACAGCGCCTCGAAGCGCTCCAGGTCCTCCGGCAGCACCGCCAGCACGTAGCGCTCCTGGGCTTCGTTGCACCAGATTTCCACCGGGCTCATGCCCGGTTCGGCGCTGGGGATGGCGCGCAGCGACAGTTTGGCGCCCCGGTCGTGGTCGTGGACCAGCTCCGGCAGCGCGTTGGACAGGCCGCCGGCGCCCACGTCGTGGATCGACACAATCGGATTGTGCTCGCCCAGCGCCCAGCAGCGGTCGATCACTTCCTGGACGCGGCGCTCGATTTCCGGGTTGTCGCGCTGCACCGAGGCGAAATCCAGCGCTTCGTCGGATTCGCCGCTGGCCATGGAACTGGCGGCGCCGCCGCCCAGGCCGATCAGCATCGCCGGGCCGCCGATCACGATGATCTTGGCGCCCGGCGGAATCGGTTTCTTGTGCACGTCGCCGTCACGCACGTTGCCCAGGCCGCCGGCGATCATGATCGGCTTGTGGTAGCCGCGGCGCTCGTCGCCGGCCACGCCCGGCGCCTGGATTTCCAGGGTGCGGAAGTAACCGCACAGGTTGGGCCGGCCGAACTCATTATTGAAGGCGGCGCCGCCCAGCGGCCCGTCGATCATGATGTCCAGCGGCGAGGCGATGCGCCCGGGGCGGCCGTAGTCGTCTTCCCAGGGCTGGCGGAAACCGGGGATGCACAGGTTGGACACGGAAAAGCCGGTGAGGCCGGCCTTGGGCTTGCCGCCGCGGCCGGTGGCGCCCTCGTCTCGGATCTCGCCGCCGGCGCCGGTGGCCGCGCCGGGGCGTGGGGCGATGGCGGTGGGATGGTTGTGGGTCTCCACCTTCATCAGCATGTGCACCGGCTCGTTGCGGTAGCGGTACTCACACGGATAGCCGGCGTTGCCCGGGTCCGGGTAGAAGCGGTCCGCCACCGGGCCGGCCACCACCGCCGCGTTATCGCTGTAGGCGCTGAGCACGCCCTCGCTGGCGTGCTTGTAGGTGTTGCGAATCATGGCGAACAGGCTGAGGTCCTGCTCCTGGCCGTCGATGGTCCAGTCCGCGTTGAAGATCTTGTGGCGGCAGTGCTCGGAATTGGCCTGGGCGAACATCATCAGCTCGGCGTCCGAGGGGTTGCGCCCCAGGGCGGTGAAGCGCTCCGCCAGATAGTCGATTTCATCCTCCGCCAGCGCCAGGCCCAGCTCGCCGTTGGCGGTGGCCAGCGCCTCGCGACCGCCGCCGATCACGTCCACGCTGGTCAGCGGGCGCGGCCGGTGGTGGGTGAACAGCACCTCGGCGTCCTCCAGCCGGTCGAGCACCGCTTCCACCATGCGATCGTGCAACGCCGCCGCCAGCTCGCCCCGGTCCGCCGGACCGTTGAGCTTGAGCCGGTACTCAATGCCGCGCTCCACCCGCGCCACCTTGGCGAGGCCGGCGTTGTGGCAGATGTCGGTGGCCTTGGACGACCACGGCGACACCGTGCCCGGGCGGGGCACCACCACGAAGGTTTCACTGCCGCTCTCTTCCACGGCCGCGTCTTCCAGGCTGGGGCCGTATTCCAGCAGGCTGTCGAGCACCTGGCGCTCGCGCTCATCCAGCCCGGCGTCGCCCTCCGTTGGAGACAGCTCCACGAAGTGCACGAAACGGGCGGACAGAGCCTCTGCCTGGGGCAGAGCCTCCAGCAGTTTTTCCTTTCTAAACGCGGATAGGGCCGGGCTACCGGGGAGGATCAGCATGGGGTCGGCTTTTCCTTTACGTGCAGGGGGAGAAATAAGGATCGCAATGATAAGGGATGGCCGCCCGAATTCCTATGCGCGCGCCGCGGGGGCCGAAAAGATGCAAGCAAATATGATTGTTGGACAAAAATGATGGATTTTTGACCAGTTCCGATGGTAGATTCGCCGCGCACACGTGATGTAGGTCACAGCCGACCCGGGGGCGAGCGCCCCGATTTCCGGGTCCGGCGATGGACGGCACGGGCCGTACCGACCTGTCTGGAGTACACCCAGCAGAGGTATCAACGGATATGACAGTGCTACAACGGCTTCGCGGTTTCCTCCGCCCCGGCCGACAGCTTATCGCCCCGCTCGCGCTGCTTGGCGCGGTCGGGCTGATGGTGGCGATGCGCCCCACCCCCACCGCCCTGGAACGTGTCCAGGCGCGGGGCGAGCTGGTGGTGGCCACCCGGCCCTCACTGACCACCGTCTACCGTGACCCCAACGGCCTCACCGGCATGGAATACGAGCTGGCGCGCGGCTTTGCCGAGCGCCTGGGCGTGGAACTGCGCCTGCTGGAGGTGGACAGCACCTCCGACCTTAAATACGCGGTGCGCCGCGGTAAGGCCGATCTGGCCGCATCCGCCCTGCTGGCCGGCCACGACGGCGACCAAGCGCTGCGCTACAGCACCCCCTACCAGAACGTGGACACCCTGGTGATGTACCGCCTGGGTGACCAGCGCCCCGCCGAGATCACCGACCTGATCGGCAAGGAGGTGCTGGTGCGCGCCGGCAGCCGCCACGCGGACATGCTGGTGGCGGCGCAGCTGGACCACCCGGAACTGAGCTTCGAGCAGGTGGAGAACGCCACCGCCGAGCAGTTGCTGGCCCTGGTCGAGCAAGGCGACGGCGACTACGCCCTGATCAACTCCAACGCCTATGCGATCCACCGCTCGCTGTTTCCGGACCTGGCGTCCGGCTTCACCCTGAGCGTGGATCAGGGCCTGGCGTGGGCGTTCCGCGCCAACGACGACCGCAGCCTCTATCTGGCGGCGCAGCGCTTCTTGACCCAGGCCAAGGCGGACGGCACCACCACCCGGCTGGCGAACCGTTTCTACGGCCACGTGGACCAGTTCAACCTGTACGCGGCGCGCAGTTTTATCCGCCATATGGACGACCGCCTGCCCAGCTACACCGCCCAATTCCAGGAAGCGTCCGTGGACGCCGGCTTCGACTGGCGCCTGCTGGCGGCGATGGCCTATCAGGAATCCCTGTGGGACGCCCAGGCGATCTCCCCCACCGGGGTCGAGGGCCTGATGATGCTGACCAACCGCACCGCCCGGGAAATGGGCGTCTCCGACCGCACCGACCCGGCCCAGAGCATCCGTGCCGGCGCCGCCTACCTGCGTAAGCTGCACGACCGGGTGCCGGACCGCATCCAGGAACCGGACCGCACCTGGATGGCGCTGGCCGCCTACAACATGGGTATGGGCCACCTGGAAGACGCCCGCGTGCTCACCGAGCGCCAGGGCGACAACCCGGACCTGTGGCAGGACGTGAAAACCCGCCTCACCCTGCTCGACGACCCGGCCTACGTGAACCAGCTGCGCTACGGCGCCGCCCCCGGCGGCCAGGCGGCGGTATACGTGCGCCATATCCGCCGCTACTACGACCTGCTGGTGTGGGCCAACAACTCCGACCGCCACCGCGCCAACATGGTGGCCCTGGCGGACTAGCGGCGCTGGCGGAAAAAGTCGCGCAGCAATTGCGCGGCTTGCTCCGCGCAAACGCTGCCGGTCACTTCAATGCGGTGGTTGTAGAAACCGCGCTCGGGCAAACCCAGCTGACTTTCACAGACCCCGGCCCGGGGTTCCCGGGCACCGTACACCAGCCGCGCGATGCGGGCGTGCATCAAGGCGCCGAAGCACATGGTGCAGGGCTCAATGGTGACGTAGAGGGTGGCGCCGGACAGCCGGTAATTGCCCGCCCGGGCGGCGGCGTCACGCAGGGCGTTCACTTCCGCGTGGCCGGTGGGATCATGGGCGATGATCGGCCGGTTCCAGCCCTCGCCGATCACCTCGCCGTCACGCACCACCACCGCGCCCACCGGCACTTCCCCTTCCCCGGCGGCGCTTTCCGCCAGCGTCAGCGCCCGGGCCATCCAGAATTCATCGTCTTGCGCGGTCATGGTGATCTCCCTGCGTTCCAGCGGCGTATGGTACGGCGTGCGGGACGCCAGGCGCCAGACGCCGCTCCCACAAGGCACTCCGTAGCGGCTACAATCATGCCTCGACGCGCCCGCGGGCGATGCAATGATTTTCAAGGAAAGGAGCCGCCACCATGACCACTCTGGGCACCCCCCATGCGCCCGGCGCCACTCGCGTGCTGCTGCTGGGCTCCGGCGAACTGGGCAAAGAGGTCAGCATCGAGCTGATGCGGCTGGGCTGTGAAGTGATCGCCGTGGACCGCTACGCCAACGCGCCGGCCATGCAGGTGGCCCACCGCAGCCACGTGATCGACATGCTCGACGGCGCCGCGATACGGGGCGTGGTGGAACAGGAGCGGCCGCACTTCATCGTGCCGGAGATCGAGGCCATCGCCACTGACGAGCTGCTCAAGCTGGAGCAGGAAGGCGTCACCGTGGTGCCCACCGCCCGCGCCGCCAGCCTGACCATGAACCGCGAAGGCATCCGCCGGCTGGCGGCGGAAGAGCTGGGCCTGAACACGTCGCCCTACCGTTTCGCCGGCAACCGGGAGGAGTACCTGGCGGCGGTGCGTGAGATCGGCCTGCCCTGTGTGGTGAAACCGGTGATGTCGTCCTCCGGCAAGGGCCAGAGCCTGGTGAAACAGGAGCAGGACATCGACGACGCCTGGGACTACGCGCAGTCCGGCGGCCGCGCCGGCCAGGGCCGGGTGATCGTGGAAGGGTTCGTGGATTTCGAATACGAGATTACCCTGCTGACCGTGCGCCACCGGGACGGCACCTCGTTCTGCGCGCCCATCGGCCACCGCCAGGAGGACGGCGATTACCGCGAGTCCTGGCAGCCGCAGCCGATGAACGACGCCGCCCTGGTGGAGGCGGAACGGCAGGCCAAAGCGGTCACCGACGCCCTGGGCGGGCGCGGCCTGTTCGGCGTGGAGTTCTTCGTCAAAGGCGACCAGGTGTGGTTCAGTGAGGTGTCACCGCGCCCCCACGACACCGGCCTGGTGACGCTGATGTCCCAGGACCTGTCGGAGTTCGCGCTGCATGCCCGCGCCATTCTCGGCCTGCCGGTGCCGTTGATCGAACAGCGGGGGCCATCCGCGTCCTCGGTGCTGATGGTGAAAGGCGAGTCCACCGACATGCGCTACGGCAATCTGGACGAGGCCCTGGCGCAGCCGGACACCGACCTGCGCCTGTTCGGCAAGCCGGAAGTCAGCGGCAGCCGCCGCCTGGGCGTCGCCGTGGCCCGCGCCGACAGCGTGGAACGCGCCCGCGTCAAAGCGAACAAAGTGATTGCCGCCATCAAGGTCGAGCTATAACGGCCCGGCGTTTTCAATTCAACGGAGAGGTTTTTCATGTATCGGGATACGCACAGCAAGATCATCGGCTATCTGCTCTGGATCTTCGGCTTCATGGGCGCCCACCGTTTCTACTACGGACGGCAGATCACCGGCACCATCTGGTTCTTCACCCTGGGCCTGTTTTTTATCGGCTGGATCATCGACCTGTTTCTGATTCCCGGCATGGATGAGTCCGCGGACATCCGCTACCGCTCAGGGCCCACGGACTACAACATCACCTGGATTCTGCTGACGTTTCTCGGCGTGTTCGGCCTGCACCGGTTCTACATGGGCAAATGGATCACCGGCATCATCTACCTGCTGACGGTGGGTCTGTTCGGGCTGGGGATTCTCTATGACTACTGGACCCTGAACGGGCAGATCAGCAGCAAGAACATGATGCACGGGTCGCTTTAAAGGGGGTATGCAGGCCGGCGGGATTCCACGCGTCTCTGGAATCCCGCCGGGTGGCTCTTGCCAACTTTGCGCGGGCGAGGCCCGCTCCCACAATTTTTCTCTCAGTTTTTCATGGCGTATTTGCCGGCGCCGAGGAAGAACAGCGCCACCGCGTTGAACAGGTAGAACGCCTGCAGCTCGATCGCCCAACCGCCGGTTTTGCTGAGCGCGAACAGTTCGTTCATGTGCGCCATCAGCAGCGCCACCAGCATGTTGCCCACGATCAATACCGCGCCGATCCGGGTGTAATAGCCGATGATGATCATCACCGGAGCGATCACTTCACCGATAAACACCCCATAGGCGAGAAAACCCGGCAGCCCATAACCCTGCAACGAACCGGAAATCCAGCCCACGCCGCTTTCCAGCTTGGCGATGCCGTGCAGCAACAACAGCAGCCCCAAGGTCAGGCGCAGAATCAATTTGCCCAAATCGGCGTTTTGCATATTCCCTCCTCGCTTTTAGAAGTCATCGTTATTGCCGCCTATTGAACGGTTTTGCCGGAGAAAAGAAAAGCAGCCGGCCCACACTTTCGCTATTCATGCACAGTCCGGTCTCAGTCCGTCGGCGCACTTTTCTTCACGCGGCCTATTTACATGATGGTCATCATCATTATATAAATGACGCTCATCATCAAAAAGCGACCGCCAAGCGCAAGAGGTCCAGCATGAGAGTCAGCAAGGAACAGGCCGCCGCCAACCGTGAGCAGATCGTCCACCAGGCCGCCCGTTTGTTTCGCGAACGGGGCTTCGACGGCATCGGCGTGGCCGAACTGATGAAGAACGCCGGCCTGACCCACGGCGGCTTCTACGGCCATTTCGACTCCAAGGAACAGCTGATGGCGGAAGCCTGCGAGTACGCCATCGGCGTCACCGGGCGACGCTGGCGACGGCTGGTCAGCGACAGCGACGGACCGTCCATGGACACCCTGGCCCGCCGCTACCTGTCCAAACGCCACCGCGACGCCCCCGGGGATGGCTGCGTGCTGGCCGCCCTGGCCGGCGATGCCGCGCGACAAAGCCCGCCGGTGCGCGCCGCCTTCACCGGCAGCGTAAAGCGCTTTATCGACCTGCTCGGCAATGCCCTTCCCACCCGCGCCAAAGCCGCCCGCCGGCAGAAGGCGGTGGCCGCCTGCGCCGCCATGGTGGGTGCGCTGGTGCTGTCCCGGGCGGTGGACGACCCGGCGCTTTCCGAAGAATTCCTAGACGCCGTGGCCGCCCAGCTGCCCGGCACGCACTAACCCCGGATTTTTTAACTCGAACATTGGAGTAAAACCATGAGCGAAGCCGCACTGAACGGCCTGGAAACCCTGCAAATGCTGATGCGGGAGAAGCGTAACCCGGCCATCGGCGACACCCTGGATTTCACCCTGGTGGAAGTGGAAAAAGGCCGCGCCGTGTTCGAAGGCACGCCCTCGGAGAAAGTCTATAACCCGATCGGCTCGGTGCACGGCGGCTACGCCGCCGCCCTGCTGGATTCCGCCTGCGGCTGCGCGGTGCACGCCAGCCTGGACGCCGACCAGGCCTATACCACGGCGGAACTGAAAGTGGCCTACCACCGGGGCATGACCAAGGACACCGGCCCGGTGCGCGCCGAAGGCACGGTGATCACCCTGGGCCGCCGCCTCGGCTTCGCCGAAGCCCGCCTCACCGACCGCAACGGCAAGCTCTACGCCAGCGCCACCTCCACCCTGTTGATCATGCAGCGGTGACCACCGTGAACCAGGCCGCCACCCTGAGCCCGCCGCGCGCCCTGCCGAATGCGCGCACCCGGATGATTCTGGAGGCGCCGGTGCTGCCCACCCTGCTGGCGCTGGCGGCCCCCAACCTGGTGGTGATGCTGGCCCAGGCACTGGCCAATTTCCTGGAAAGTTACTACGTCGGCCTGCTGGGCGTGGACGCCCTGGCCGGCGCCGCCCTGGTGTTTCCGCTGGTAATGCTGATGATGATGATGTCCGCCGGCGGTATCGGCGGCGGCATCTCCTCGGCGGTGGCCCGCTCCCTGGGCGCCGGCGATCAGGACAAGGCCGACGCCCTGGCCCTGCATGCGGTGGTGATCGTGCTGGTCTTCGGGCTGGTCTGCTCGGCGATCGTGATCGGCTTCGCCGTCCCCCTTTACGGGGCGCTGGGCGGACAGGGCGCGGCCCTGGACGCGGCGGTGGCCTATTCCAACGCGCTGTTCTGCGGCGTGGTGTTTTTGTGGTTGATGAACGGTTTGTCGGCGGTGCTGCGCGGCGCCGGCAATATGCGCCTGCCGGCCCTGGTGATGGTGGGCGGCGTGCCCCTGCTGTTGGTGCTCTCGCCGGTGCTGATTTTCGGCTTCGGCCCGGTGCCGGCACTGGGTATCACCGGCGCCGGTCTGGCGCTGGCCGGTTATTACCTGATCGCCACGGTGATTCTCGCGGCCACGCTGATCCGTGGGCGCGGCGGCGTGCGGCTGAGTTTGCACCATTCTCTGCGGCGCGCCCTGTTCGGCGAGATCCTCGGCGTCGGTCTGTGGTCGTCGTTGAACACCGTGCTGTCGAATCTGTGCGTGGTGGTGGCCACCTTCTTCGTGGCGCGCACCAGCATGGAGGCGCTGGCCGGCTTCGGCCTGGGCATCCGCATCGAGTATCTGCAGATCCCCATCGTGTTCGGTTTCGGCACCGCCCTGGTGGCGATGGTGGGCATGAACCTGGGCGCCGGCCAGTTCCAGCGCGCCCGGCGCATCGCCTGGACCGGCGCGGCGGTGGCGGCCATCGCCACCGAGACCGTGGGCCTGGCGGCGGCACTGTTCCCACACGCCTGGCTGAGCCTGTTCACCGACGACCCGGAGGCGATCGCCACCGGCGCGCTCTACCTGCGCATCGTCGCGCCCGCCTACGCCTTTCTCGGTGTCGGCCTGGCGCTGTATTTCGCTTCCCAGGGCGCCGGACGCATGGGCTGGCCGCTGTTCGCCAGCGTCGTGCGGCTGACGGTGCTGGCCCTCGGCTGCGCGCTGGTGGCCTGGTGGCTGCCGGGCAACCTGGCCGCGCTGTGCGCGGTGATGGTGGCCGCCCTGGTGGCGATGGCGTTGTTCAACGGCTTGCCCTGGCTGCGACAGGCACCGGGCGGGCCTGACACAGGAGACACACCATGAAAGCCGTTATCGCGGGCTACGCCCGATCCCCGTTTCACTTCGCCAACAAAGGCCTGCTCGCCCGGGTACGTCCGGACGATCTCGCCAGCCAGGTGGTCAAGGCGCTGCTCGCCCGCACCGACCTGGACCCGGCGCTGCTCGAAGATGTGATTCTCGGCTGCGCCTACCCGGAGGCGTCCCAGGGCAACAACCTGGCGCGCATCGTCGGCCTGCTCAGCGGCCTGCCCCAGGAGGTGGGCGGCATGACCGTGAACCGCTTCTGCGGCTCGTCCATGTCGGCGATCCATATTGCCGCCGCCAACATCGAGGCCGGCCTGGGCGACGCCTTCCTATGCGTGGGCGTGGAATCGATGACGCAGGTACCCCAGGGCGGCTTTAACTTCTCGCCCAACCCCTCGCTCCAGGAACAGACCGACGCCTATGTGTCCATGGGCCGCACCGCCGAGAACGTGGCGCAACGCTACAGCATTCCCCGCGCTGAACAGGAACGGATGGCGCTGGAATCCCACCACAAGGCCGCCGCCGCCCGGGAGCAGGGGCGCCTGCGCGACGAGATCGTGCGCATCCAGACCGGCACCGGCGAGTGGATCACCGAGGACGGCTGCATCCGGCCCAACACCTCCCTGGAAGCCTTGGCCAAGCTGCCGCCGGCGTTCGATGAGAACGGCGTGGTCACCGCCGGCACCTCGTCGCCGCTCACCGACGGCGCCTCCGCCGTACTGGTCACCAGCGACGACTTCGCCGCCCGCCACAACCTGACCCCGAGCGCGCGCATCCGCGCCGTGGCCAGCGCCGGCTGCGACCCGGCGGTGATGGGCCTGGGCCCGATCCCCGCCACGCAGAAAGCGCTGGCCAGGGCCGGCCTGAACGCCGACGACCTGGGCGTGGTGGAGATCAACGAGGCATTCGCCTCCCAGGCGCTGGCCTGCATCGGCGACCTGAATCTGGACCCGGCCACCGTCAACCTGGACGGCGGTGGCATGGCCATCGGCCACCCGCTGGGCGCCACCGGCGCGCGCATCACCGGCAAAGCGGCGGCGCTGCTGCAACGGGAAAAGGTGAAGTACGCCCTCGCCACCCAATGCATCGGCGGCGGCCAGGGCGTGGCCACCATTCTGGAAGCGCTGTAAATGCGACGCTGGCACTACGCCTGGGTGATCGCCGGCGTCACCTTCCTGACCATGCTTTCCGCCTCGGCGGCGCTGGGTTTGCCGGGGGCGTTTCTGCGCCCCCTGGGGGAAGAGTTCGGCTGGAACACGGAGCAGATTTCCACCGCGCTGGCGATCCGCTTCGTGCTGTTCGGGCTGATGGGGCCGTTCTCGGCCCTGTTTATAGAACGCTTCGGGCTGCGCCCGATTATGGCCGGGGCGCTGCTGTCCGTGGCCGGCGGGCTGGGCCTGTCCACGCAAATGAGCGAAGTCTGGCATCTGATTCTGCTGTGGGGCGTGCTGCTGGGCCTGGGCTCCGGGCTGATCGCCCTGGTGCTGGGCGCGGTGGTCGCCAACCGCTGGTTCGAGCAGCGGCGCGGCCTGGTGCTGGGCATGCTCACCGCCAGCGTCGCCACCGGCCAGTTGTTGTTCCTGCCCCTGGCCACCTGGCTGATCGAGGTGGTGGGCTGGCGCTGGGCGCTGATGCCGGTGGTGCTGTGCTGCCTGCTGGTGGCGGCGCTGGTATGGCTGCTGGTGCGCGACCATCCCCGCGACCTGGGCCTGCGCCCCTTCGGCGCCCATGCCGACACCTCGGTGGAAGCGCCGCCCGCCGCCGGCGTCGCGCCGATGTCTTTCCTGGAGCCGCTGCGGCTGCTGCGCGGCGCGCTTAAGAACCGGGTGTTCTGGGTGCTGTTCGGCACCTTCTTTATCTGCGGGCTGAGCACCAACGGCCTGATCCAGACCCACTTCATCGCCCTGTGCGGCGACTTCGGCATGGCGCCGCTGCCCGCCGCCTCGGTGCTGGCGATGATGGGCGCCTTCGACCTGGTGGGCACCATCCTCTCCGGCTGGCTGTCCGACCGCTTCGACTGCCGCAAACTGCTGTTCTGGTATTACGGCCTGCGCGGCCTGAGCCTGTTCTGGCTGCCCTACTCCGACTTCACCCTGTACGGGCTGGGCCTGTTCGCCATGTTCTACGGCCTCGACTGGATCGCCACCGTGCCGCCCACCATCAAGCTGGCCGGCCAGGCGTTCGGCCCGCAAAAAGCCGGCATGCTGTTCGGCTGGATCTTCGCCGGCCACCAGCTCGGCGGCGCCGTGGCGGCCTACGGCGCGGGCCTGTCGCGCACCCTGCTGCTCACCTACACCCCCGCGCTGTTCGCCGCCGGCGCCGCCTGCGTGCTCGCCGCCCTGGCGGTGTTCCTGATCCGCAAATCGGAAACCTCGCCGCCCCCGGCGTACACCAAGGGCGCCGGATAGGCGATACTGCGGCGGAGCCCAGAAACAGGAGAACCTTGTGTCCGCTTCCCCGATCCTTGTCGAAACCGACGGCCCGGTCCGCACGATCATTATTAACCGGCCGGACAAGCGTAACGCCGTGGACCGCCCCACCGCCGACGCCCTGCGCGACGCCTTTCAGGCGTTCGAGGACGACGACACCGTCAGCGTGGCGGTGCTCGCCGGCGCCGGCGGCAACTTCTGCGCCGGCGCCGACCTGGCCGCCCTGGGCGACCCGCAACGCCGCAACGAAGTCGAACCGAAAGGCACCGGCCCCGGCCCCATGGGCCCGTCGCGCATGTTGCTCAGCAAACCGGTGATCGCCGCGGTCTCCGGCTACGCCGTGGCCGGCGGCCTGGAGCTGGCGCTGTTCTGTGACCTGCGGGTGGCGGAGGCCTCCGCCGTGTTCGGCGTGTTCTGCCGACGCTGGGGCGTACCGCTGATCGACGGCGGCACCGTACGCCTGCCGCGTATCGTCGGCCAGGGCCACGCTATGGACATGATCCTCACCGGCCGCCCGGTGCACGCCGACGAAGCCCTGCGCATGGGCCTCGCCAACCGCGTGGTCGACGACGGCGAAGGCCTGGAAAGCGCCCAGGCCCTGGCCCACAGCATCGCCGGCTTCCCACAACGCTGCCTGCGCGCCGACCGGCTCTCCGCCTACCAGCAATGGGACCAGCCCCTGGCGGACGCGCTGGCCCGCGAAGGCGCCGGCGGCTACCCGATCGTCTTCGAAGAAGCCATCGCCGGCGCCGAACGCTTCGCCAAAGGCGCCGGCCGCCACGGCGAGTTCGAATAAAACCCCGAAGCAGCCGACACTCAGCAGTCGCCGATGCGCTTGCCGCTCAGCTCCATGCGCATGTTCATCGGCCCCATGGGGCTCTTCATATCACCCGTCATGGTGCCCTCCATGGTGTCGCCCTGGAGCTTGAGGTCCGCCGACATCGTATAGGGCGAACCGTCCGGCCCCGGACAGCTCAGCGTATAACGCAACCGTGACCGGCTCTGCTCCAGCTCGGACACCTCACAGTCCTTCAGCTCATCACCGCCGAACAGGTCCGGATCGGTCACGTCTTCCTGGCGCACGCAGTCCTTGTTCTTCATGGTCCGGGCCGGCATCGCCTGGCCACCGGCGCTCATCGTCATGGTGGTCTCATATTCCCACTGGCCAGGGTTAATGTTGGGCGTTTCCGCCGAAACCAGTGCAGGCGCAGTGATCAGCAGGGCCACGACACAAGCCTTTGAAATCGACATCCTCATGGTTGTTCTCCTTTCGGTATATCATGTAATCAATCGTAGGTCCGCCGAACGTCGCATAGTATCCCCCGAACGAGGCAGCCCACGTGCGGAAAACGTCTGTCCCACACGGCTCCAATGGCCCTTCATGACAATAAAAATATAAATGGAGTCACGATATAGCCGAAAATGGCAGCTCCCAAAAAGAACCAAAATGTCCTCTGGTCCTGCCTTAGATAGCTGATATTCGCACTGACCGGGCAAACGAATACACGATCTGGCATTTCCGCTTCCTCCGCCTTTTCTTTTGATGAAAAGGGACGTCCTCCAAAAAGAAAATACGTATTACCTTCGTATTTTTCACCTTGATGAAAATAGTGGTATTTAACAGTAACAATCCAAACCCTACGATCACCAACCTTCACCTCGTTTACTAATTTTTCAGTGTCTTTACTTGGAACCCTGGGCCAGAATCTAGCCCAGCACATAGTCATAAAAATCACGAGAGAGAGTGAAGAAATGGCCGCCAAAAAAAAAGCGATTATTTCGTATATCACGCATAACCTCTGAAAAATCTAATATGATTAGACGAAAAATACCTACTATTAAAGTTAATAAGAAGCACTGTTATGATAGCAGCAAAGACTAGGCCCGCGATCGCAGCAGCAACAGGCCCTCCAATAACACTAAACGCAGCCGCCGTCACAATGGATGTTGACGCATAAGCAAACATCGCGGTTGAAATACGACCAATCTTGCTAGAAATACTTAACGAATCATCCCCCAGCGCGCCCAAAGTCTCGACAAAAAGGGATATCACTCCGAGTATAGAAACGTATCTTGCTTGCCTAGCCAAAGTCCTTAGTCTTTCTGAGAAAACTGGCTGGCCAGTTTTTCCACTCATAGTAATCCCCCCTAAGAAACCCAACAGAGCAGCTATGATTACAGATAGGAATCCGCCGTTCTCGCCGCCGGCGATAAGGTAGCCGCCGGCGCCGGTTTCGGGGTCGATGACCATATAGCCGGCGGAGGGGCGCCCGTGGAAGTTGATGGTGTCTTCGTGGGCGGTGACTTCCTTGCCGGTGCGGACAGCATTGCGGATGTCGGCCTCCACGGAGCTGCTCAGGTTGAGGGCGGCCATGGCCTGGCTAAGGTTGCTCTGGGTGATGGTCCAGATTTTCTGGCCTTCCGCCGCCGCCAGCTGCAGGGCCTTTACGGCGCTGATGCCGTGGGCGGGGTTGTCTTCGGTGCTGTACATTTCTTCCGGGACGAGATGTTCCATGGCGGACATACGGGCGCCGGTGGCGCGGTTGAAGGCCACCCAGCGTTCCCGGTTGTTGTCTTTGTCGACGCGGATGCTGCTCATATGGTCCACGTCCATGGTCAGGCCGCTGGCTTTTACGTCGCGGGGCATGCCGAACCAGTATTGCGGTTGCAGGCTGGTTTTGAACAGGCCGTAGCTGGGCGCTCTGTAGCCAACGCTGTTGGCTTGCCGTTCGCCGATCTGGTCCTGCATGTCGTTGAGTGCGAAGTAGCCGAGGATGGTGCTGTAGAGCATGTCACCCACCAGCTGTTGCTTGGTGAGGCCGGTGTAGTCCTCGGCATCCAACTTGGCCCGGGTGTCTTCCAGGCTGGTTTCGAGATCTTCCGCGGCCTGGGCGCTAATGCCTTGCAGGTCCAGGGCGAGCGCGCGGTATTCACCGGCGATCGGGTTGTTTTCCGAAGTGTCCCAGCCCCGGCCCGGCTGCCAGTAGCCCATCTCCGAAATTAAGCCGGACCCCATAGTCACTTCCACGTCCGGGTTGGCGACAATGTCTTCGTCGACGGCGAGCTCAGCCTTCAGGTTGATCAGGTAGCCGGGCAGCGTGTCGGGGAGCTGGCCCGGATCCAGTTCACCCTCTTCATCCGGTTGCGGCAGATACCCTGCCAGGGTGTCTTCGTCTTCCTGCGTGGCGGGAGAGAAAGACACTGAGAGCTTTCTGCCGGCGAGCGCCACGGTGGGCTCTTCGATGGTGAATAGCTCGGTGCCTTTGTAGCCGTTGGCGTCGGTGTGCAGTTGGTACTTGAACTTCCAGCGCAGTGAATCCGAGAGTTCCGGCGTGGTCAGTTGGCGAGTGATCCGCTGGTAGGGCAGTGAAGGGGCCAGTTGTTCGTGAATCACTTCCTTGATGCCTTTGCTCCCCAATACTTCACCTACGGTGGCGTCCGGGGCCTGGCTGTCGATGTAGGCTTCCAGTTCCGCGCGATAGTCCTCCAGGCTGTCTTCGATGGCACCGCCGGGCACGCCTTGCACCCAGCCTTCTTCTTCGTTGATGGTGCTTTGCTGTTCGATGGTGTCGGCCAGCGCTTGCGCATCGAACGGCACCTCCTGGTCCAGCGCCATGCCGTCACCGTAGTCGTACTGTTTAAAGCTAGCATCCATTGGGATCCAGCTATCGCCCTGGCGATGGTCCGCGCCACGGCTCGGGTGGAAGTCCACCCAGGCTTCCACCCAGACGTGCTCCAATCGGAAGCTGTCGACGCGGCCTCCACGGGTCATGGCTGTATTTGGGATGCCGCCCTGGCCGAGCAGGTTGCCGGCCGCGCCGGGAGCACGGACGCCACCCACCCAGTTCATTACCTGGTCCGCGGGTATTTCCACGGTGCCCATGGCGTAGCGCGCCGGTATTTCAGAGGCACGCAGCAGCGCAATCAGAAGGCTGGCGGTGTCGAAAGCGTTACCGCGACGGTTTTCCAAGGTGTATTCGGAGCCCTGGATGGAGCCGTAGCTGGGAATGAACTCGATGTTATTGCGCACCCACTGATAGATCGCCACGGGCTCGTGATTCAGCTCTTCCGCCAGCGCTTCGATGGCCGGCGTGATATCCGCGTCCAGGGTGCTCGCCAGATGCTCCTCGTCGGGGGCCACCGCGCTTTCCAACAGGAGACCGTCCATGGATGCCGATGAACTGGCGACCTGAGCCCCCATATCGAACAGGGGAAGCCCGCTGCTGCGGCTTAACTCGGAGGCGCTGTTCGCGGGGGCACGGGTCTGGTCCGGATCCGGGGTTCGCCAGGGGAGTTTGTTCGGGTCGAAGGGGTCACGGGGCTTCTCCATGCGGAACGGCTCCAGGAAACCGACCAGCTCCGCGGTGGCGTCGCTCTGGGCGGTCAGTGACTCTGAGCCGGTTACCGACTGCAATTGCTTTTTCAAATGCTGATAACGCTGGAGATAGTCCGCTACTGCGCGTTCGTGGCGGTCCCGAATTCGAGTACTGGCGTTGTTTTTCTCCAGCCGGGCCTCGGTTTCTTTAAAACCGGCCAACGCTTGCTGGTGCATCGCATTCGCTTTTTCCTGCAACCAGACAAGGCGCTCCGTAGCCAGCGCTTCGTCGCCAAGCCCCAGCGCCCGGGCAGCGCGCGCCATGATTCCGGAGTCCTCGCCGAGTCGCTCGTTGATAGTCTGTTGTTGCTGACGCGCCTGGTCGCGAATGCCGCGCAATACCTGCTCGAAGGTCTGATGCCGGGCTTCCCAGCGGGCCTGTTCCTGCTGCTCCTTGTGGCGCTCGGCCTCAATGGCCAGCGCCCAGGAGGGCCAGATGACGGCGTTAAGCAGCAAAAGGGTGGTTGCCAGGGCCACGGTGCGGCACAACGCACCGGCGCGACGGATCTGTTCCATGATGGTCTCCCCCAGAGAAGGTCCTTTTCCGAATGTTGGTTTCATGGGCGAATCCCCCGAATCGCCCGATCGAGCTCAAGCCGCAACGCACTGGCATCCGCATGATGGGACGCCGCCAGCGACGAGGTGGCTTTCAGCGCAAAGCGCAACGCTTTTTCCTGTTTGCCTTGGTATAACGCGTGTTTCGCTGAGCCCAGTTCCAGCAGGGCTTTTTTCAAAGCCAGGTCCCAGGGCCTCTGCCAGTAAGCGGAACCGACCTTTTCATGGACCTGACCGAGGTCAGGGACATCCTGGTCCAGCTCCAGGTGAAGCTGCCTTGAAGCCTCCACCTGGTTGCCGGCCTGGTCTTCGCCTTCAAACACGGCCTCCACTCGCAGGCTCTGGTCGCTTTCGTCCGAGGCGATCCAGGCTTGCAGAACGCGAGTCTCCCCAGCCGCCAGGTCAAAGTGCCATTGCCCGTCGTCGCCGGTATCGGGCACCGCGTCCACTAACGTCCCGCCGTTGTCCCAGTTCAGGGCGACGGTGACCATCAAGGCAGGTCCGGTATTCTCGACCGTCAGGCGCAGCGGCACCGGTTCACCGGCGGCCGGGTTCAGAGTGGACGGCGCGGTGTGGTCGAGAGCCTGCTCCATAAGTTCGGCCATCGCCCCTTGTTCTTCACCGCCGGCGTCCGAGACCGTCATTTCCGCGAGCCAGTCAAAGGCCAGGAACACCGTGCGCCCTTCCCCGTATTCATTGAGCGTGACCGCTGGTGTGCTGGGATCCGGATGCGGCCAACCGTGGTGATGGCCGCCATGACGCCCTTTGTGTTGCGATGACGGCTTGAAGTAACCGGCCAGATCCGCCCGATGCAGACGGGTCGCCGGCACCTGGCGCTGCAACAACAGCGGCAACTCACCGGCCTGGGCCAGAGCGCTGTCCAGCAAGGTGATGGTATGGGCCCGATGCGGCTTATGGCCCGGCCCGTGACCGGCCTTCAGGCCCAGGGCCGTGGTCAGGAGCAGCGGGTGCGGCCGGTCGCCGGAAGCATGGATCACGCCTTCGCCGCGGTTTGCCGCTTCGCGAAGGTACTTGGCGTCCCAGTGATTCAGCGGCACACGATCGGCGAGCAGCAGATACTGGTGGTGCTGACCGGCATGAAGCTGCCGCCGGAACGCCTTTGATGAATCCACCAGGGTGTGTGCGCGGCTTGCCAGGAATGTGTCCAGACGGGCGCGCTGCTCGGCGATCGCGGGTTGCTCCAGCTTATTGTCGCGCTGATCGTTCCTGGCGCGTTCCTCCAGAGAGACGTCCACCACCTGGAAATCGCCCAGGTTATCGCCGGGCTCCGGCGGTTTGCCGCAATGGAACTTCTGCTTTCCGGTCGTCAGAGTGTTCCGGAACCAAAGGAAGCGCGGGTAATCCACCATCACCTCAAGGCTGCTCTTACTCTCGAAGCGTTCCGCCAGATCCTCACCGTCGATTCGGATTTCAACGCCGTCGGTGTTCAGATCGCTGATCGTCAGGTCGAGGCGGCGCTCGCCGTCGTTATCCATCTCGCCGTCGAAGAAGCGCGGAGTGGCGGTTTCCAGGTCCCGAATCAGGAACGGACTTTCCAGGGCCTTGGCGTTAACCGTATCCAGCGGCCGAACCGGTTGCTCGAAGTCCGCTTTCAAGGTGATGCCGGTGACGGCTTCACAGGTGGAACGGACCGGGTCCGCCAGCACCAGCAGTCGTGGTGCATCGGAGGCGTATAAACCGGTCTCGATCGACAGCGGCTTCTCCTTAATCTGGAACAACGCCTGGTCCAGTTCCCGGACCTCGCCGTCCAGGCTTACGCTCAATGCACAGGCATGCCGGGTCAGGGTTCGTCCCGCGGTACTGAACGAATCCGTGAACGTAAGAGGTTCATCGCCACTCAGGGTGACCGAGGCGCTTTCAGTGGCCAGGGTTTCGCGGTTGTCCACATCAAGTCGGGTGCGCGTCACCGTCACGGCGCGCGGATCGGCGCCTTCGGGTAACGAGACACGGTAGCGGCAGGTCTGGCTGTCGCCCTGATACACCCACTCTTGCGCCAGGGTGACTTCGCCGGACACGGCAGCCAACGGGTCCCTGACCACATCAAACGTCGCCTGATCCCGCGCCAGCGTTTCCCCATCGGCGTTAAGCAGAGTCCCGGCTACGCTGTGGGTGCCGGGTTGCGTGTTATCCAGCGACACCGCGTCGCTGAACGGCAGCACCTGCGCCACGGCCAGGCTACTTACCGGTCGCTCCTCGTTGAGAAGCACGGCACCATCAGGGCCGCTGACCACAAGCCGATAGCGGGCATTCTGGATCAGGGTGCTGGCGCTGGTATTTTCGAGCAGACTCTCCAGAGCGGCGGTCTCGTCCAGCCGGTAGGACGCCCGCTCGGCACCCACGCGCACATCAGCCACCGGCACGGGTGAGTCACCGCCCTCCCGGATCACCAGGTCCGCGCTGTCGGTATCCAGCGTGCGGCCATCGGCCGCGTAAAGAACAGCCACCGCGCGGTAAGGGCCGGCCACGGTAACGCCGGTGTTCCATTGATCGACCACCCGTTGCGCCTCGCCGGCGGCGAGCTCGGCGACCCCTTGTTCCGGGAAGCCGATCACGCGGACGCCGTCGCTGTCCTCGATATGCAAGGCCACCTGGTAGCCCGCCGGCAGCGCTCCGCTGTTGGTGACCAAAGCGTCCAGCTCCAGCTGCTCGCCCGGCGCCAGGGTGTGGCTCGACAACATAAGCGAGACCTCGCCGAGGCGCGCGGACACGGTCTCGGAGGCGGTATTGTTGCCGGTGTTGCACTCGGAGACCTCTCCGCTGATTTGCGCGCGGACCTGTACCTCGTCATCGGACAACAGGGTCGCGTCGATATCCTCCAACACCACCGTCTGACGGGTACCGGATTCCAGGCCGCCGGTATACTCAACGTCACCGATCACCTGCCCTGCCGATGGATCGCCGTTGTAGAACGTCAACGTGACCGTTTCGGAGATATCCGCCGAGCCGGCGTTGCCCAACACGGCACTGAGGCTGACGGTTTGCCCGTTACCGTTGTCGAGGAGGGTCAGCGCACCCACCGTAAGGTCGGCGATGCGCGTCTCTCTGGAAATCTTGCCGGCGATGCCTTCCATGTACTCTTCATAGCCATCCACCGTGAGGACGAAACCACGCTCGCCGCCCGCGGGCTGGGGGAAGACAATAGTGTTCAGCAGATTTTCGTTCGCACCAGACCCCACGCCGATTGCGTTTAGCACACTAATACCAGCCTGGCGGGCACGCTCGGAGGCAGCCACCGCACGCGACTGGTTGGATTGCCCGTCCGTGGAGACATCAATCACACGCAATGGGGCCGCCGGGCTCGCGTTGGTAATCAGGTCCGAAGCACGATCGATACAGCTGTGGATGCTGGTCCCGCCGCCGCGCTTGTTGATCGCGCGGATCGCATCGCCCACTTCGGCGACGTTGTCTTCTTCAACAATGACCGGATCCAATTCCACGTAGGCGCCGCTGGCGAACTGCGTCACCGACACCCGCACACTGCCATCCCGGGGCACAATATCCGCGTCTTCGATGGCCCGCGCGGTGCCCTCGAGTTGCAGCTGGAACTCCGAACGGCTAACGCTGCCGGAGGAATCCATGCACAGCCCCAGGTCCAGATAGGGCTTCTGATTGTTCACGCACTCGCCGGCGGTGCTTTCCAGGTTATTGCTTTCGGAAAGTTCGGTGATCGATTGCTCTGAATCCAGCATCACCGAAATCGGCGCGTCCCTGAACGGCAGATCCCCCTCGATGGCCAGTTCCAGGTCCAGGGTGGTGTCCACTTCCACCGCTTCAGCGATGGAAAGACTGCCCAGTACGGGCTCGTTATCGACACCCCAGACGCCGTCGCCATCCAGATCACTGAACGCGATCACTTCGAACGGTTGGGTAAGATCGCTGTTACCCCGGTTAATCAGCGTGACGCCCAGCGTACCGCCGGCGGCGAAGGTGGCTTGATTCGAGGTCAGCGCGGCGGTATCCAGGCCCTGTACGGCAAGATCCGGAAGCAGCGCGTCGACGCCGGGATGACGCATGCGGATTTCACCCAGATCAAGCGTGCCGCCGGTGGTCATCACCAGTGGGAATGCCTTGTCCTGATAGTCATCCAGGGAGAAGCGGATTTCATAATCCGCGAGCAGCAGTCCCGGCACCTCGAACGCACCGTCCTGGCCGGTGAGCCCTTCGCCGTTCACGGTGGCACTCCCCGGCGGCCCGACCTGCACCAGCACGCCTTGAAGCGGATCACCGGTGCGCACGTCCACCACACGGCCGGTCACGCTGTTCACCGCTTCGTCCCGAGGCGTGATGGCCACTTCACCCAGATCATTGATGAAGCCGGCCTCCACCGCACCGGATCCGGTCAGTGGCAGGTAGCCATCCATGCTGACTTCCAAACTCACGTCACCGCTCGGCAGCCCTGCAACCTGGAAGCCACCGTCCTGGTCGGTCAGGCTTTCTTCCTGATAGCTGTCGCCTTCCACCAGCACCCGGGCGCCTTCGATGCCGCGCCCGGTGATGGCGTCCACCACCGTGCCGGTAAAGCCGCCGGGCTGTTCGCCGCCGGGGGCGCCTTCCTCGACGAGGCGCGGAGAAAAAGTGATGTCGGCGCCCGGTGAGGCCTGCGCCACGCCGGATGCCGGCGCAAAGCCACCGGCGCTGACCGTCACTGTCAGTTCGCCGTCGTTCAGTTCGTCCAGCTGGTAGAAGCCGTCGGCGCCAGTGGTGGCACTTTTGCTGTCGTTACCGACCTGAGCCGTTACCATCGCCCCGGCGACAGGCTCACCGCCCTCTTGCGCGGTCACCGTACCGGACAGGGTCACATCACCGTCCGGCTGCGGATCCAGAGCCGGGGAAAAAATCAGTGTCTGGCCGGCCACCACCTCGGCCTGGCCCTGGGCCTGCCCGTAACCCGGCGCCGAGGCGGACACCGCAACGCTTCCGGCGGCGACCTCGTCCAGCAAATAGCGTCCATCCGCGCCGGTAATCACCGACGTGCCACCGGCCAGAGCAATGGTTGCCCCGGACAGCGGCGCGCCACTGCGGCGGTCGGTAACCTGCCCGCGTATCAGCCCGGTGGTCACCGGCTCGCCGGTGTCCGGATCGGTGGCACGCACATCCAGTCGGATCTCGCCAAGGTCACGCTTGTCACCGGTCTCCAACACGGTGTTAAGAATCAGCGTGCGATAGCCGGAACGGGATATTTCTACGCGGTAATGGCCGCGCTGAAGATCGGTAAAACGAAAGGCGCCCGCCTGGTCGCTGCGCGCGTCGATGTCCTGTGGACCTTGCAAGGCGATCAGCGCATCGGGCAAGGGCTGGCCGCTGTCCGCGTCGACAATCGTGCCGTTCAGCACCGTGAGATCGGCCGGCGGTTGTGCCGACAAGGCCAGCGCCCGAAGCGCCAGAGCCGTGATGTAGGTGTCACTCTCAAAGTCGCCGGCGGGGTTCTGCCGGCTCGTCAGTTCCGCTATCCAGTCACCGTAAGGGGACCGGTCCACCGCTTCGTTCAGTAGCGGAATCAATGCGAGGGCCAGGCTCTCCGTGTGGGTCACGGCGCCGTTGGCAAGGCGGTTGCTTAAGAACCCACGCGCCTCGGCAAGCGCGCCGGCGATATTGAAGTCACGCCGGAACTCCCACAGCGATTGCATTACCAGGGCACTGGTCTGGACCTGGGAGCTTTCCCCGTCCAGGCCCCAGCCACCGTCTTCGTTCTGGCTATCAAGCAGAAAACCGATGGCCTGGGCCGCCGGCTCACCGGTGATGTTGTACTGCCGCAGCGCGGCGAGAGCGAACGCCGTGCTAAGCGGATCGGGCTGATAGCCCGGGAAGGCACCGAACCCGGAACGCTCGCCCTTGCGGCGCAGCAGTCGATCACGAAGGTCGCCATCAACACCGTTGACAGCGAGCCCCATGAACAAACGCCGCGCCAGATTTTCCGTGCTGGCGTCCGCTTCCGCGGTTTGCAGATAGGCCGGAAGGCCATCGATTAGCGCACCGCCGGACCATTCCGCCGCGCGCCACAGTGCCACCGCCTCCGAGGTGGCCTGAAAACCGATAGCCAGGCTGGCGTCTCCGGCCATGCCGCCATTGTCGGTGACCTGACTGGCCAGCCAGCTGCGGCCTTCCGCCAGACCAGCGTGCGCCGGTGATGAGGCTGCTACCGCCATCAGGACGGCAAAAAGAAAAAACACAACACGAAACCGGAAGCCAGGTCCGGCAAAAGGCGTCTCCATGCCCTACCCCCAAATTGCTATTCCTTGCGCTTTTGATCCCCCACGGACCGAGAGCGGCAAACCTAGAGCCGCCAAAACTAGCAAAGCTAACCAACAAGATGCATAAGAGATCGCTTACACCGGCTGTAAGAAATCAGCCAGTCGGCAACGAAGTGTGAACTCGGTTCCAGAATGCTCTGGCAGCGGGTTACTGCACCGTCCACCACACCGGCAACAACGCCTTCACTTCGCCGCGTGCGAAACGGTCGTCGATCAGGTGCACCACGCCCCGGTCGGTTTCGGTGCGGATCACGCGGCCGGCGGCCTGCACTACTTTCTGCAGGCCGGGGTAGAGGTAGGTGTAGTCGTAGCCGTCGCCGAACAGGGCCGCCATGCGTTGTTTGAACTGCTCGTTGACCGGGTTCATTTGCGGCAGGCCGAGGGTGGCGACGAAGGCGCCGATCAGGCGCGCGCCGGGCAGGTCGATGCCTTCGGCGAAGGCGCCGCCGAGCACCGCGAAGCCGATGCCCTGGCTGTGGGCCTGGAAGCGTTCCAGGAAGGCGTCGCGGGCGGCTTCGTCCATGCGCCGGTCCTGGGCCCAGACGGTGAGGTCCGGGTGGCGCTGGCGCAGGGTGGCGAGGGCCTGGTCCAGGTAGTCGTAGCTGCTGAAGAAGGCCAGGTAGTTGCCGGGCCGCTGGCGGTACTGGTCGGCGATAAGGTCGGCGATGGGGATCAGCGAGGCCGGGCGGTCGCGGAAGCGGGTGGAGATGCGGCGCGCCACGCGCACTTGCAGCTGGTCGGCCTGGAACGGCGACGGCACTTCGCTCCAGGCGGTGTTGTCCGGCAGGCCGAGCAGGTCGGCGTAGTAACGCGGCGGGCGCAGGGTGGCGGAGAACAGCACCGTGCTGCGGGTGCTTTCAAAGCGCGGGCGCAGTAGCGCGGCGGGCACCACGTTGCGCAGACAAAGGCGGCTGGCGCGGCGGCCTTTCAGGTTTTGTTGCCAGGTGATGTCGAACAGAAACGCATCGTCGTCGAACAGTTCCGCCACCCGTAAAAAGTGCAGCGCGTCGAAATAGAAGCGGGTGAGGTCGCTGTCCAGGGCGAAGGGTTGTTCGGCGAGGTAGTCGGTGATGGCGGCGGCGGTGCTTTGCAGCGTGTTCAGGAAGGCGATGGGCAGTTCCGGCTGTACCTGGTAATCGGCGTGCGGGTCCTCGACTTCGCTGTCCCGGTTCAGGCTGTTCCATTGCCGGTGCAGTTTTTCGAAGGCTTTTTTGAGCGCCACCGGCGCTTGTTTTTTGACGGCGCGGAAAGCGGCCTGATCCAGCTCGGCGGAGTACATGCCCCGGCCCCGCTCCACCAGGTTGTGCGCTTCGTCGGCGAGCACGGCGACGCGCCATTGGTTGCTGGTGGTGAGGCCGTGCAGCAGCGCGCTGAGGTCGAAGTAGTAGTTGTAGTCGCCCACCACCAGGTCGCTCCAGCGCGCCATTTCCTGGCTCAGGTAGTAGGGGCAGACGCTGTGTTCGAGGGCCAGTTCGCGCAGGCGCCCCTGGGTCAGCCGGGTTTCTTTGGCGGCGGCGGCGCGGGCGGCGGGAAGCCGGTCATAGAACCCCTGCGCCAGCGGGCAGGATTCGCCGTGGCAGGCTTTGTCCGGGTGTTCGCAGCTTTTGTCGCGGGCCACCAGTTCCAGCGTGCGCAGGGGCGCCGGGTCCAGGGTTTCCAGCGCGTCCAGTGCCAGCTTGCGGCCGGGGGTTTTGGCGCTGAGAAAAAAGATTTTATCCAGTTTCTGGCCGGGCATGGCTTTGAGCAGCGGGAACAGGGTGCCGACGGTCTTGCCGATGCCGGTGGGCGCTTCGGTGAGCAAGCAGCGGCCGGTGCTGGCGCTTTGGTAGACCGCTTCCGCCAGCTCCCGTTGCCCGGGCCGGAAGCGTTCGTGGGGAAATGCCAAATCAGCCAGGGCCCGGTCGCGGGCGTGGCGGTGGGCCAGTTCCTGATCGGCCCAGTGAATAAAAATCTCGCACTGGGTTTCGAAAAAGGCGCGCAGGTCTTCCGCGCTGTGGGTTTCGCGCAGCGGGGTTTCTTTCTGTTTGACGATGTCGAAATAAACCAGCGCCAGTTCCAGTTCGTCCAGCCCCCGCTCGGCGCACAGCAGCCAGCCGTAGATTTTCGCCTGGGCCCAGTGCAGGGCGCGGTGGTTGGCGGGCATCAGGTCCAGGTCGCCGCGGAAGGTTTTCACCTCTTCCAGACGGTTGTGCTTGGGGTCGTAGCCGTCGGCACGGCCGCGCACTTTCAGGTGTTTGAACTCGCCACTCAACGCGACCTCGTTTTCGTAACCCTCGCCCCGGCGACCGGCCACCACGGCGTGGCCGGCGATGCCTTCCTGGGCGGTGGGCGACGGCGTGAACCGCAGGTCCAGGTCGCCGGCCTTGGCGGTGAACTCGCACAGGGCGCGCACCGCCACGGTGTAGGTGTTGGGGGTCCCGATGGCGTCGGTCATTGCCACGTCACCTGGCAGACCGCCACCGGCAGGTCGCGGGCGATGAAAAAATCCAGCCAGCGGCGCTGGTTGTCCTGGAGCCGGTCGCCGGGGCCTTTGACTTCCACCATCCGGTAGCGACGCTGCGCCGGCCAGAACTGGATCAGGTCCGGCAGGCCGGCCCGGTTGGCGGCGATGTCCGCCAGCAACCGTTCAAAACACAGCGCCAGATGCTCGGCGGGCAGGCAATCCAGCGCCTGTTCCAGCAGCGCTTCGGAGAGCCGGCCCCAGTGCACGAACGGCGACAGGCGACCGAACTTTTCCCGGTAGCGGGCCAGGATCCGCGCCCGGTGCTCGCCGTCCGCCAAGGTCTGGAAGCCGGCGTCGAATTCGGCCCGGCGGCGGTGGCGAAACTCCGGGTGGTGCAAATCCGCCGGGCCGCCCTGGAACGGGTGGAAGAAGGCGCCGGGCACGGGCGCGAAGATCGCATCCCAGAACAGCAACCCGAACAGCCCCGGGATCAGGCTGTTCTCCACGTAATGGACCGGTGCCTCGGGGGTGGCCAGGGCCTGGGCCGCCGCCTGCTCCACGCTGGCCGCCGGCGGCAGGGACAGGTGCAGCACCTGGGGCCGGGCCGGCGCCGTCGGGGTTGGCCGGGGCAGGCCCAGCTTGCGGTGCAGCCGGGGCAGCAGGCGCCGCAGCTGCTGGCGCTCCGCTTCGCTTTCCGGAGCCTGCTCAGCGTCCCGCGCCAGGGTCAGGGCGGCGTCATACTGTTCCCGGCGCTCCAGCACCCGCAGTTGCCGGCCCCGGGCACCAGGATGGCGGCAATCACTATACAGCGCACCGGCCCGTTCCAGTTCCCCGGCCCGCTCCCACTCCCGCGCCAGCTTGAAACACAGCCGGTCCCAGCGCTCCCGGGCCCAAGGGCTATCCGGCGCCGGCGGCAGCCCCGCTTCCACCTCCTCCAGGGCGTCGCCCGCCTGAAACCGGTCCCGGCAGGCGTTCAGGTGCAGGTAGGCGTCCACGTCCCGCCGGCTCTGAAACGGCCGCACGCTCTGGCTGAAACTCACCGGCTCGTACTGGAAGGTGCCCAGGTCGCTGAGCACGAACTCGGACCAGTCCTGATAGAGATTGCCGAAGAACATCAGCCGGAAGCGGTCGCACAGGGGCATCAGGGTGAGGTGGTACACCGGCGTGTCCGAAGGCGCCTGGTGAACGTCTTCGAGTTCGGACAGCGCTTCCAGCCAGTCCGCCTTGCGGGCCGAGGCCGGCACCCCGGCGGCGGCCAACGGCTCACGCAACAGGTGGCGCAGTTCCGCCTTGGTGAACAGCCGGAACAGGGTCGGCAGGTCGAGCGTCGGGGCCGGGTCCAGCCAGCCGTGATCGATCAGCGGCGCGGCGGCGCTGAGGGTGTCGCCGATCTCCGGGTAGACCAGTTTATCCGCCCGGAAGTGTTCGCCCTTGCGCATCACCATGCGCACCAGCAGCGCCCGGGCCGGCCGGGGCAGTGCGCCAAACGCCGACACGAAGACCAGCTCGTCGTCGTTCAGCAGATCGCCATGGCGCGACGCCACCCAGCTCAGCACTTCCTGGAAGTGGTGCAGGTAGTAAAACGGGTCGTCCAGAGTGACGTTGGCGATCGGGGCACTGTCCATTTGGCTAGCATACCAATGGACAGTGCCCGCTCCAATCAGTCCGTTCCGGTCAGATAACGCCGTCGCGCCGCAGCTGTTCGATGGCGACCGTGTCGAGGCCCAGCACCTGGCTCAGCACGTCGCCGGTGTGCTCGCCGAGCAGCGGCGGCGCACTGGCGTAACGCACCGGCGAACCGGACAGGCGCAGGGGGCTGCCCACCAGGGGCACGCTTTGGCTCAACGGGTGGGAGAGATCGATGCGCAGCCCCCGGTGTTGCACCTGCGGATCCCCAAACACCTGCTCGATGGTGTTCACCGGGCCGCCGGGCACGCCGGCTTCCTCAAGCAGGCGCAGCCACTCGGCGGTGGTCTTCATCACCGTGGTCTGGCGCAGGGCCGGAATCAGCGAATCGCGGTTGGCCACCCGGGCGGCGTTGGTGGCGTAGCGCTCGTCGGTGGCCCACTCCGGGCGGCCGGCGACTTCACAGAAGCGGGCGAACTGGCCGTCGTTGCCGATGGTGAGAATGATGTCGCCGTCGGCGGCGGGGAACGTCTGGTAGGGCACGATGTTGGGGTGGGCGTTGCCCATGCGCCCGGGGGCGGTGCCGCTGGTGAGGAAGTTCATCGCCTGATTGGCGAGGGTGGCCACCTGCACGTCCAGCAGGGCCATGTCGATGTGCTGACCCTGGCCGGATTGATGGCGATGGTTCACCGCCGCCAGCACCGCGATGGCCGCGTACAGGCCGGTGGTGATGTCGGTGAGGGCCACGCCGGCTTTCACCGGACCGCCGCCGGGTTCGCCGTCCGGCTGGCCGGTGATGCTCATCAGGCCGCCCAGGCCCTGGATCAGAAAGTCATAGCCCGGCCGCTCCGCGTAGGGCCCGTCCTGGCCGAAGCCGGTGATTGAGCAGTAGATCAGGCGCGGATTGATCGCCGCCAGGGACGCATAATCCAGGCCGTAGCGCTTGAGGCCGCCGACCTTGAAGTTCTCCAACAGCACGTCGCTTTCCGCCACCAGCTCTTTCACCAGCCGCTGGCCTTCCGGGCGGGTGATGTCGATGGTGACCGACTGCTTGTTGCGGTTGGCGCTCAGGTAGTAGGCGGATTCGGAGGTGGGCGCGCCCTGGCCGTCGTTGAGATAGGGCGGGCCCCAGGCGCGGGTGTCGTCGCCCCGGCCGGGGCGCTCGACTTTAATCACTTCGGCGCCCAGATCGCCGAGGATCTGACCGGCCCAGGGGCCGGCCAGAACCCGCGACAGATCCAGGACGCGCAGGCCGTCCAGGGCGCCCCTGGCGGCGCCCGTTCGCATCCCGGTCATTCGCCGGTGAAGGCCTGAAGGCCGGTCTGGGCACGGCCCAGAATCAGCGCGTGCACGTCGTGGGTGCCTTCGTAGGTGTTGACCACTTCCAGGTTCACCAGGTGACGGATCACGCCGAACTCGTCGGAGATGCCGTTGCCGCCGAGCATGTCGCGGGCCATCCGCGCGATGTCCAGGGCCTTCCCGCAGGAGTTGCGCTTCATGATGGAGGTGATCTCCACCGCCGCGGTGCCTTCGTCCTTCATGCGGCCCAGGCGCAGGCAACCCTGCAGGCCCAGGGTGATCTCGGTCTGCATGTCGGCCAGTTTTTTCTGGATCAGCTGGTTGGCGGCCAGCGGGCGGCCGAACTGCTTGCGGTCCAGGGTGTACTGGCGCGCCTTGTGCCAGCAGTCCTCGGCGGCGCCCAGCGCGCCCCAGGAGATGCCGTAGCGGGCGGAGTTGAGGCAGGTGAACGGACCTTTCAGGCCGGTCACTTCGGGGAACATGTTCTCTTCCGGCACGAACACATTGTCCATGACGATTTCACCGGTGATGGAGGCGCGCAGGCCCATCTTGCCGTGGATCGCCGGGGCGGACAGACCGTCCCAGCCTTTTTCCAGAATAAAGCCGCGGATTTTGCCGTCTTCGGTCTTGCCCCACACCACGAACACGTCGGCGATCGGGCTGTTGGTGATCCACATCTTGTTGCCGGTGAGGCTGTAGCCGCCGTCCACTTTCTTGGCGCGGGTGGCCATGCTGCCCGGGTCGGAGCCGTGGTCCGGCTCGGTCAGGCCGAAACAGCCGATCCACTCGCCGCTGGCCAGCTTGGGCAGGTACTTCTGCTTCTGCTCTTCGCTGCCGAATTCGTTGATCGGCACCATCACCAGGGAGGACTGCACGCTCATCATCGAGCGGTAGCCGGAATCCACCCGCTCCACTTCGCGGGCGATCAGGCCGTAGCACACATAGTTCATGCCGGCGCCGCCGTAGGCTTCCGGAATGGTGGCGCCGAGCAGGCCCAGCTCGCCCATTTCGCGGAAGATTTCCGGGTCGGTCTTCTCATGGCGGAAGGCTTCCAGAACACGCGGCGCCAGCTTGTTCTGGGCGTATTGCTCGGCGGTCTGGCGCACCATGCGCTCGTCTTCGGTGAGTTGCTGGTCCAGCAGCAGCGGGCTGGCCCAATCAAAAGATGCGTTCTGTGCCATGGAATTCGTCCTCTTCATTCCGAACCAAAGTCGGCCTGTCACGCCCCGGGGCGCCGCAAACCGGTGTCATTATTGGATTTGGGCGTCATCCTAGGGAGAACAGCGCACCGCTTTCAAACGATAAAATTGCACCAACCTGTGCTATTTTGTCACTTTTTGATAGCAAGCGAGTGAATCATGCGCCGAAAAATCCCCGCCACCACCGCCCTGGTCGGCTTCGAGGCCGCCGCCCGCCACCAGAGTTTCACCAAGGCGGCGGAAGAGCTGGCCCTGACCCAGAGCGCCATCTGCCGGCAGATCGCCAACCTGGAGGACTTCCTGGGCGTGAAGCTGTTCCGGCGCACCCGGCGCGGCGTGCAGCTCACCGAGGCCGGCCGCACCTACAGCCGCCGGGTCACCGCGCGTCTGGACGATCTGGAGCGCGATACCCTGGCGGTGATGGGCCAGCACGGCCCAGGGCAGACCCTGGAACTGGCGGTGGTGCCCACCTTCGCCACCCGCTGGCTGCTGCCCCGACTGCGCGGCTTCCACGACGCCCACCCGGGCATCACCGTGAACCTGACCAACCGCACCCGGCCGTTCCTGTTCGCGGACACCGAATTCGACGCCGCCATCTACTTCGGCGACGGCGAGTGGCCCGGCACCCGCACCACCGCGCTGATGCACGAAGAGCCGGTGCCGGTGTGCAGCCCGCGCCTGCTCAACGCCAACGGCGTGCGCACTCCGCAGCAGCTCGCCGAGCAGACCCTGCTTCAACAGACTACGCGCCCCTACGCCTGGCGGGAATGGTTTGATTCGCTGGGCCTGCGGGTGGACCAGGACATGGCCGGCCCGCGCTACGAGCTGTTCTCAATGCTCGCCGAGGCGGCCATGCAGGACATGGGCGTGGCGCTGATTCCGCCCTTCCTGATCCGCCAGGAGCTGGAGGCCGGGCGGCTGGTTGTGCCGTTTCAGCACAGCTACCGCACCGCCAAGGCCTACCACCTGGTATTGCCGGAGCGCAAAGCGGAAGACCCCAGCCTGAGCGCGTTCAGCGACTGGCTGGTGGCGGAGGTTACCGCGTTTAAGGAGACGGCGGCGCTGTAACGGCCTCGGGCAGCGGCGCGCTGTTCAGGGTTTTCAGGAAGGCGACCAGGTCCGCCACCTGGCGGTCGGTGAGGTCGGGGATCAGGTCCAGGGTGTCTTCGCGCTTGCCCAGGGTCTCGCCGTCCGGTGGCTCCAGGTAAAACCGCACCGCCTGTTCCAGCGTGGCGAAGCGCCCGTCGTGGAAATACGGCGCGGTGCGCGCCACGTTGCGCAGGCTGGGGGTCTTGAAGGCGCCGCGCTGGCTTTCCGGCGGCGGCAGGAAACGCAGACGGTCGGCGTCGCCGTCATCGCCCGCGTAGGGCCCGGCGGCGTTGAACGGGCTCGCGGCGAGGCGCCGCAGCCCCTGCTCCCGGCCGGTGTCCCGGTGGTCCGTGACCGGCACGCCCAGGTTGTGGAACGCCTGGTTGCTGAACTCCGGGCCGCTGTGGCAGAGCGTGCATTGCGCCTCGCCGACGAACAGCTTGAGCCCGCGCCGGGCGGCGGCGGGGAAGGCGTCGTCCGGCAGCGGGTCCGGGTTGTCGGCGAGCGCGGCGGCGAAGCGGTCGAACGGCGAATCATAGCGCACCAGCCGCCGCTGCCAGGCGGCCAGCGCCACGCCCAGATTGGCCATCACCCGGTTGACCGCCTCCTGGTCGGCCGCCGCCATGCGCCGCCAGGCCCGGCCTTCGAGCGAGTCCGATGCGGCCTGGGGCGAGCCGTGGGCCGGGAAACGCGTGCCCTCGGACATCGGTGGCAGGGGGCCGAAGCGGCGCCGGTAGGCGGCGCGCAAATCCTTATTTCGATACAGCGTATGCGCCAGGTTCAGACGGTCGTTATCCAGCTCCCGAGGGTTCTCAATCACCAGAAGCATTTGCGACCAGAGGCTATCGGCGGCGCCGTCCCATTGAAACCAGGGGTTGTCCGCCACATTGATCAGAGTCGGAGTATTGCGGTGGCCGCGCCCGGCCGCTTCCGGCAGGGCCAGGCCGTCCGTGAAGGCGCGTTCCGGCTGGTGGCAAGAGGCGCAGGAAAAGCGGCCGTCCCCGGACAGCCGGCGGTCGAAGAACAGGCGCTGGCCGAACTCCGCCAGCGCCGGGTCCGGAATTTCCGGCGGGGTATGGCCCGGCGGCACCGCCAGCGCCCGCACCGCGGCCCGCTCGGCGTCCGTGAACGCGGTGTCACCGGCGCCAGCGGCGGCCAGCCAGGGCACCGCCACAGCCAGCGCCGCGATCAGGGCGGCGCCTCCCAAGAGCCGGCTCATCCCCCGCAGCAGGGCAGCGTCAGCCAGGCCCGGTCTTCGCCGTCGTCACCGTCGATGGCGAGCTGCAGGGTCCAGGCACCGCCCATATGGAAGTACAGCCCCTCCACCAGGATCAGGCCGTCGCGGGCGCTCACTTGCGGTTCGGACTGCATGCCGTGGGCGAAGCCGTCTTCACGGCCGTGGCGCATGCCCGCTTCAACGGAGACGGCGGAGGCGTCCAAGGGCGTGTCGGGGTTATCCATGCTCACCACCCGTAACCCCAGGCTGAAGTGCTCGCCCTCGGGCAGCGGCTCGGGCACCTGGCGCACTTCCACCCGGTAACGTCCCTGCTCGCTCAACACCTGGGCGGGCACGGCGCCGGCGGCGTCATCGCCTCCGGCGGCCAGTACGGACGGCGACCAGAGGATCGCGAAGAGCAAGGCCAAAAGGGGCAGGCGGCGCGCTGTTATCATTATCGGGCTCCCGGTGATCCAAACTTGTCATCGTCGTCACGGCGGCGTGAGCCTTCCGTGAAACGCCGTGTTTACCCTGGCGGTTTTCGGCGGCCCGGGCGGCGCTTCAAGAGCGCCGCGCCGGGGCCTCCGGATCCGCTTCCCGGCGCCGCTGGGCCCGTCCCAGCAGAAAGCCGGTGCCCGCCCAGGTGAGGGCAATGCCAGCGCCGATGAACATGGCCAGCCCCGGCAGCTCGCCGAGCAGATCCAGCGCCCGCTTCACCCAGCCGCTGACCGCGTCGCCGCCGCGATAGACCACGGTGTCGATGAAGTTCTTGGCTTTGAACTTCTGCTGCGGCGGCACCACGGTGTAGAGCATCTCCCGGCCGGGCCGCACCAGCGCGTATTCCCCGGCCCGGCGCGCCACCATGATCACCACGAACACCGCGAAGGTGGGCGCCAGCGCCAGCCACAGGAAACCGGCGGCGATCACCACCGGCACCGCCACCAGCAGCACGCCGATGCCCAAACGCTGGGCGATGCGCCCGGTGAGGAAAACCTGGGTCAGGATGGCGAGCCCCTGGACCACGGTATCGATCAGGCCGAACACCTGGGTCTGCCGGGTGGGGTCCGGGAAGTGCTCCGCCACCAGCCGCGCCTGCTCGAAGTAGAGAAAGGTGCTGACGCTGGCCAGCAGCACCACGAACACGGCGATGCCGATCAGAAACGGGGTGCGGGCCACCTCGGCGGCGCCCTCGAAGGGGTTGCCGCCGAGCGGCACATGGCGGCTCTCCTCCTGCGACCGCGTCCCGGCCGGCAAGGGATTGCGGTCGCGCCAACGGTACAGCCATACCCCGGCGCCGGCGCTCGCCGCCAGCAACAGGGCCGCCAGCATCAGCAGGCCCACATGGCCCACCGGCGCCACCAGCAGCGCCCCCAGGCCGGGCCCGGTGAGCCCGCCCAGGCTGGCGCCGCCGGCGATCATGCCGAACAGGCGCTTGGCCTGGGTGGTGGAGAACACGTCGGCGAGCACGCTCCAGGCCAGGGAAATCGCCACCAGGTTGAACACCGACAACCAGATATAAAAACTGCGCGCCGCCCAGGGGTTTTCCGGCCAGCGCAGGAAAACCGCGGCGAACAGCAGCAGGTTGGCGACGAAAAAACCGTAGGCCCAGGGCATGATGCGCCGCCGCGCCACTCTCGAGGCCAGCCAGCCAAACAGCGGCAGCACCGCCAGCGTCGCCACGAAGGTGCCGGTGAACAGCCACTGCAGGTTGTCCACGCCGCCGGCCACGCCCATGGTTTCGCGTACCGGGCGCAGCATGAAATAACCGGTGAACAGCAGGAAGAACATCAACAGACCGGCAAGCACCGAAGGCGCTTCCCGGCTGTGCAGATTGAACAAGCGGGCGAAGGTGCTCACGCCGCTACAGGTCCATCGCGATCAGTTCCCGGGTTTGTGCCTCGCTGAGCAGCGGCCCGTAGCCGGCCTGCAGGTTGTCCCTTTGATGCTTGGGCTTGCTGGTGGCGGGGATCACCGAGGTCACCGCCGGATGGCTGATGGCGAACTTGAGGAACATCTGCGCCCAGGATTCCACCCCTACTTCCGCCGCCCAGCCGGGCAGCGGCTTGTCCTTCACCCGGCCAAACAGCTTGCCGTCGTCAAAGGCGCGGTTGATCAGCACCGCCACACCCTTGTCACGGGCCAGCGGCAGGACGGTTTCCGCCGCCGCCGGCGCGTTGATGGAGTAGTGGATCTGGATAAAATCCAGCGGTTCGCTGCGCAGGATCCGCTCCATTTCGTCCAGGCCACGATCCAGGTAGTGGGTGACACCCACATACTTGGTTTTGCCCTGCTCTTTCAGCTCGCGGGCGTAAGGCAGCTGGGTTTTCCAGTCGCGCAGGTTGTGCACCTGCAGCAGTTCCACCTTGTCGGTGCGCAATGCCTTGAGGGATTCGGCCCACTGCCGCTCGGCCTCGGCGCGGCTGTCGGCGGCGATCTTGGTGGCCAGGAAGCATTGGTCCCGCCAGCCGCCCTCTTCCAGCAGCGCGCCCAGCACCTTGTCCGCGCCGCCGTAGTTGGGCGAGGTATCGAACACGGTGGCGCCGCTGTTGAAGAAGATCGCCATGACCTCCTTGAGGCGCTGGTACTTCTCCGAGCCGATCTCGGCCACGAAGCTGCCGGAGGTGCCGGCGCCGACCACCGGAATTTGTTCGCCGCTGGCCGGGATGGCGCGGGTGCGCAGGCTTTCGCCGGCGGGCAGCGCGCCCTTGCCGTCCGCCGCCAGTGCCGCGCGGTGCACGCCCAGGGCCAGGCCGGCGCCGGCCCAGAGGCTGGTATTGAGGAAATCACGACGTGAAAACATGGCACTCTCCTTGTCACTCTCCAACGGCATTATTTTTGGTCAGACTAGACCACTGGACACTGGATAGGCGAAAAAGTATCCACAAAACGTGAAACCCGGATTGTCGAAACGGCGGCCGCCACGACGACTGTGAGACGACACCCTTCCGTTAACAGGAGCGAACATGAAATATCTTTGTCTGGCTTATGAAGCGGAACAGGACCTCAAGTCCCTGAGCCGCGAGGAGTGGCTGGCACTGCGCCAGGAAACCCTGGATTATGTGGCGGCGCTGCGCGAGCGCGGCGAGCTGCTCGACACCCAGGCCCTGCAAAGCCCCACCCGCGCCAGGGTCGCCCGCGTGCGCGACGGCAAAGGTTCGGTGACCGACGGTCCGTTCGCGGAAACCAAGGAGCAGATCGGCGGTTACTTCCTGATCGAAGCCCGCGACGACGAGCACGCGCTGGAGATCGCCGCCCACTGGCCGTCGGCCCGCATCGGCGCTATCGAAGTGCGGCCCATCGAGGCCGAGTTGCGCGAAGAAGGACGTTACTGAAAGGATCCCACCATGCCCCCCGCTGTACCCGATGAAATCACCGCGACCCCGGCGACCCGCCGCGAATGGCTGGGCCTGGCGGTATTGATGCTGCCCACGGTGCTGCTGGCGCTGGATATGACGGTGCTGCACCTGGCCGCGCCGCATCTCAGCGCCGACCTGCGGCCCACCAGCGATCAGTTGCTGTGGATTCTGGATATCTACGGCTTCATGATCGCCGGCTTCCTGGTGACCATGGGCACGCTGGGCGACCGCATCGGCCGCCGCAAGCTGCTGCTGGCCGGCGCCAGCGCCTTCGGGCTGGCGTCGGTGATGGCGGCGTTTTCGGAGAGCGCGGAAACCCTGATCGCGGCGCGTGCTCTGCTGGGCGTGGCCGGCGCCACGCTGATGCCGTCCACCCTGTCGCTGCTGCGCAATATGTTCCAGGTGGAGCGCGAACGCACCCTGGCGATCACCGTGTGGATGACCGGTTTTATCGTCGGCAACGCCATCGGCCCGCTGGTGGGCGGCGCCTTGCTGGAATTCTTCTGGTGGGGCTCGGTGTTCCTGCTGGGGGTGCCGGTGATGCTGCTGTTGTTGCTGTGCGGTCCCTGGTTGTTGCCGGAGTTCCGCGACGAGAACGCCGGCCGCCAGGATCTGCCCAGCGCCCTGCTGTCGGTGGCGATGGTGCTGGCGGTGATCTACGGGCTCAAGGATCTGGCCCGCAACGGCGTGCACGCGGCGTTGTTCCTGTCGATGCTGCTGGGCCTGGGCCTGGCCGCGGTGTTCACCCGGCGCCAGCGCCGTCTCAGTGAACCGATGTTCGACCTGAGCCTGTTCCGCAGCCGCCATTTCAGCACCTCGGTCGCGGCCATGATGCTGACCATCCTGGCGCTCTCCGGCGCCTGGCTGATGGTGTTTCAGTATTTGCAGGGGGTGCTGGGGTTGTCGCCGCTGCAGGCGGGGCTGGCCATGCTGCCGCCGGCGGTGGTGCAGACGGCGGCGTCGTTACTGATTCCGGCGGCCACCCGCTACATACCGCATTCGCGGCTGGTGAGCGGCGGCCTGGTACTGGCCGCCGTGGGCCTGGCGGCGCTGATGCGGGTCAACGATATCGACGACCTGATGCTGCTGGTGGTGGGCATGACGATCATGGGCATGGGCGTGATGCCGATGATGATCCTCGGCACCGACATGGTGGTGAGCGCGGCGCCGGCCACCAAGGCGGGGGCCGCCTCGGCCACGTCCGAGACCGCCACCGAGCTGGGCATGGCCCTGGGCATCGCGGTGATCGGCAGTGTTGGCGCGGCGGTCTACCGGCGGCATATGCTGGACGCCATGCCGGCGGGGCTCAACGACGCCCAGACCCTGGCCGCCGGCGATACGCTGGGGGGCGCCATCGGCGCCGCCGCGCAACTGCCACCGGCGCTGGCCGCCCAGGTGCTGGAAGCGGCCCGCGCCGGCTTCAGCGCCGCCCTGCACACCAATTCCGCCATCGGCGCGGTGATCATCGCCGGCACCGCCCTGATGACGGCGCTGTTACTGCGGGGCCGGCCGGCGAACGCCGCCGCCCCGGCCGGCGCGGCGGAAACCGTGGAGGAGCAGCCCTAGGGCCGCCCCTTTACTCGAACTCATCGTCCTGGCTGGCGAACGCCACGAACAGGCAGCCGGCGCCCACGTTAATGGCGCCGGTGGGGCTCATGGTGGAGACCAGCAGCTGCACATCGTGCTCGCGGGCGGCGGCCTCCAGCTCGGCATAACCGGGCATGGTCGGCACGCGGGCGGCGTCGCCGGCGTAGCTGAGACAGACATGGCCGGACATCAACTTTCCGGCGCGGATCTGCTTGGCGACGTGCTCCAGCATGCGGCGCACGGACTTCTCGTAGCTGCGGTTCACCGTGGCCGGGTTTTCCTCACCGCCGTGGATGCGGATCACCGGATGCATGGACAGCGCCGACCCCACGGTGAGCGCCACGCCGCGCATGGAATCGGAAAAGCTTTTGCGCTCGCCCTTCTTGAAACCCCGGTCGCGCACATAGGCCAGTTTCTCCGGCACCATGTAACCGCAGATGTGCGGCAGCATCTCATCGATACGCAGGCGGATCGCATTACGGTTGGCGCCCTGCTCGATCATTTTAGCCACCTCGCACACCAATACCGCGGTGCCGGAAAACAGGGTTTTACTGTCGATCACCCGCATCGAGAAAGGGCCGGGCACGCCGGCGTCGGCGCGCACTTTCTGGTACTGCTTGAGAATCGAGAACGAGGCCTTGGTGGCGTTATCAAAAATCAGGCTGCGCTTACCGGATACGGTAATGCAGAACACCAGGTCATAATCGATGACCAGCTGCTCCAGAAATACCGCCTGAATCTGATCCACGGAATAAGGAATGGATTCCGCGTGGATGCCTTCCGAATCCAGCTGCTCCTGGTAGAACCGCCGCGTGGCCTGCGCGTCGCGCTTGTCGACCAGCAGCTCGTCGCCCAGGCGAATGGAGATAGGAAGAATCTGTATATTATTTTTTTCGAAATAGGATTCCGGTAAATCGCAGGTGGAATCCACGACAATACCAATGCGCATTGTTTACCCCATTAATTATGTTTATTTTTATTTCGGGCAAACTTAGCATGACAAAGGACGCGCAACCACATTGTTAATGTAATTGCGCGCCACAAATTAAAACCGGTTCTTCACGGATCCTTGCTGCCGCCCGTGCCCGCCTGGTCGGCGTCCCGGTAGGCCTTGGTGTCGATTTTCTCCAGGGCTTCGCGCACCGCCTGCTCGCTCTGCGGGCGCACCAGACGCGCCACTTCCTCGCCCTCCTGCAGGAAGATCAGTGTCGGCCATTGTTTTACCTTGAACGCGCGCCCGAGCAACCGGCCCTTGGCGTCCTCCAGTTTCAGGTGCACCACCCCGGTAAAATCGGCGAACGCCGCCTTGATCAGCGGCGCGGCGGCCTGGCAGTGGCCGCAACCGGGCTGGCCGAATTCCACCACGGTGGGCTCGCGGATGGCTTCCACCTCGTCCCGGGTGGGGTGATCGGTAGCGTACTCCGCGCTATAGGTCATGGTGCTCTCCTTGCCATTGGGCGTGTATGAACGAGTTCCAGTGTAGACACCCGGCCGGCGGCGCGGATACGGCGCGAATGCAAAATCCGGTTAGAGCTCACCGGATACGCCGTGCCAGTGCCGCGATCACCAGCGAGGCCAGCGCGCCGACCGTGGCCAGTGCCATGTCCTTCTGGGCGTCCCAGGGGTCGCCCTGGGTGCCGAGAAAGGCGGTGCTGCCGTCCCCCAGCGCCACGGCGGCGCCCCACTCGATCAGCTCGTAGAGCAGCGACGACGCCAGTATCAGGGTGAACGCGAACAGCGCCGCGGCAGGCCGCCGCAAGCCGCCCCATTCCCGGCACAGCTCACTCAGCGGCAACACCAACAGCAGGCCATAGAGCAGATGTAGAAAGCGGTCGTACTGGTTACGCTGCCACCCCATCACCGCGTCCGGACTGAAACCGAAGAGCGTATGCAGGGTCTGGTCGTAGGGCACATGGGAATAGGTGTAGTGGGCGCCGATCTCATGCAGCGCCAGAAACGAGAACATCATCAGGTAGGCGCTGCGCGAGAACCGGAACCAGCGGCGCGTCACCCACAGGCCGATGACGAACAGCGCCGCCACGGCGTTTTCCATCGCCCAGGTCGCCGGCTCGCGGGGCGCCACCGCCAGCACCGCGAACAGCACCACGAACAGCGCCATCAGCACACCGAAACAACGCCGGTTGGACATCCCTTTTCCTCTTTCGCCACGACACAACGCCGAAGCCGTCTATAACGTCACAGGAGGCCTCACCATTGCAAGCGCGCCGAGCCGGCAAGGGCGCATTGACAGACTGTCGGCGCCACGCGCATTTTGGTCCGATCAGAACAACAAGATGACACCGGAGCCCCAACATGAAACCAGAGGTCCGTGCAGACCTTCACCGGCGCACCCTGGAGGCGCTCAACGGGACGCGGCCGGAAGGTCGGGCCGCCCCCGGCGAGGTGCCGGTGGACCGCTATCTGGACCGCGGCCGTGCCGACCGGGAGCGGGCCCTGATGCGGCGCCGCCCCCAGGCGGTGGCCGCCAGCAGCGAACTGCCCGCCGCCGGCGCCTGGCTGGCCCGCGACCGGCTGGGCGTGCCTTTGCTGCTGGTGCGTCAGGAGGACGGCGCCTTGCGGGCCTTCCTCAACGTATGTCGCCACCGGGGCGCCCGCCTGCTGGACGAAGGCGCCGGCCACAGCGCCCGGACCTTTGTTTGCCCTTACCACGCCTGGACCTACGCCCTGGACGGAAGCCTGAAGGGGCTGCCCCAGGCGTTCGGCTTTCCCTGCCTGAACAAGGCGGAATCCGGGCTGCGGCGCCTGGCCGTTCGGGAGCGCGGCGGCCTGGTCTGGGTAGTCGCCGACCCGGATCTCGCGGACAGCGATATCGACAGCCATCTCGATCCATTGATGGGCGAGCTGGAAGCCCTGGATCTGTCCGCGCCCGTGGCCTACGCGCCGCGCCACTATGAGGTGGCCGCCAACTGGAAACTGCTGGTGGACGGTTCCCTAGAGGCCTACCACTTCAAGGTGGCGCACCGGAATACCATCGCGCACCTGTTCACCGACAACCTCCAGATCATCGACGAAGCGGGACTCAATCGCCGGCTGTATTTGGTCAAATCCAACCTGGACCCGGCCAACCCGCCGGACGCCGAAGGCTTTGAACCGCGCCGGCACGGCAACATTCTGTACTTCTTTTTTCCCAACACCACCGTGCTGGTGCAGCCCGACCACGCCCAGTTCAGCACCCTGGAGCCGCTCGGGCCGAACCGTACCCGTGTCCACGAGATCACCCTGCTGCCCGCCGCCCCGGACAGCGACAAAGCGGAGCGTTACTGGCAAGCCAACGTGGACCTGTACCGGCGCACCCTGGCCGAGGACTACAACCTGTCGGAATCGATCCAGAAGGGACTGCCGTCCGGCGCCAATCAGGTACTCACTTTCGGCACGTTTGAGTACAGCGCGCCGCGTTTTCACCGGCAATTGGAGGCGGAACTCGACGCCGCCGGCCGAGCGCCGTGAACCACCCCCTCCACCAGGGGATGCCCGCCATCGGCGAATAGCGTATAAGGGCGGCATGAAAACCCCGAAACGGATACAACCCCTGGTCGATGACGGCCTGGTGGACGAAGTGATCAGCCGGCTGATGAGCGGCAAAGAGGCGGACATCTATGTGGTCCGCTGCGGCGACCGGGTGCAGTGCGCCAAGGTGTACAAGGAGGCCGCCAAGCGCGGCTTCAAGCAGGCGGTGCACTACCAGGAAGGCCGCAAGGTGCGCAGCACGCGCCGTGCCCGGGCCATGGAAAAGGGCTCCAAGTTCGGCCGCGATCAGCAGGAAAAGGTCTGGCAGACCGCCGAGGTGGACGCCCTGCGCCGCCTGGCGGACGCCGGCGTGCGCGTGCCTCGGCCCTACGACATGCTGGAAGGCGTGCTGCTGATGGAGCTGATCACCGACGACGCCGGCGACGTGGCGCCGCGCCTGTGCGACGTGGTGCTCACCGAGGAACAGGCACTGGAAGACCACGCCCTGATGATGCACTACGTGGTGCTGATGCTGTGCGCCGGGCTGGTCCACGGCGACCTGTCCGAATTCAACGTGCTGGTGGACGCCTACGGGCCGGTGGTGATCGACCTGCCCCAGGCGGTGGACGCCGCCGCCAACAACCACGCCGAAGCCTTCCTGCTGCGCGACGTCAACAACATGACACGTTACTACGGCCAGTACGCCCCGGCCCTGTTGGGCAGCCGCTACGGCGAGGAGATCTGGGCGCTCTACGAGGCCGGCGAACTGCACCCGGAGGTGTCACTCACGGGCGTATTCGAGGACTCCGGCGAAGCCGCCAACGTCGAGGACGTCCTGGCCGAAATCAAAGCCGCCTTTGAGGAAGAACAGGAGCGCCAGGAGCGACTCAACGATTCCGATTAGAGCGAGAGCCGTCAGTCGTGGCCGTCGCTGAGGATGTGGTGCAGCCCGCCGCAGTCGACCATCGGGTCCTCGCAGTTGACCACGGTTCTGGAGTGCGCCAGCACGTAGCTTTTGCCGGTGATGGTGTTCTCCACCACGTCGTGGTCCTCCTCCCGGCGGGTGTCGATGAACTCGCCGATAAAGCCGGAGCCGCGCAGGGAGACGGTTTCCAGCCGGTCGCCGGGTTTGATCCTGCCTTCGTGGTGCATCAGCGCCAGCCGCGCGGAGGTGCCGGTGCCGGTGGTGCTGCGGCAGATCACGCCGGGGTGCACATAGGTGGCGGAGCGGGAGCGGTAGAAGTGATCCCCCACCTGCTCCACCGGGCCCATGAAGTGCAGGAACGGCAGCGGCCCCACGTCGCCCAGGGTGTAGTGGGAAAAGCCGCGCTCCGCCTGAATCGCCTCGACGATGGCGCGGGCGCAGCGCGCCAGATCCGCCTCCTCATCCAGGGTCAGATGGAAGCCCAGCTCGGTGGCGTCCACCAGAGCGTAGAACCCGCCGCTGTAAGCCACGCTGTAGGTGACGTTGCCCAGCGACGGCACATGGATGGTGGCACGGTGGGTGTCGATGTAGCTGGGCAGGCCGCCGCAGGTGATCGATTCCACCACGCCGTCGTGGACCTGGGCCTCGATGTGCACCAGCCCCGCCGGCGATTCCATCATAAAGCTTTGCCGGCCCTCTTCCTTGGGCACCAGCCCGCTTTCCAGCACCGCCGTGGCGGTGCAGATGGTGTTGGAGCCGGAGTAAATCGCATAGCCCATCACTTCCATGATGATGTAGCCGACGCTGGCGTCCGGGTGGGACGGCGGCACGATCAGATCCACCGACATCTCCGGAATGCCGTAGGGCTCCTCCAGTAAAAGCCGGCGCAGGCCGTCGGCGTCGTCGCGCAGGTACTCCATTTGCTGGCGCACGGTTTTACCGGGCAGCGGATCAATACCGCCGAGAACGATGCGACTGACATCGCCGCCGGCGTGGGTGTCCATAAGGTTCAGGCTTAACTCCTGGCGCATCAGGTTGTCTCCTTTAACGCGAAGGGTTCGCCGAAGTCCGCCCACTGGCGGTCGGGGACGATGACGATCTTGCCGAGGAAGTTGTTGCCGCGGCTGACGAAGTAGTCCTCCGCGCGGTGCAGGTCGGAGAGTTTGAAGGCGGCGTGCAGCACCGGTTTGAGCTCGCCGGAGCGGATCCAGTCGATCAACTGTTGCGCCTCTTCCCGGGTGCCGTGGGACACACCGAATACCTGTACCTGATAGAGGTAGATGCGCGTCCACATGATCTCGCTCAGGTTGCCACCGCTGGCGCCGGCGATGCTCAGACGCGGATAGCTGTCGCGTGCCTTCATGTCGAAGATCATGGCGTCGATAAAGCGGTCGGTCATGTCGCCGCCGACCAGATCCATCACCGCGTCCAGAGGCGCGCCGCCGGTCAGCTCGCGGACCCGGTCGGTGAAGCCGTCCATGTCGGAACGGTCGAGCACCGCTTCGGCGCCCAGCTCACGCAGGGCGCCCGCCTTGTCCGGCGTGCTCAACGCATAGGGAATCGCGCCCAGGACCCGGCACAGCTGGATCAGCGCCGTGCCGACACCGCCGCTGGCGCCGGTCACCAGCACCCGCTCCCCGGCGACGACATTGGCGGAGGTGAGCATATGCAGGGCGGTCTGGTAGGAGCACATGCCCATGGCCGCCAGCTCCGCGTCGGCCAGGTCCGCCTTGTCCACGGTGTGGAACTGGTCCGAGGGCACCGCCACGTACTCGGCGAAGCCGCCGTCGGCGCCGTGGCCGTAGTAGTCCGGCGTCAGGTTGATGTCGCGGCGGTCGTCCGGATAAAGATTGAAATCCAGCAGGCCGCGCTCGCCGAGGCGTGCCGGATCCACGCCTTCACCGACCGCGGCAACCCGCCCGGCCACGTCGGCGCCCTGAATACGGGGGAAGGTGAGCGTGGCCGAACCACCCATCTGAAAGGACGCCACCTCGTCCTTGTCCTTGGTGGGATACAGGCCTTCACGGGCCTTACGGTCGGTGTTGTTCTTGGCGGTGGCGGTGACGCGCACCAGCACTTGGCCCGGCGCGGGTCGAGGCACCGGCACATCGTCGCGGTGAACCAGCTTATCCACGCCACCGTGGCCGGTGAGCACCATGGCCGACATGGTGCCAGGGACAGCCTGCGAATGATGATCGTCGTCCATGGCTTGTCTCCTTGTGTTGTTTACCTATCACCCCTGCGTGGCGATGGAAAGTGGGATTTAAAGGGCCCCACCAACAATCGGTGACGGTTTAGCCCATATGGGGTATGTGCCCATTAAGCAAACGCCCTAGGCTCGATCGAACCTGATTGGACATCGGAAGGGCAACCATGAAGAAAGCAGCGTTATTCCTCATTGCGTGCGTGGCATCGGCCACGATTCTGGCGGGGTGTGGGGGCGGTTCCTCCTCATCCAGCGACGATACCGGCGGCGGCGCCACCTCGCGCACCATCAGCGGCACCGCCACGGCACCGGCCGGCGCCGTGGCCTTTCACGAGGCCCCAAGCGTCTTCGAACTGGCCCTGAACGCGCTGATCCCGTCGGCGCACGCGGCCATCACCGGTCTTGATCCGGTCGGCGGCGCGACCGTCGAGCTACTGCGGGTGGATAACGCCGGCAACCCGGTGGGTGAGGTGCTGGCGGAAACCGTCACCTCGATCACCGGCGACTACCGTCTGACGCTCCCCGAAGGCGTGAACCTGGCGGGCGATCTGATCGTGAGGATTACCGGCACCGGCACCGAGATGCGGGCCCAGGTGGTGGATCAGGCGGTGAACATCAACCCGGTATCGGAATTCGTGCTGCGTAAGTTCATCGAGGAAGGTACCGATCTGGACCAGTTGGTGGTCACGGACGTGGTCACCCTGAGCGGCAAGGTGGACACCTTTGATCTCACCGCCGGCAACGACCTCAGTGACATGCTCGCCAAACTGGACCAGGAAGTGGGCGAGTTCGTCGAGCAGCAGGTAGCGGTCATCAAAGAGCAACCCGGCGACGTGGACAGCGTGACCGGCGATTACCGAAGCGCGGCCTTCAGCCTCGGCCTGCATGACAGCGACAATAACAATTTCGGCACCTTCGCCAACGATATGTGGCGCAGCCAGTTCAACTTCGCCAACGGCGGCGACACCGTGGCGATCACCCTGGAAGGCGAAGAAAGTGCCTACTCGAACTTTTCCGGCATGAGCGTGGCCACCGGATCGATCTACTACGAAACAGACATCGACACCGAATCCGAAAACCTCTCGGGCACACTTACCGACTCCGGCATCCTGTCCATCGAGGGCGCGTTCGAAGAAGAAATCAACGGAGACAATGCGTTCCGCTATCCGTCGGTGATCTACAACCTGCAACAGGTCAAGAACAAAGGTCTGTTCTTCCTGTTGTCCCAGGAAGCGGCGGTACGCTACGGCACCACCGACACCAACGGCGACGAAGAGCCGGACGCGCTCGACCCCAATGACCGCCGTGGCGATGAAGTGTTCCGCGCCCTGGAAGTGTTCGCCCGCTCACCGTCCGGGATGAGCGATTCGGATCTCAGCGGCGCCTTCGGCCGCGTGTTCCTGGAAACCTACGCGCAAACCGGTGTGATCGAACTGCAGACCGAGGTCAACGTGGTCACCTTCAATGGCGACGGCACCTTCGATTACGGCGACGCCACCGGCCACCGGGTAGGGCTGGAAAGCAACGGCAGCACCTACCAGGCGCTGAACGAAATTGGCACCAACGGCGAGCCCATCGACGTCGGCGCCGACGGCGACATCATTTCCGCCGGCACCGACGACGGCCAGCCCGTGCCCGCCGATGGCTTTGTCAACGACACTTTCGATTTCATCGCCTTCGCGGAAACGGAAAACAATGAGAACGTTTGGGCCCAGTTCAACAAAACCCTGATGGTGAAGCTGCCTGAAAGCGCCCCCGACGTGGCCGGAAAAAAATACCGATTGATGCTGCTGTCCGCTGCCCTTGAAGGGGTCGGCAACGGCACCAGCGACATCGAGATGATCAACAGCCAGTTCAACAGCTACGTGACCCTGAGCAGCAATACCGCCGGCACCCTGGCCGGGGACTTCACGGAAGTCCATAAAACCGGCCTCGGCGGTGATCTCTCCGTGGACAGCGATACGGCAAGCGCCGCCCTTAACGTCACTGTCGCCGCCAACGGCGCCACCACCCTGACCCTCGCCGATCAGGACGGCAGCAATATCATGGAAGGCTTTTTCAACCAGGACGCCAGCCTGGGCGTATTCACCACCCGCTGGGTTCCGCAGGGCGGCGACCCCAACGAGCTGGGCCTGGTGGTGCTGATCGACGTCACCGAGTAACCGCTTCACCCCCGAACGCCGCCAGGCGTACCCCCGCGGCGGGCTTCGGCCTCGCCGCACCCTTTGACCCCGGCCCCCCCGGGGTCTTTTTCGTTGCGCTCCCGGCGCGCGCTTCCTATGATCCGGACAACCACCTTGCCGAATCCGGGGCCGTCGCCTTGCAGGATGAGAATAACGACCTGATTGGTCGGATCTACGAAACCGCCCTGTCCCCCGGCGACTGGATGGACCTGCTCGACACCATCACCGGCTGGACCGACGACAACCCACCGGGCGACGCCAACGGCGCGCCCATGGAAGTGGAGCAATTGATCGGGCACCTGGAACGGGCGGTGCGCAGCAGCGCCTATATGCACGCTCTTGAGGACCGCACCCAGATTCTCAACAGCATGTACAACCAGATGCCCTGGCCCATGCTGATGCTCGACGAGCAAATGCGCGCGCTGGAGTGCAATCCGGCGGCGCGGCAGGCACTCACCCAGGCGCCCATTGAACTGCTGCCGGACGGCACCCTGCGATTCGCTGATCGGGCATTGAAAGAGGGCCTGAAACGAGTTCACAGCCTGGCCGCCGGCCGGCATACCCAGCTGCTTGCGTCCCAGCGTGACGCGGTGACCTTGCTTTGTCTGCCGGTCAAGAAATCCGACGCACCAGGCAACATCGCCAGAGTCCGCACCATCGTCTGGGTGCTGGCCGGCCACAGCGTGGTGACGCCATCAGCGGAATCCCTGAAAGCCATTTTTCCGATCACGCACGCAGAATCCCGCCTGCTGCATCTGCTCTGCAAGATCGGCAACCTCAGTCAAAGCGCGGCGCTGCTCTCGATCAGCGTGCACACCGCGCGCAGTCAGCTTAAGTCGACCATGGCGAAGCTGGAAGCCAACAGTCAGGTGCAGTTAGTCAGTCAAGCGATGGGGCATGCCTTGGTCCAGGCGGCCCAGCCCCCGGCCCTGAGCCAAACGCCGGAACACACCCTGACCCTGCCCGATGGCCGCGTGTTGAGCTGGTTCGAATACGGTGATCCGTCGGGACGAGCGGTGCTGACCCTCGACAACCTGGGCAGCGCCCTGCCCGACCACCGCCTCTTCGATGAGTGGTACCGGGCGAACGGCCTGCGCATGATTCTGATCGTACGCCCCGGCTACGGACTGTCCACTGCCCGAGCGGACATGGAATTCCGCGACTTTGGCCCGGACATCCGCGCCCTGTGCCACCATCTGGGCCTGCAGCGACCGCCGATGGCGGCGTACTGTGGCGGCGGCCCCTATGCGCTGTGCGCGGCGGCGCTGCATCCCGATCTGTTCGACCGGCTGGGCCTGCTAGCCAGCACCGTGCCGATTGAGCACTTCGAACTGGACAAGCTCGACCGCATCCACGCCATGTTTCTGCGCATCTTCCGCAAGGATCCGCGACTGTTCGTGCTGGTGGGCCGTCTAGCGTTGCGTGGCGTGCGGCGTTCCCCGGAAAAATACCTGGCCCGCCTGGCCAAGTCGCTGTGCCCGGAGGATCAAGCGGTGCTCAACGATCCGGACCTGCTGGCGCGACTGATCGAGCGCATGCACGCCAGCCACTTCCAGGGCGCGCGCATCCTGATCGACGAATACATACGCATGCAGCACCCCTGGCTGGTGGACCTGAAGCAAATCAAAGTACCGATCCTGCACTGGCACGGTGAGGACGACCGCATCATCTCCATAGGCAGCGCCCGCGGGCTGGCAGGGGATTTACCCAACGCGCGCTTCCGCAGCTTCCCCGGCCTCGGGCGTTTTATGATTTATAAAGTCTGGCGGGAATTTCTCACCGAGTTACTGGAGCTGCCGGCGCAGCCGGCGCCCAAGCGCCAGCGGCTCTCGGCCACGATCGACACGCGCTGAGACGGCCACGAAGCCACTTGTATCAAGCATCGGCGCTGTCCAGACAATCGCGAAACAGCGTGTTCAAACTGCTCAAGTCGCGACTGACCGGCGCGGCCTTGTCTGAGTAACGCGAAAGCCGGGACAGTTCTTTTTCAATATAATCGTTCAGCTCCGCCATCACCGGGACAAATTCCTTTTCCTCGCTGCGCTGTTTTTTTGCCAGCAGACGGGTAATTTCTTTATCCACCGTTTCATCGTCAGCCACCAACGGTCGCAAGCGCTCGAATTCAACCGGTGCGGGAGAGCGATAACGTTCCAGCCAGCGGATTGCCAATAGGGAACGCAGGACGTAAAAGTATTTCTTCAGCGGCACCAGCTTCGCCTTCAGATAGCCGCGATAGTTCTTGTCCGCCATGCTCCAATAATGATGCACGCCTTTGTTCACGTCGTAGATGTCAGGCAGCAGTGCCCTCGCACGGTCGGCAAAACCGACCTCGTCGCGATAGACAATAGGGGAGTGCAGCCACTCCACGAACGACGGGTTGGACTGCCAGAATAATTTCAGAGCTTTGCGAATATCCCAGCCGCTGAGATCCATATCGTCGACGATCTCGCATTCGATGACATCGCGGCGCTCTTCCAGATCCAGCGACAGGTACCATTCACGCGGGTGCGCGTAGATAAAGCGCACGTCGTAATCGCTGTTCGGTGAGGGAAAGCCCCAGGCCCGGCTGCCGGACTCCACCGCAAACAGCACGCGCACACCGTGCTCTTCCTCGACGGTCCTCAGGCGGCCCTGGATATACCGCCGAACGTCCTCGCTGATCATAAAACCGTCCCTGTTCAGTTGCCGCTGTCCTCAAACAACGTATGCATGTGCTCAAGCAACTCGGGGCCGCCGGGCTTACCGTGGCCGGGGATCACCACCTCGGCTTGCGGGTACATTGCCTGTGCATGACGGATCGCTTGCGGCCAATAGCCCAGGTCCGCGTCGGCGGTGTTGCCCAGATTATCGGTGGCCAGCTCGCGCACCGCGCAGCCGCCGTAGAGGATCTTCTGCTCGGGCAGCCACACCATAATGTTGTCGCGGGCGTGGCCACCGCCGGGGTAGAGCACTTCCAAACTGCCGGAACCGGTGGTGCTGCCCGGGGCTTCAATGCCCTTCAACGCGTTAGCTGGCACCGGATTGCCCTCTTCCGCGCTCAGGCGTTGCGTCATCGGGTGCGACCAGACCGGGATGCCCGCGGCTTCCAGCACCGCCACGCCGCCGGTGCGGTCGCTGTGAAAATGCGTGGACAGCGCCCGGTCCACCGGCAAACCGATCTCTTCGTCGATCCAGACCTGCAGCTCTTCGGTGGCCTCGGCGCCCCAGGCGGAATCGAGCAGAACCAGGTGATCGCCTTCGCGCACGATCAACCCGTTGGAGGGATACAGCACGCCGTCGAAGGTGTTGTAGGAGGTGTGCATCCAGACGCCGGGCTCAAGCTGCTCGACCTGAAGACCCGGGTTGCCGGGCGGAGAATGGCGGTGATCGCTTTGGCAGCCGACCGTCAGCAAACCGAGGAGTAACAACCAGGGTGCGTAAAAGGCGTGGTATTTCATGCAAGGAATCCGGGGCCAGGGAGAGGACACCGACAATAAACCGCCAGCGGCGTCCGCGCTATGAACGGCTCGGCAATCCGGGGTCGCCGCGTGTAGGGGACCGGCGTCGCGCTCTTGCCCCTCTGATAAACAGAGCGTATACCTTGGCGTCAGGAGGGCACGTCTTATGGACAATAATCCGGTCCCCGACCATTGCCGGGGCTTCGAGAACCTGGAGCGGGAAGTCAGCCTGCGCATCGCCAACCGCGAGATTCGCGGCAAGATACCGGACGCCGTGCGGGGCACCTTCTTACGCATCGGGCCAGGCCGCAGTGAACTGGGCGGACGGACCTTCGGCCACTGGTTCGACGGCGACGGCATGGTGCACGCGCTTACCTTCGACGAACAGGGCGCCCGCTACCGCAACCGTTTCGTACGCACGCCCAAATACCGGGCCGAAACCGCCGCCGGCCAGATTAAAAAACGCAGCTTCGGGCACAACGCCCCGGGCGGCATCCTCGCCAACATCGGCCGGCCACCGGCCAACGCCGCCAACACCAGTATTGTCCAGCATGGCGATCGGCTGCTGGCACAATGGGAAGGCGGCCGCCCCTGGGCCCTGGACCCGCATGACCTGAAGACCCTGGGCGAAGCCAGCTTCGGTGGCGGTCTGAAACCGTTCGAGCCCTTCAGCGCCCACGGCCACCATCACCCGGACAGCGGGCGCTACTACAACCATGGCGTCAGCCTGGGGCGGCACGGCCCGCAAGTGAATCTCTACCAGATCGGCCCCGGCGGGCGCATGGAACGGCGCGGGCGTTTCCCGCTGCCGCGCCTGACGTTTCTGCACGGCTCCGCCATGTCGAAACGTCACTGGTTGTTCCTGGAGCAGCCGGTGGCCATGACCGGCGTCACCAAGATGATGCTTGGCTTACGTACCGTCGACCAGTGCATGACCCATAATCCGGCCTGGGGCATGCGCGCCCATGTGATCGACCTGAATTCCCTGGAACGCACTCACACCTTCGAACTTGATCCGTTCGTGGTGTTCCACTTCGGCAACGCCCGCGAGATCGGCGACGAATTGATCGTGGAACTGGTGCGCTTTCCTGATTTCACCGTCAACCAGGGCCTGCGGGATTTCACCCGCCACTATCAAAATGACGCCGGCGAACCAGGACAGCTACGGCTGAATCTACGCACCGGCAAACAGACCTATCGGCCACTGCCGCATCAGGCCGGCTGCGAGTTTCCCACTTTCGATAACCGCTATCAGGGCGAGCGCAGCCGCGTTCTCTTTAATACCGCGCTCGCCGACCAGGGCGGCTTCTTCAACGCCGTGCAGAGACTGGACACCGAGAGCGGCCACACCGCCCTGCACAGAATGGGACCGGGGCGCTTCGTTTCCGAAGCGGTCTTCGTGCCTGAGGGTGAAAAAGAGGGTGACGGCTATTTATGCGCCGCCGTCTACGACGTCAATACGCATTGCAGTGAGATCGTGCTGTTGGACGCCCGTAGCGAGAACCTGGAAGAAGTGGCCGCGGTGCCGTTGCCGCATCATATTCCCCACGGCTTTCATTGCGGGTGGGTCAGCCCGGGTTAAAGCGCGGCCGCCGGTCCCGGTGAAGGTCACCCGCAACGCATGACCCGCACATTGTTGCGGTTGCGGCTGTAAGACGGCGGCTGGCCGAACCAGCGCTGGTAGGTGCGGGACAGATGCGCCGAATCGGTGAAGCCGGCCGCGTGGGCAATCTCGGTGATGCTGCGTTTAGAGTGCAGCAGATGGAACACGCGCTGCAGTTTTTGCCAGGATTTATAGTCACGCAATGACATCCCGAACACGTCGCTCATCAGACGCGACGCCCAGAAATACGACGTGCCCAGCTCCCGGGCCAGATCGGTCAGCGTCAGGTCCCGGCCGCTCTCCAGCAGTTCACGTATCAGCGGTTCTCTGGAATCCGGCTGGGACTGAGGCGTCAGATGCCGGAACGGAACGCACAGCGCCTGCTCATAGATTTCCGGCGCCAGAGCCGGCGCCAGACGGCCTTGATAGAGGGCCTCCAGCGGGGCGTCGATATCCTTGAAAAAGTCGCGCTCGAGCGGTGCAACTCCACCCCGCGCCAACGCCCTGAAACCGGCGTACCGGGGCGAACCGGGCGTGATATGGAAACACACCACCGGCACATCACGGGCGCACAGGCCGCGCGCCAGGAACGGCGGTATCACCGCCGCTCGGGTCCACAGCGCCTTGCCTTTAAAAGTGATGCGGAACGGCGCCGCGCCGACCGACACAATCAAGGCCGCGGAAGGCGGCCGGGTTTCTTCACTGACGATCGACGCGGCGGTGTAAATAAACCCCGAGCAGCCCACAATGTAGACGTTGTCTATCGGGTGGTCCGCCGCGCTGGCCGGCAATGCGGTTTCTTGTTCTTGGTACTTTAAACCCATGGGATCTCTCCTGCCCTAGGTGGCGCACTCAATAAACGGCGCCAAGACACAGCTCCCCCTTTTTACCAACCCCGATCATAGCCCAGCGCGTCGATGGCCGGGCTTGTACGTTTTTGCGCTGGTGCGGCAAAAACATTCAATACTTCACTCCCGACTCTATAACACCCTGAAAACACAAATTTCAGAATAAAAACACCTCGGGAGAACAACTTATGAAAAAACGTGACAGCGCTCACGGCCCGCGCAACCGGTTGACTGCTTCAGTGGCGCTGCTGTGCCTATCGCTGGCCGGGTGCGGCGGCTCTTCGTCGTCGGACCCTGAACCAGGCCAGGTGTCTCGCACCGGCATCTTCGGCAGCACCGCGGTGTCCGGGCTGCACTACCGAAGCGGCGACGCGCCGGCAGGCCTTACCGATGAGCGCGGCGGCTTCCGCTATACCGGCAACCAGGAGGTCGCGTTCTCCATCGGCGAACTGGCATTCGGTTCGGCACCGGGCGCGGCAAACGTCAACGTACTGGGGGTCAGCGGTGAGTCCGCGTCCGCCAGCGACCCCGGCGTCCTCAACAGGCTGATACTACTACAAACGCTGGACGCGGACGGCGACCTGAACAACGGCATCCAGCTCACCGAACAGATTCGGGACGCCGTCTCCGCTAACGCCGCCAATCTGGACTTCGACCAGCCCACCGCCGATTTCACCACCGCGCTGGAAAACCTGGTCGCCGACCTGGACAACGCCGGCGCGTTTTCGGACACGGACCCGAGGGCCCGCACCCTGACCGACGCCGCCGACGCCCTGGAGCAGTTCGACCGCGCCAGCAGCCCGCGCCGGATCGTGGACACGGCGGACGGGCGCCTGAGCGGCTTCGAAGCGGACGACAACACCTGGCAATTTCTCGGCATTCCCTACGCGCAGCCGCCGCTCGGCGATCTGAGATGGCGCGCGCCGCAACCGTTAGAACCCTGGGACGACGTTCGCGACGCCACCGCCTGGAGCGACCAGGCGGCCCAGAACGCCGCCCTGGAACGGTTCGGCGAAGGCGGCATGAGCGAGGACTCGCTGTATCTGAACGTGACCGCCCCCAAGAACGCCGACGGCCTGCCGGTGATGGTGTGGTTCCACGGCGGCGGCTTTACCGCGCTGACCAGCAACACCAAACCCTTCAACAACCCGAAAGCGGTGGCCAGCAAGGGCGTGGTGCAGGTGTCGGTGAACCACCGGCTGGGCCCGTTCGGCTACATCGCCCACCCAGGCCTCAGCGCGGAAAGCGGCTACAACGGCTCTGGCAACTACGGCCAGATGGACCTGATCGCCGCGCTGGAGTGGGTGCAGGACAACATCGCCGCGTTCGGCGGTGACCCGGACAACGTGACCATTTTCGGTGAGTCCGGTGGCGGCCGTAAGGTGCTGTCGCTGATGGCTTCACCGGAAGCCGCGGGCCTGTTCCACCGGGCCATCAGCCAGAGTGGCACCCTGATTCCGGATACCCGCAGCCTGGTAGCCGCCGAAACCATCGGCAGCGAGCTGCAAACCAATCTCGGTGCCGCCTCGCTCACGGAAATGCGCGAGAAAAGCTGGCAGGACGTGGTGGCCGCCGCCGCGACCCTGGTGCCCTACACCAACGTGGACAACCACTATCTGCCCTACACCGAACGGGTCGCCTTCGAATCCGGCAACCAGAACGATGTGCCGTTCATGTTCAGCATTAACGCCAACGACACCCCGGACCCGACCAACACGGCGATCAATGTGTTTCCGTGGATGGCGCCGTTGTGCTCGGCCAACCACTACGCCACCTACTTCACCCATCAACCCGCCGGCTGGAAAGCCCAGGGCGTCGAGGCCTACCACGCCGCCGAACTGGCCTATGTGTTCAACATGCCGGAAAGCGTGATCACCCATTACCTGCTCGGCCTGGTGATCGACCCGGCCACCGGCGATTCGCTGGAGATCGGCGACCTGAACGGCAACGGCGTGACCGGCTCCCAGGGCGATCCGGCGGACATTTTTGCCTCCGCCGGTTTCGACGCCACCGACCAACAGGTGATCGACCGCATGCTCACTATCTGGACCAATTTCGCCAAGACCGGCGACCCCAGCATCGACGGCGAGATCGACTACCCGCTCTACGACGCGGCCACCGAAAGCTATGTCGAAATCAGCGACACCGCCGAGGTGAAGGCGGGTCTGGGTAACGTCCTGAACGACTAACACCAACAACAAACATTGAGAACAACAAAGGGAGAGCACCATGACACACCCAAAACGACACGGCGCCCGGCCGGCCTGGCTGGCCGCCGCCGTCACGCCCCTGATGCTGGCGCTGGTCGCCTGCGGCGGCGACAGCGACAATGACCACGGCGGTTCCGCCGGCCCGACCCTGCGCACCGGCACCTTCGTGGACAGCCCGGTGGCCGGGCTCGACTACGCCGGCACCGACGGTGCCGCCGGCGTCACCAACGACGCCGGCCAGTTCCAATACCAGGACGGCGAAACCCTCACCTTCTCCATCGGCGATCTGCCGCTGGGCAGTGCGGAGGGCGCCCGGCAACTGACGCCGCTGACGATCACCGAGGGCGCCGACACCGCCGAGGACGACCGCGTCAGCAACAAGCTGGTTTTGCTTCAAACGCTGGATCAGGACGGCGATCTCAACAACGGCATCCAGATCACCGAGGCCATTGGCGTCCTGGTGTCCGAGAACGCCGCGGGCATCGATTTCGACCAGCCCTCGGACAGCTTCCGCACCAGTCTGGCGCCGCTAATGACGGCCCTGGAGACCAGCGAGCTGTTCACCGACACTGACCCGCGACCACGCCAGGTCCGTGAGGCGGCCGACGCGCTGGCGCACTTCAGCCGGTCCACCGGCGCACGCGCGGTGGTCAGCACCACCGGCGGCGAACTGCGCGGCTTCGAAGCCAACGACACGACCTGGCAATTCCTGGGCATCCCCTACGCCAAGCCGCCACTGGGCGAGCTGCGCTGGCGCCCGCCGGTGGCGCCGGAGCCCTGGAGCGGTGTGCGTGACGCGGTGGAGTGGGCGGACCAGTCCGCCCAGGACCGGGCGCTGGAAAGCATCAACGAAGGCGGCATGAGTGAAGACTCGCTGTACCTCAACGTGACCGCACCCAAGGACGCCGACAACCTGCCGGTGATGGTCTGGTTCCATGGCGGTTCGTTCGCGATCCTGTCCGCCAATTCCGAGCAGTACAACAACCCGGACAGCCTCACCACCAAGGGCGTGGTGCTGGTCACCGTCAACCACCGGCTGGGCCCGTTCGGCTACATCGCCCACCCGGAACTCAGCGAGGAAAGCGGCTACGGCGGCTCCGGCAACTACGGGCAGATGGACCTGGTGATGGCCCTGGAATGGGTCCGGGACAACATCGCCGCCTTCGGCGGCAACGCCGACAACGTGACGATCTTCGGCCAGTCCGGCGGCGGCGGCAAAACCTACTCGCTGATGAACTCGCCGCAGGCCACCGGCCTGTTCCACAAGGCCATCGTGATGAGCGGCTTCGCGCCCATGGACATCGACAGCGTGCCGGCGGACTCCCTGGCGGAATCGGAAGCCATCGGCACCGCCCTGTTCGACCGGGTCGGCGTGGACTCCCTGGAAGAGGCCCGGCAACTGCCCTGGACCGCCTTCACCGACGCCGACGCGGAGAATAACATTCCGCGCCAGACCTACCGGCCCAACGCGGACTATTACTACCAGCCGAAAACCTACTACCAGAACGTGCTCGATGGCATGCCCAGCGACGTGCCGCTGATGGCCGGCGTCACCGCCGGCGACTACACCAGCCTGCGCGGCGCCCTGCCAGTGTGGCTGGAACAGCGTTCCCAGGATTACCAGTCCGACCAGTACGTTTACAAGTTCACCCGGGTACCGGAAGGCTGGGAAGCCCTTGGCCTGCAGAGCTGCCACGGCTGCGAACTGCCCTACCTGTTCAATCATCCCACCGGGCTGGTGCAGAACTTCCTGCTCGGCCTGGTGCTGACGCCGGAAGGCACGCGGCCGGAGATCGGCGACCTGAACGGCAACGGCGTGACCGGCAGCGCCGGCGACCCGCAGGACATCTTCCTGTCCATGCAGTACGGCGCCGACGACGCCACCGTCAGCGAGCTGATGATGACGATGTGGACCAACTTCGCGAAGACCGGCGACCCCAGCCCGTCCAGCCTGCAATGGCCGGCCTACACCGAGGCCAACGACACCTACCTGGAGATCCGCCAGGATACGGAAGCCTCGGTGGAAACCGGCGTCGACGCGGCCATGGGACTGGATTAGAGACGCGCCAGGCGCTCCAGAGTGTCTGGGTATTGTTGGATAAGACGGAGCAGGATAGCGGCCTGGGCGTTCGGCCTGGCCCGCCCCTGCTCCCAGTTTTCCAGCGTACGGGGGTTGGTGCGCAGGTAAGTCGCGAACACGCCCCGCGACAGGCCCAGCTTCTCGCGCAGCGCCAACAGCTCCTGCGCATCGAAGCCGGCCACCGGCGCCCAGCGCGCGGGCTGGTCGCGCAGGGTGAGTTTCCCGTGGCGCTCGGCTTCAAGCTCCGCGAAGCCCTCTTTCAGTTCGGCAAACAGATCCCGTTTCATAAGCCTCTCCTGGCCTCTGTTTCTACCTGCAGCATCCTCTTCAACGCGGTTCGTTGCTCTGCGGTCAGATCACTCGCTTCGTTTTTACCGTAGAGAGTGAACAGCCAGAACTGGCCGCCACCGCGCCACCAATAATAAATAACCCGCAAGCCCCCGCGCTTGCCCTTACCCCGGCGCTCATCGGCGAAGCGCAGCTTACGAAGCCCGCCTGTCCCGCGCATCAGGGCGCCCGCCTCCGGGCGCGACATCAATAGCTGCTGCAACAACCGATAGGCGTCATCGTCCAGGTACAAGGGGCGATGGCGGCGAAACGGCGCGAGTTCCACGAACACAGCATCCATACTGTACGCTACCTGCGTATAAATTGAAAGAACGGCTTATCAGCCCTCCACACACTGTAGAGCGACAAAATCCCTAGGGATGTCGGCAACACATGGAATCTGCTGTGAGAGCTTTGCTCGCTGGCAGGTAAGCGTTTGTTCGGTGTGACAGGGCCCGAAGGCCCCGCGAGGAGACAGCGGACGGCGTTATTTCTTCAGGCGACCGCTGTCCACCAATTGCTGGAAGAATTCGTTCAGGGATTCATCTAAGGGGCGGTACTGGATGCCGAGTTGTTCACGGCTGCGGCTGTTATCGGCGCGCCACGGCAGGTTGACGTTGCGGCTGACGAATTTGCGGGTGAGGGTTTTGTTCACCACCGGGCCCACCAGCCATACCGCCGCCTTGGGCAGGGCGCGCTTGGGGATCGGGTAGTTTCTGCCGAAGCGGCGGCGCAGCACGGCGGCCATTTCGGGGAAGTCGGTGTTATGGCCGGAGAGGATATAGCGGCCATTGGCTTCGGGCAGCCAGGCGGCGCGCAGGTGCGCCTCGGCCACTTCACGCACGTCCACCACGCCGATGCCCACATCGGGCACGCCGGGGCGCGCGGTGCCGTCGCCGAATTGACACAGAATATCGAAACTTTCGGAGGTGGCGTTCGGGTTGATGCCCGGCCCCACCACCAGGGACGGATTGATGGTGACCAGATCCCAGCGGTCCTGAGCATCGGCGATCTTCCAGGCCTCTTTCTCCGCCATCGTCTTGGAGTAGGCGTAGGGCTGGTGATCCAGCGACGAGCTGGTGTTCCAGTCCGCTTCCGTGAAGACGCCGCCGGCGGTGTGTTTCAGATCCGCGTTGTCCCCGTAGATCGCCGCGCAGCTGCTGGTCAGCACCACCCGTTTCACGGACGGTGTCTCGTTGACGGTTTCCAACACGTTGCGGGTGCCCAGCTGCGCCGGTTCCACCAGCTCCTTTTGCGGGTCCTTCACCGTGGTGGTGAACGGCGACGCGGTGTGAAACACCACCGAACAGCCGGCCATGGCCTCCGCGTAGGAGCCGGGGGAGAGCAGGTCCGCCTTGAAGTAGCGGATACTGCCCGGCGTCTTTTCCGCGATGGCGTTCAGATACTGAAGCTTGCGGCTGTCGTCCGGGTCGCGCACCGCCGCGTGCACGGTAACGCCCTCTTCCAGCAAACGCTCCACCAGACGGCCGGCCACGTAGCCGGTGGCGCCGGTGACCATCACCGGCGTGCTCGTATCGATTTGCATAGTCTGCCCCTTTACCAAGTCGGCCACCATCATGGCGCCGGCGGGCGGACCTGTAACGGGCCTTTCGTGCCAAACAAGGTGGACATTAGGTTACTCGGCACGCCACAGGGTTCACTCGTGCTGAAGGATGTTGAGCAGCTTGCCGAACGGATCACGCACGTAGAAGCGCCGCACCCCCCAGGGCTCGCTGACCGGGCCGTACTCAATCGGCACACCGGCCTGCTGGAACCGGGACAGGGCGCCTTCCAGATCGTCCACCTCGATGGAAAGGTCGGGGACCGGGGTGCCCGAACCGCCCTCGGACCCGAAGCTGACCTGCACCATCATGGTTTCATGGGAGCCATAGGTGCGGAACCAGCCGTGGTCCATTAGCCGTTCCAGGCCAAGAATGTCGCCGTAAAAGCGGTCGGCCTTGTCCAAATCGGAAGTGGCCGTGTTGGCCATGATACGTTTCACTTTCATGGTCTACCTCGCGCGTCACGCGTTCGTTCAACACTGCTAGACTCAGGGCGGTTATAACAGGCGGAGACAGATGGTGGCACCCCTATGGATTCGCTGATTTCAGCGGCGGCGCGGGCCCTGGCCGGCGGCGACCCGTTGCGGGCGCTGAACCATGTCTCGCTACGGGACGACGCGCCGGCGCTGGCCTTACGCGGCATCGCCATGGCGCAGCTCGGCGACCTGGCCCGCGCCAGGGCCCTGTTGCGGCGCGCGGCGCGGGCCTTCACCACAAAGGAAACGGTGGCGCGCGCCCGCTGCGTGGTGGCCGAGGCGGAGGTGGCGCTGGCCGCCCGCGACCTGCACGCCTCCTCCAAGGCGCTGGACGCGGCGCGGGAGACCCTGCAGCGCCACGGCGACACCGTGAACGCCGCCCACGCCCGCTACCTGGCGATTCACCGTCTGTTGCTGATCGGTCGGCTCGACGATGCCGGGGAACAGCTCCAGGCACTCAACCCTGATGTTTTGCCGCCGGCCTTGCAGGCCACCCACCAGCTGGCCGTCGCCGGTATTGCCCTGCGCCGGCTCGATACCGGCACCGCAGGCACCGCCCTGGGCCACGCCAGTCAAGCGGCGCGACGCTCAGGCATCGCCGCCCTGATCAACGAAGTGGACAAGGCCGCCCGGGTGCTGCAGGCGCCGGCCGCCCGGCTGATCACGCACGGCGAAGACCGACCGGTGCGGCTTGATGAAGTGGAAGCGCTGTTCGCCTCCCCCACCCTGGTGGTGGACGCCTGCCGCTACAGCGTGCGCCAGGCCGGCACCGTGATCGAACTGGCAACACGGCCGGTGCTGTTCACCCTGGCGCGCACGCTGGCCGAAGCCTGGCCCGGCGACGCCCGCCGCGACACCTTGATCGAGCGCGCCTTCCGCCTGCGTCAGGTGGAAGAATCCCACCGTGCCCGCCTGCGCGTGGAAATCGGCCGGCTGCGGCAGGCGTTGCGACCGCTGGCCCGACTGCACGCCACCCGTCACGGCTTCAAGCTGGAGCCGCTGACCGGCGACGTCGCCGTGCTGGCCCGGCCGGTGGAAGAGAAGCACGCGCCGATACTGGCGTTTCTTTCCGACGGCGAAGCCTGGTCCAGCTCCGCCCTGGCACTGGCGCTGGGCACCAGCCAGCGCACCGTGCAACGGGCGCTGGACGCTCTGGCGAACGCCGGCAAAGTGGAAGCCATCGGGCAAGGCCGAGCGCGCCGCTGGGTGGCTTCGCCGGTGCTCGGATTCACGACAACCTTGTTACTCACCGCGCCACTGCCCGGCGGCTAGGATGGCCTGAACCTACAAGGAGGATATCGACATGAAACAATCCAAAGCGCGGGTCACCCGCGAATACGGCCCCTTCCCAGGCGCACCCATTATCCACGGCATCGACTACGACGGCCGCCACGTGTGGCTAGCCATGGGCGACAAGCTTCAGGCCCTCGACCCGGACAGCGGCGAGCTACAACGCAGCCTGAATGTGGCCGCCGACGCCGGCACCGCCTTCGACGGCACCCACCTCTACCAGATCGCCGAAAAGCGGATTCAAAAGATCGACCCGAACACCGGTGAGATTATCGCCACCGTGCCCGCCCCCGGCGACGGCGAGGATTCCGGCATGGCCTGGGCGGAAGGCTCGCTGTGGGTCGGCCAGTACCGGAAACGAAAGATCCATCAGGTGGACCCGGAAACCGGCGCGGTACTGCGCACTCTGGAATCCGACCGCTTCGTCACCGGCGTGACCTGGATCAACGACGAACTCTGGCACGGCACCTGGGAAGGCGAAGACGCCGACCTGCGGCACATTGATTCGCAGACCGGCGAAGTGCTGGAGCGCATCGACATGCCCGAAGGCGTTCATGTCTCCGGGCTGACCTACGACGGCAACGGCAGCTTCTACTGTGGTGGCGGGCCCAGTGGCCGCGTGCGGCAGGTCAGCGTTTCGCCGCGAAAGCGCGCAGAAAAATAAACACGCAGGTTTCCGCCCATTGCTCGATCTGGGCGCGGCTGGGCCGGGCCTCGGGGTGCAGCAGGTAATGCTGCTGCAGCTCGGAGCGCACCAGGTTAGCGAAGGCGGTGGCCGCCGTCTCCGCGGACAGCCCGCCGAAATCCAACTCGCCGGCCTCCGCCGCCCGTGACAGCAACTCCGTGGCCTGGCGGATCATGGCGCGCGGACCAGCCTGATAGAAACGGTGGGCCAGCTCCGGAAACTTCGGCGCTTCGCCCACCAGCACCCGGTACTGGGCCAGGGCCACCGGCGACAACACGATGTCCAGATAGGTGTTGGCCAGTTGGTGCAGCAGCGCCTCTACCCCGTTGGGCTGAAACTCAATGCGCTGCATGCCGCTCAGGAAAGACTCGCACTCCGCTTCGACCACAGCGATAAACAGCTTTTCCTTGGTGGGATAGTGCGCGTACACGGTGGACTTGGAGACCCCCGCCTGCTGCTGAATCATGTCGGTGGTGGCGGCGCTGAAACCGTGCTCCAGGAACACTTTTCGCGCCGCCTGCAAAATAGTCCGGGCTTTCTGGTTGGAGGGAGCGGCGGGGCTCATGGCGGTCTCCGGCGGAAGAATGCCCGAAAGTGTACCGGATGTCTCGGCTGGCGTCATCGCCCGGGTCGCCGAGGGAAAACCCTTTATATATCACTCCCTTCGTTATCTCACTTGCGCTAATGCACGCTCATCTCTAACATATCGAACCGATAGGTACAGTTCGATTTTCCTGCCCTGCACGCCGGAGTTCCCAGCATGACCAGCGTTCCGGCCACCGCGCCGGCCCAACCCGTTTTCGGCCCCCGGCTCGCCGCTGGGCTCACCGGTGTGTTTATCGCCGCCATCATGGCCGGTCTGAACAGTCGGGTGGCTTCGCTGGCGCTGATGGATATCCGCGGCGCCCACGGCTTCGGTGTCGATCCGGCGTCCTGGTTGGATACCGTCTATCTGGTCGGTGAAATCGCGGTGCAGCCGTTCGCCGCCTGGTTCGCCATTACCTTCTCGTTGCGCCGCTACCAGATGGCGCTGATCAGCGTTGCCACCCTGCTCGCCCTGCTGCTGCCGTTTGCCCAATCGCTGCCGGCGATGCTGGTGCTAAGAAGCCTGCAGGGCATCGTCGCCGGCGGACTGATCCCAACATTGATGATGGCGGCGCTGCGCTTTCTGCCGCTGCCGATCCGGCTGCACGGCCTGGCGCTGTACGCCATGACCGCCACCCTGGCGCCCAACCTGGCTGTGTGGCTGGCCGGGGCCTGGACCGACCAACTTTTCGATTGGCGCTGGATCTACTGGCAGGTCGTGCCGCTGGGTCTGCTCAGTCTGGTGCTTTGCGCCTGGGGCCTGCCCCAGGACCCACCGCGCCATGAGCGCTTCGGCCAAGGGAATTGGGTCGGGCACGTTCTACTGGTTACCGGCCTCGCGCTGCTGGCGGTGGCGATGAGCCAGGGCGTACGGCTGAACTGGTTTCATTCGCCGCTGATCACCGGCGCCCTCACCGGCGGCCTGATCGCCACCGCCGCCGGCCTGATCAGCGAATGGCGCCACCCCAGCCCGTTTATCCGTCTGCAACTGCTGGCGCGCCGCAACCTGGGGCTGGGCTTCACCTTGTTTATCGGGCTGTTGGTGTTGTTTTTGTCCGGGGCGCTGCTGCCGATGCACTTCCTCGCTGAGGTTCAGGGTTACCGACCGCTGCAGTCCGGCGTGCTCAGTTTGATTATCGGGTTGCCGCAACTGGTGCTCGGCTCGCTGGTGGCGCTGATGCTCTACCGGCCCTGGGTGGACGCACGCAAAGTACTCGCCGCCGGTCTGGTGCTTCTGGCGCTGTCTTGCTGGCTTGGTGCGCAGGTCAACAGTGAATGGATGTGGCGGCAGTTCGTCACCGTGCAGGTGCTGCAGTCGTTCGGACAGCCGATGGCGGTGGTGTCGTTGCTGTTCCTGTCCACCAGCGTGGTCCAGCCTGAGGAAGGTCCGTTCGTCTCCGGCATGGTGAACATGTTGCGTGCCTTCGGCACTGCCTTAGGCAGTGCCCTGATCACCCAGATGATGCTGGAACGCGGGCGGTTTCATAGCGACATGCTGCTGGGCAACCTGGCCCGCGCCGGCGCCACCCTGGGGCTGCACGACGACCGTATGGTGGCGCTGTCCGACAGCGTCGCCACCCAGGCCACCACTCTGGCCACCGCCGATGCCTACCGCGTGCTCGGCATCCTCGCGCTGGTTCTGATTCCCCTGGCGCTTTGTCTGACCCCCGTGGCGCCACCGCGGCTTCCTTCACCCTCAACGGAATAACCCCATGGCTTCTTCTCGATTGTTTCGCCTATTAGCCGTGCTGGCCATCCTGATTCTCGCCGGTATCGGTTTCCATCTGCTTAACCGCCCGGAGAGCGCCGCCGGAGAGCAGTCCACCACCGACGCCTATGTACAAGCGGACCTGACCCGGGTGTCGCCGCAAATCGCCGGCCGCGTCGGCAAGGTACTGGTGGAGGAAAATCAGGCGGTGCGCGCCGGCGAGCCACTGGTGGAAATCGACGACCGCGACGCGCGTATCCAGGTGGAGGAGGCGCGCGCCGCCCTCGCCCAGGCGAGCGCCGAAGTGGTGGGCCTGCAAGCACGGCTGAAACGCCAGGCAAGCACCATCGAGCAGGCGCGGGCCCAACTGGAAGCGGACCGCGCCGCCGTCAACCTCGCCCGGCAGGAACAAACCCGTTACCACGACCTGGCGGAAATCGGGGCCGGCACCGTCCAGGCTCAACAAAGAGCGGAAGCGGAGCTGGCCGCCCGGCGCGCCGGCCAGATGGGCGACCGCGCCGCCTACGACGCCGCTAAACAGGAACGGGCAGTGCTGCGTGCGGACATCGAAAAAGCCCGCGCCGCCGAGAACACCGCGCGGGCCAGACTGGACGCGGCGGAGCTGGCGCTCTCCTACACCCGCATCGAGGCACCGGTGGACGGCACCGTGGCACAAAAAGTGGTACGCCCCGGCGCCTACGTCAACGTCGGCGAGACCCTGCTCACCCTGGTGCCGCTGGATGATCTCTACATCAACGCCAACTTCCGCGAGACCCAGATCGCGCACATGCACACCGGCCAGCCGGTGCGCTTCACCGTGGACGCGCTGCCCGGCGCGACCCTGACCGGCAAGGTAGCCAGCCTCGGCCCCGCCAGTGGCGTAAGCTTCTCAGCGATTCCACCCCACAACGCCACCGGCAACTTCACCAAGATCGTTCAGCGTCTTCCGGTACGCATCGCCGTGGACCCGGACCAGCCCGATGTGGGCAAGCTGAAAGTGGGCATGTCGGTGGTGCCAGAGGTGATCACCGACTGACGTCATCGGCCACCGTCCACGCCCCCGGCAGAGCCTCTTCGTTGCTATATTTACGGTCCTTCGCCGGCGGCAGTCCGAACATGCGAGCGTACTCGCGGGTGAACTGCGGCACGCTGGCGTAGCCCACATCGAACGCGGCGCGGCTGGCGCTCTTGCCCTCCGCCAGCATCAGTCGGCGCGCTTCGATCAAACGCAGTTGCTTCTGAAACTGCAGCGGCGACACCGTGGTGACCGCGCGAAAATGCTGGTGGAAGGCGGACCGGCTCATTCCGGCTTCCCGGGCCAGCCGCTCAATGGTTAGCGGCTGCGCGTAGTCCCGGCGCAGTAGCGCCACGGCCCGCGCGATGCGCCGAACACGGCCGTTCGGCGGGCCGAGCCGCCGAATCGCTTCACCCTGCTCGCCAAGCAACAGCCAATAGTGGATCTCGCGCACCAGCGACGTGCCCAGCACCGCCAGCGAAGCGGGGCGATCCAGCAGCCGCACCAGCCGGAGCACGGCATCACGGAGGTGGTTATCGATAACGGCAGGGGGCTCCAGAACGGGCTGTTCAGCACCGTCGATCACCACATCCAGCTCCGCAATCACTGACGGGTCCAGATCCAACGCGAACGACAGATAGGGCCTGGCGATGCTGGCCTCACTGATACGGCTGACGGTGGGCATCGCGGCCGGAACGATCATTGAATCCCCAGAAGCAAAGCTGAGATCCCGGTTGCCGAGAGTGACCTGCTTGCGCCCCTGCAGCACCAGGCACACCAACGGGCAGGCAATGATGTGCTCCAGCCCTCCGGGGGCGGTACCACGCACCAGAAACAGCCCCGGCACCGGCGTCGGGGCGATCCCCGCCGCGTCGGCGTGGGTTCGGGTGTAGTGATTTACCACTTGGCGCAGAGCATCGGACATGCCCCATTGTTATCCAGTGCCGGCTCCGGGTACAGGCAGTCAGGACAATCAGGCAAAAACAAGCGTGTTTTAAGCATCCTACGTTGCCCGCTTCCGACTACCGTATAAACCTCAGCAACGGGAGAACACCATGACCGATAGCGCCCCCCGAAACCCAGGACCGACGCCGCAACCACAGCCAATAGCCGCACGCCCTCACCGGGGCGTCGAGGTCTCCGGACAGGACGGCGAAGAAGGCCGTAAAGCTTTCTACATCCACATCGAAGCACTGCCTGGCAAGGAGAACGAGGTAATCCGCATGCTTGAGGACATTCTGGGGTGCGTGCAAGGCGAACCCGCCACCGGACCCTGGTATGCCGTACGCTATTCGCGGTCAACCTTCGGCATCTTTGAAGTCTTCCCCAACCGCGCCGGCCGCCAAGCACATGTGGAAGGGGGCGGCGGCGAGATATTTCGGGACGTGACGCGGATGAACGGCATTCTGGCGCGCCCGGCGCATGTTCATCGCTTGGACGTACTAATGAGCAAAGACGTATTCGCCTGAACTCGGCCGGTACGCTAGCGACGCCGGGTGAACCAGGCACGAATCAACCCGGCCTGGAAAAAGGGTCGCGGCGTCTCGAAGCCGCCGGCCCGCAGAATCGCGGCGACCTCGGCGGGCGGCAGCACGGCCACGTCCTTGGCGTAGGTGGCTTTCATCCGGCGCAGCCCTTCGTCGGTGACCTCCGCGGGCGAGGTGGCACGCTGCCAGACGCGCAGTAGATCGTCGTAACCTGGCGCGTCCTGCTCGGTGGACAAATCAGAACTGGCCAGCATGCCACCCGGCACCAATCGCTCGGCGATCCTTTCGAAGAACGCCGAGCGCGCCGTTTGATCCAGAATAAACTGCGACACCAGAAAACAGGTGGCGGCATGGTAAGACGCACCGGCCGGTAACGAATCCAGGTAGCCTTCATGGAATTCGCACCGCTCGGCGATGCCCGCCTCGTCAGCCCGGCGCCGGCACACGTCCAACATGCCACGGGCCGGTTCCACCGCGGTGAACCGCCAGCCGGGGAAGCGATGGGCCAGATGCAGGATTTCACTGCCAGTGCCGGCGCCCACGCAAAGCATCCTGGCGTCGGCAGGCAACGCCGCGAACACGGACTCCAGGAGCAAGTACAGGCATTGGTTGATCGGCGCGGTTCTTTCCCACTGCTTGTCGTAGCCCGGCGCCATCTGGTCAAACAGGGCTTTCAGCTCGTTGTCGTCCACGGCCCGTCCTCTCAGCCGAACGGCCGCACGCCGATCAGGGCGCCATGCAGCCAGAACGCGAACAGCGCCCAGGCCACCACGCCCACCACCAGCGTGATCACGTCGCCCTTGAGAGTACCGGGCGCGTAGGTGACGCCCTGGGCGCGGTCACGGCGGCGCAGTTTGGCGAACGCCACGATCGCCCACACCAGGAAAGCACCGAACAGCACCACGTCGTGCAACAGGCCGATGGACAGCAAGTGGCCGAACGCCCAGACCTTGGCGGCCACAACCATGGGGTGGCCGAGGCGGGCGCGAATACGGTTGCCGGGCACATAGGCGGCGGCCAGCAGGATGAAGGCGATCAGAGTGAACAGTGAATTCAGATGTCCCAGCCAGGCGGGCGGCGCATACAACACCACCGGGTCCAGCCGGGCCCGCTGGAAACCGAGAATAATCAGCACGAAGCCGGCCAGAGCGATCAGGCTGTAGAGCCCTTTCCAGGGCAAGAGGCCCATGCCATCGACGCGGCGCTGCCGCCATTCCGGGAAGAAGCCGACGCAGTGAATACCCAGGAAAATCAGCAAACCGAGAATCAGCATTATCATTGTTGTGTGTCTCCGGGCGATAAAGGGGTGGCCCTATAGTGCCGCAATCCAGACGACGGGAACATGACCCGCAGCGGTTACGCCTCGGCCTCCGGCGCTTTCAGGGCCTTGCTGTAAAACCCGGACGGGTCGAAACAACACACCCGCTTTTCGCCGGACGCCAGCTTGTCCAAGGCGTCGTTGATCCGCTTGGCGCGCGTCTTCGCCTGCTTGGCGGTGACCACCCAATGAATCCAGTCCACGCGCGCCAACGTAGTGGTGGCCTCCCAAGTGGCGAGGGCTTCCGGGGACGCCTGTAACGCCTGGTCCAGATCTTCGGGGACCGCCGGCTCCGGCTCCTGCGCCACGGCTGCGATCTCGAACTCAGCAACCTCATCAGGCTCGGCCCCGGACGCTTCCAGCAGGCCGCTATCGAGCCGCAACCAGTGGCTTTTCTGGCCGTCCGGCTCCAATAACAAAGCGCTGAACGGCGTGCCGTTGAGGGTACCGTCCACGGAGGTCCGCCCGCGCCGGGGCAGCTTCGCACTGGCGTCCTTGGGCAGAACCACGAAGGCCCAAGCCTCGTCATCGCCCGGTTTTTTTGGGCGAAGCAGTCGCGCTTTAAATTGAGAGTGAGTGTCCTTGTTCGCCATCGTCCCTTACAACCGTTTGGTTTTTCGGATGGTTTGAAGCGTGCCAGATCGCCGTTCGCTGTCAACCGGCGCCGTCACGGTCTCGACGTCCTCTCACTTTGCGGTAAAGGCGCCCGCCGCGCTTCTTATCTCCGGTGTCCTCGACGCCCTCGAAACGGCCTTGCCGGACCAGCCGTAGGAAGTCGTTGCCCAACTTAACGCGGTCCCCGATGTAGAGCCCGCTCCAGCCCCGACCGTAAACCTCGGGAAAATGGAACAAGCCGGGCGGCCGTTCACTCAGTGTTTTTTGCAGACGGCTCTGTAGTACCTGGTCCATAAAACACTCCGTTGCATTCGTGGACGTTGGTGGCCGCCATTGAAACGCCGTCGCGGACCGGCGGGCAAGCGAACGCAGACGCTAGTGCCGGGCCGGCCTTCTATGGTCTCCTGGGTGTCCACAACAGGAGCAAACATGGCCCGCGACATTCTGGTTCTGGGCGCCGGCATGGTCGGCGTCTCCACCGCCTGGCACCTGCTGCAACGCGGCCACCGGGTCACCCTGGTGGACCGTAACGCGCCGGGGCGCGAGACCTCGTTCGGCAACGCCGGCATTATTCAGCGCGAGGCCGTGCGGCCCTACCGCTTCCCCCGCGATCTGACCACGCTGACCCGGGTGCTGCCCAACCGGCAGGTGGATATCCGCTACCAGCCGTCCGGCATGGCGCAAGCCGCGCTGCCCCTGTTTCAGTACTGGCGTAATTCGGCGCCGGAGCGCTACGCGCGCATCGTCCCCGAATACGCGGCGCTGATCACCCGGGCGCTGAACGCCCACACGAAGATGATCGACGCCGCCGGCGCCGGCGAGCTGATCCGGCGGGACGGCTACCTGGAAGTGTTCCGCACCGCCGAAGCGTTCGACGCGGAATGCCGGCAGGCGGAACAGGACGCCGCCGAATACGATGTCACCCATGAGGTCCTGGACAGCGCCACACTTTCCAAGCTGGAACCGGACCTGGCGCCCGGCCTCGCCGGCGCCATCCACTGGACCCAGCCCTGGACCGCCACCGACCCCGGCGCTCTGGTGGCCGCCTACGCCGACCACTTCCAGCAACAGGGCGGACGCTTCGTCCAGGCGCCACTGGAAACGCTGTCGCGCCACGGCAACGGCTGGCAGGCCGTGGTCGGCGGGGACACGTTCTTCGCCGAGCAGGTGGTGCTGGCCCTCGGCCCCTGGTCCACGCAATGGCTCGACCAACAGCGCCTGCATGTGCCGCTGTTCGTGAAACGCGGCTACCACATGCACTACGGCGCCCGCGACAACGCCCGCCTGCACCACTGGCTGATGGACTCCGAAACCGGCTACCTGCTCGCCCCCATGCGCGCCGGCATCCGCCTCACCACCGGCGCCGAACTGGCCCGCCACGACGCCCGGCCCCATTACCGGCAACTGGCCGCCGCCGAAGCCGTCGCCCGCACGCTCTTCCCCCTGGGCGACCGGCTCGACCCGCAACCCTGGATGGGCGCCCGCCCCTGCACCCCGGACATGAAACCCGTGATCGGCCCGGCCCCCGGTCTGCCCGGGCTGTGGCTGGCCTTCGGGCACGGCCACCAGGGCTTCACCATGGGGCCGATTACCGGCAAGTTGCTCGGGCAGATGATGGATGGGGAGCCGACCGAGGTGGATATGGCGCCCTATCGGGCGGACCGGTTTTAAGCGGCTGCGGCTACGCCACCAGATTCATCACCAGTCGCACCATCAAGCTTTTTGCGCGCGGCGCACTTTCAGCGATCAATAACGTCAACGCGGTCAGACCGCGCTCATCCAGCGTCAGCCTCATGCCCTCCTGGCGCAGATACAGCAGAAACAGAAACGCGCCGGAGCGCTTGTTACCGTCCGTGAACGGGTGGCTTTTAACCATAAAATAGAGCAGGTGTGCCGCCCGCTCTTCGCGAGTTTTGTACAGCGGCTCGCCAAACATGCTCTGTTCGATATTGCCGAGAATCGATGCCAAACCATCACCCTGGTCCAAGGCGAAAAGCGGCCCCGCTTCCTTGCGATCCCGCAATTCTTCCTTCAAAGCATTCAGCGCCCTCCGGGCCTCGTCCAGTCCCAGTACACCACGCGCCGGGCGGGCACCGGCAGGCACGCCCAGCCCGCCCTCATCGTAGTCCAACAAAAGACGCCAGGTGCGGGCATAACCCAGGATCAGACCCACCACCTCCTGGCCCAGGTCAGAGACCAGCTCTTGCCGGGTCAGTGTCTGCCCCAGCACTTCGACAGCCTGCTCCAACTCGGACAGGCCCTGCCGGGCCAGGCGGTGCTCATTGAGGCTGTAGCCGCGGGTCAGGTGGTGGCGCAGGACCGTGGTGGCCCATTGGCGGAAGCGCACCCCGCGCCTGGACTTGACGCGGTAACCTACCGAGATAATGACGTCGAGATTGTAATGTTCGATAGGCCGTTCGACCCGACGATGCCCCTCTGAACGAACTATCCGGAAATTCCGGACAGTTCCCTCCCGATCCAATTCACCTTCCTCAAACACGTTACCGATGTGCTCACTGACGGTGCGCAAGTCCTTACCGAACAGCTCAGCCATCTGCCGCTGGGTGAGCCAGACGGTCTCGCCCTCCAGCCGTACTTCAACCTTCTGGGCGTCTTCCTCGAAAATCACGATCTCGCTCATGCCGGCTCCGTTCACAGGGAATGAGCCGGCATGCTCGCTCTGTACTGTGGGCGGGACAGTCAGCGAGAACGGAAGATCATGTGAGCTGAATGCTCTGATGGATGTAGGACAGGACTGGGGCGCTATTTGACGCCGTCCAGGCTGGATAGGGCGGCGCCGGGTTGGCCGGCGATCACGCTGAAGGAGCCGTCGGTCTCCAGCACCACGGCGGCGACCTCGCCAAGGGCGCCGATGCCGGCGGAACGCACCGCCGCGTGTACTTCTTCCCGGGTCACCCGGGCGTCGCGCAGCGCGTCGTCGAGCATGGCGCCGTCGCGCAACAGCAGGCGCGGTTCGCCGGTGACCACCCGACGCAGCCACGGCATGCGCGTGCTCGACCAGGAAATGGCGAACTGCATGCCGATCAACAGCGCCAACGCCAGCAGACCCTCCGCCAGCGCCACGCTTTTACTTCCATACCGAATCACTCCCTGTGCGGCGAATCAACGCAGCATGGCAGTCATCCGGCTGGATAGCGAACGGGGGGACTTACTTAACGCGGTAGAGCCCGCAAAGCTTATTGCCGTCCGGGTCGAGCACGTAGCTCAGGTGCATGGCGCCCATGGCGCTTTCGCGCAGGCCCGGCGGATCCTCCACGGAGGTGCCGCCGTGGGCCACCGCCACGTCGTGCAGCTCTTTCACCTGCTCCGGAGAGTCGCACTTGAAGCCGATGGTGCCGCCGTTGGCGCCGGTGGCCGGCTGGCCGTTGAGCGGCTGGGTGATCGCCAGGGTGTTGCCGTCGTGGCGATAGAACAGCCGCACGATGCCGGAAGCGGTCTCGTTACGGATCGGCTCGCCGGCGCCGAGCACGCCGAGTACTGCGTCGTAGAAGCGCTTGGAACGTTCGATATCGTTGGAACCGATCATGATGTGGTTGAACACGTTGTTTCTCTCCCTTTTTTGCCGCCGGCGTTGTGCCGGCTTCATTGTTTTATTCGTTGAATGCCGAGGGCCTCTTTTACGCGCCTTCGTCTTCCACCGCCAGCAACGCCAGCAGGGCCCGGGTGGCGGGTGAGGCGGTCTTTGGCCACACCACGCGCACCGAGCGCTGGGGCGCATTGTCCACCCGCCGGGTGCTGACGTCCGTCAATTGGTGCGACAGGCTTTGCGGAATCAACCCCACCGCCAGCCCCTGGCGAACGATCGCCACCAGATGCTGCACGGTGCTCACCTCGAACTGGACGGTATATTCCAGCCCCTGGGCGGCGAAGGCCTCCGCGGACTGGCGGTGCGCACTGCTGCCCACGGGGAAATCCACCACCGGGCAGGACGCCAGCTGGCCCAGGGTCACCGTGTCGTGCGCGGTCAGCGGATGGGACGGCGACATCAAAGCCACCAGCTCTTCGTTACACAGCGACCGGCTACAAAGGCTACTGGGCACCGTCTCGCCCGGCCAGACGCCGATAAACGCCACATCCAGGCGGCGCTCTTCCAGTTTGGCCAGCATCTTCTCACTGCCCTCCATGACCAGCTCCACACGCACGTGCGGGAAGCGGCGGTGAAAGCGCGCCAGCAGCTCGATCGGGTCCGGGCTGGTGAGAGTGGAGATGGTGCCCATGGAAAGGCGCCCGCGCACCTCGCCGGTGGAGGCGACCACCTCATCGGTGATGCGCTGCACGGCTTCCAGCGCCTGGCGCCCCTGCTGAACGAACACTCTGCCCGCCTCGGTCAGACGCACCGAGCGGGAGTTGCGCTCAAACAGCGTGACGCCCAGCTCGCTTTCCAGCTGAGCGACCTGATGGCTGAGCGCGGACTGGACCGTATGGCACCGACGGGCGGCGCCGGTAAAGCTGCCGGCCTCGGCCACCGCCAGCACATACTCCACCTGCTTCAGCTTCATGGCATGCATCTCGAAAAACGATAGTTGGCATCATAATAATACATTTGCCCGATGGCACCGAGTCGCCGACACTCCCGGCCTCACCCGGAGGAGGCACCATGAGGCACGCCGAGAACACCACCGATTCCGCCCTCAGCACCTGGCTGATACTGCTGATGGCCACCACCACCGGCCTGGTGGTGGCCAGCAACTACTACGCCCAGCCGCTGCTGCACACCATCTCGGATCAGCTCGGCCTGTCCTACGCCCGGGCCGGCATCATCGTCACCGTGGCCCAGGCCAGCTATGCGCTGGGCCTGATCCTGCTGGTGCCGCTCGGCGACCTGGTGGAGCGCCGGCGCCTGATCGTCACCATGATGCTGTTCGCCACCGCCGGCCTGCTGGTGAGCGCCACCGCCGGGTCCCTGGCCGCCCTGCTGATCGGCACGGCCATTACCGGGGCGTTTTCCGTGGTGGCCCAGGTGCTGGTGCCGTTCGCCGCCACCCTGTCGCCGGTAGCCCAGCGCGGCAAAGTGGTCGGCACGGTGATGAGCGGCCTGCTGATGGGCATCCTGCTGGCCCGCACCGTGGCCGGCGCGCTGTCCAGCCTGGGCGACTGGCACACGGTCTACTGGGTGGCGGCGGCGCTCATGCTGCTCAACACCCTGGCCCTGTGGCGCGCTCTGCCCCGCTACGCCCCGACCGCCCGCATGCACTACGGGCAGCTGATTGGCTCGGTGTTCGCCCAGTTCGCCCGCTACCCGCTGCACCGGCAACGCTCCCTGCTGGGCTGCCTGATCTTCGCCATGTTCAGCGTGCTGTGGACCTCGCTGGCCTTCCTGCTGTCCAGCGAGCCCTGGTCCTATTCCGACGCCACCATCGGCCTGTTCGGCCTGGCCGGCGCCATGGGCGCGCTGTCCGCCCGCCACGCCGGCGTACTGACCGACCGGGGCCACGGCGCCCAGCTCACCGTGCTCGGCGTGGTGGCGCTGCTGGTCTCCTGGGGGCTGCTGGGGCTGGGGCTCTATTCTCTGATCGCCCTGATCGCGGGGATCGTGCTGCTGGACCTGGCGCTGCAGGCGGTGCACATCACCAACATGAACATGATCTTCAACCTGGATGAGGCCGCCCGGAACCGGCTGAATTCCGGCTACATGTTCCTGTATTTCGTCGGCGGCGCCCTGGGCTCGCTGGGCTCCGCCGCGGCCTACCAGCAAAACGGCTGGCTGGGTGTGTGCCTGCTGGGTGGCGGGCTGGGTGTGCTGGCCGTGGGCTATGGGGTGTGGATCCATGCCGGGCCCGGGCATAGAGCCCATAGTCGTGGCACAAAAGAGGACGCTCGCTCCGTCGATTCCTGACCGGCCGGATCGACCATCGGGTACACAACCGATAGGGAGCGAACCATGCCCAACCAACACGGCGAATTTATCTGGTACGAACTGGCCACCGACAACGCGGACGCCGCCCAGCAGTTTTACAGCGCCATACTCGGCTGGCGGGTCACCGACAGCGGGCAGCCCGGCGTGGATTACCGCCTTCTCCATGCCCGCGACGAGGACACGGGCGAATGGCGCGCCATCGGCGGCCTGATGCAGCTCAGCGAAGAGATGAAACAGTGTGGTGCCAGGCCGGTGTGGCTCGGCGATATCGGCGTCGACGACGTAGACCAGACCGTAGCGAAGGTCACCGCCCTCGGCGGCAGCGTGCAAATGCCCGCCAGGGACATCCCCGACGTGGGCCGGCTCGCCATGGTGACCGACCCGCAAGGCACGCCCTTCTATGTGATGCGCGGCCACAGCGACCACACCAGCCTGGCGTTCGCCTCCGTCCGCCCACGCGTGGGCCACTGCGCCTGGAACGAGCTGGCCACCCCCGACCCCGACGCCGCGAAAGCTTTCTATTTCGAGGCGTTCGGCTGGACCAAGGAGGGTGAAATGGACCTGGGCCCGATGGGCGCCTACGAATTCATCCGCCACAACGGCGTGATCGGCGCCTTTATGCCCAAGCCGGACGACATGCCGGTGCCGATGTGGCACTACTACTTCCGTGTCGCCGACATCGACGCCGCGCTTGAGGCCATCACCGAACACGGCGGGCAAATCCTTCACGGTCCGGATGAGATTCCCGGCGGCGACTTCGCCGTCAAAGGCGTCGATCCTCAGGGGGCGCCGTTCGCGCTGGTGGGTTCCCGGCGGGTGTGATCGCCCCTGGCATGCCGGCCAGTGCGCACTGGTGTCTTCTGGGTTGTACTTTCAGGCCAATGCCTTTCACGCGCGGGGCGCGGCATAGTGGGATCCTTGGTTTGCCGCTCCACCCGACGCGAGGAAACAGCATGAACACCGCACTGATCACCGGCGCCTCCAGTGGCATTGGCCTGGACATCGCCCGGCAACTGGCCGCGCGCGGCCTGAACCTGATCCTGGTCGCCCGCCGCAAAGAGCTGCTGGACCAACTCGCCGATGAACTGGCCACCAGCCATGGCATCACCACCACGGCACTGGCCTGCGACCTAGCCGACCGGCAGAGCCTGGCGGCGCTGTTCGATGACGTGGATGCCACCCTCGCCCGGCATAACGACCAGCTGACAGTGCTGGTCAACAACGCCGGCACCGGCTTCTGGGCGCCGTTCGCCGACCAGGACCTGGCCGGTTTGCAGCGGGACATCGACCTTAATGTCACCGCGCTGACCACCCTCAGCCACGGCTTTATTGAACGCGCCCGGGCCCACGGCCAGCCCGGTTACCTGCTCAACATCGCCTCCCTGGCGGGCATCCTGCCCACACCCCGCTACGCCACCTACTCCGCCACCAAAGGCTATGTGCGGTTCTTTACCGAAATCCTGGATTACGAGCTGCGCGACAGCCCCATCAGCGTCACGGCGGCCTGCCCCGGCGGCGTGCTCACGCCCTTCCTCGACCAGGCCGGCCAGACCGTGAAGAAACAGACCGGCATCATGACCGCCCCCGAAGTGGCCAGGCTCTGCGTGGACGCCATGTACGCCGGCAGGTGGTGTACGTGCCCGGCCTGCTCAACAAGGTGGCTGTCTACACCAACCTGCTGCCCCGCCGCCTGCGCGGCTGGCTGCTGGAACGCAGCATGATGGTGAGCGTGGAGGCGCGGCCGGATGCGAGCCGCTAGGAGCTGACTCACACAAACAGAGGACGGTTTATAGAAATTGCCTTTTGGTCACCAAGAGTGAGCATTTCCGGTGCTATATAAACTTTAGCCAGACGCGAATCCAGCAACGCATTTCACGCCATCGTCGGGGGATCAATCGATGGCGTCCAACCGCTCGGCCAGCGTCTCCGCTTGTTCGGCGAACTTCTTTGGATTGTTTTTCTTCAGCTTCTCCAGGTTCTGAAGCTTCCAGCGGATGGCCGGCAGTTGATCGAGGTGATCGATGCCCAGCAGAGACCACTCGGGTTCAGTGGATACCAGGGACAGCAGGAATCGCCGTTCGTTGTCATCCAAGCCCTGCTGAAGCTCCCGCGCCAACCGCTCCCGGGTCGCCAACAAATCGTCCAGCGAAACCGGTTCAGCGGTCATGCCGTCGAAGTTGTGGGTGTGGTCGTGCTGGATATCCCTGAACTGGGGAAACAGCACCTCATGAACCGGCCGATTGTTGCTGGCCAGATACACCACAAAGGCGCGACGGATGCCCGGCGTAATCCCTTCATGGTCGAAAAGCTGCATCGCGTCGAACAGGTCGCGGGGGTGCTGGCGATCCATCGCCGCGACCAGCTTGCCGGCGTACAGGTCTTCCAGTGACACCACCGGGGTATCCAGATCGGCGAGCAGAGCGTCGCTGGCCGCAGCCGTCAGCGAGGTTTGTTGTACCGGTTTCACCGTGCCGCGCATCACGAAGTTGGTCTCCACCTTCACTTCGATAGACCCACGTCGCACCAGCAACCTGGTCTCGCCGGCGTCAGCTTTGGGGATGTGGACCTGAAAGCCCTGATTCTCCAACCGTTCCGCCGACTGACGGATCGCTGCGTTGATCTTCCCCAGCGCCTCCTTGCGCGGCAACGTGTGATCGGGAAACACCAAGTCCAGATCCACCGACAAGCGCGGCATATCACGGACGAACAGATTGATCGCTGTCCCGCCCTTCAAGGCAAAGGTGTCATCAACGAACACCAGCGGCGCCACCTGAGTGAGCAGACGGGCGGTGTCGAGGTAAACGGACTTCATGGCTTGAGCACCAACAGGCCATCGCCGGACCGGGACACCCAGGGCCGGTCGCTGCCGGTGGGCAGCCTGGCGGGATCAAGCTTGGCCGCCCAGGGTAATTCACCCTCGCGGCCGAGCTGTAAGCACAGCCGCACGGTCTTCACGCTCGTGCAGTGTTCCAACAGGTCCTGCAGCACCCGGGCCCGCAGGTTGTAGCTGCTTTCCATCAACTCGCGGGCCTCCTGCAGCGGCTGGCGCACACCCACATCGCTGAGCATTTCCAGCAAGGCGCGCTCCGGCGTCGAAACCCGTGGCGCGCCGGCTTCTCCCTGAAACGGCCTCACCTGCCGCAACGCGTCAGGCCGCTCATCAAACAGCCGCTTCCGGTGATACTCCGCAGGGAAGCGATCAGTAAACCAATCGGGCAATTGGCCGGACTGCCAGCCATAGAGCTGTAGCACCGGCTGCTGGGCAACGTACTGGCGCACGCCATACCAATCGAGCGCCGTTTTGCCGCCCACGTGCAGCCCCTCGAACCGGCGCTCAAGCAGCACCAGACAGGGCCCCAGCGCCAGGGTGTCGTTGGGGCGACAATAGACGCCACGCGCCAGCCGCGTGAGCCAGCCGGCGCGCACGTAGTGCACCGCCAGATCAGCGGAGATCCCCAGCGCCGCCAGATCCTCCGACATCAGCGGTGCGCCCGGCTCAAACCGGGTGTAGAGCGCATTTAGTTTGTTACGTCCTGTCGTAGCCATACTACGACTTATACGCTTTTCCAAAACAGCCTGCAATTTAGAAAACTCCCTATTATCGTATTGAAACTACGATTTTCATGACTTTCTCAAAACTACCTCATCGGACAGGTTTCCCCATACTCGCTCTGGAAGACCCCACGGAGAATCAGCGAAAACGGCAGATGCTGTCAGAGAAGCAAGAGGATCGGTGTCAGCCATCTCCTCGGTCGCCAGCACAAAAGGCGCTTCCGAGGTAGCCCGAAATCTTGCTCTGTACCAATCGTTCAAGTATATTCCGATTGGTACACAACAGGAGATTCAAGATGGCCCGACCACCCCTTCCCCCCTTTGAACAGGACACCGCCGCGCAGAAAGCGCGAATGGCGGAAGACGCCTGGAACAGCCGCGACCCCGAAAAGGTGTCACTGGCCTACACCGAAGACAGCCTCTGGCGAAACCGGGCGGAGTTCCTGCAAGGCCGCGAGGAGATCGTCGCCTTCCTGCGTCGCAAGTGGGATCGCGAGCTGGACTACCGCCTGATCAAGGAAGTCTGGGCCTGGAGCGGCGACCGCATCGCGGTGCGCTTCGCCTATGAGTACCACGACGACAGCGGGCAGTGGTTCCGGGCCTACGGCAACGAAAACTGGGAGTTCGACAACCAGGGCCTGATGCGGCGGCGGATCGCGTCCATCAACGATGTGCCCATCGCGGAGTCCGAGCGCAAGTTCCACTGGCCCCTGGGCCGCCGTCCGGATGACCATCCCGGGCTCAGCGATCTGGGGCTCTGAACCATGGCGCGCCTGGTCATGGAGCGCTCGGACGTGCTTCCCCTGCTGGGCGAGGCCTTCCGCGAGCACGGTTATGAAGGAGCCAGCCTGTCGGTCATCACTAAACAGACCGGGCTGGGCCGCGGCAGCCTGTACCACTTTTTCCCGGGCGGGAAGGCGGAGATGGCGGCGGCGGTACTGGAGAACATCGAGGCCTGGTTCGAGCGCGAAATCTTCGCTCCCCTCCGTTCAGAGACGGACGCGCAAGCGGCCATCGACGCCATGTGGGAGGCGGTCTCGGCCTACTTTCAGTCCGGGCAGCGGGTGTGCCTGGTGGGCGCCTTTGCGCTCTCGGACACGCGGGACCGATTCGCCAGCGCCGTGAACGCGTATTTCGAACGCTGGATCGAAGCGCTCGCCGACGCCCTGGGCCGCCAGGGCCACGACGGGGAGCGCGCCGACGCGATTGCCGAGCAGGTGGTGGCGGGGATACAGGGCGCGATCACCCTGGCCCGGGCGCGGCGTGATGCGGGGTTGTTTGAGCGGGTGATCAGCGGTTTGAGAGCCATGACGGAGAAGTGAGCATGGCGCGTCCATTTGTATAGTGAGGCTGCGTCCAATTGATCCTTAGTCAGGGCTCACTCACCCACGCGCGCCAGACTCTCCCGCGAAATCTCCCCAATTGCCCTCGCCCCGGTGAGCGTCATCGCCATCTCCATCTCGCTGGCGACCAGGTCCAGCAGATGCGCCACACCCCGCTCGCTGGCCACTGCTTTTTGATCATTAAAGCGTACAAAAAGTCGAACGATGCACTTCTATAAGTACATCACGCGCAGAAAACATCTTGACGAATCAAAAGGAACGCCATACTGTACATTCAACGCCATTTTGTACGGTTTAATGATCAAATGCCCAGGACAGTCGATTCTCCCGTTTTCCAGAAGGCCCAGGTTCTCGATGCCCTGCGCGACACCGGCGCCCTGATCGCCGAGGCCCGCAAGGCGCGCGGCTGGTCCCAGACCGACCTGGGCGCGCGCCTGGGCAAGGTGGACCGGCGGCACGTGAGCGCCCTGGAAAAAGGCGATCCGAAGGTCGACGTCGGCCTGGTGGTGGCGGCGCTGTGGCTGCTTGACCTGCCCCTGCTGGCGACCCTGCCGCAACCCGGGCACGCCGCCCCCACGGGGTATTACCGCGTCGCCGAGGGCCGTGCCGGCGCGCGCCGCCCCGCCAGCCGGCGCCGGTTCCGGCCGCAGGACGTCGACAATGATTTCTGATCGCGCCTACCTGTGGCTCTTTCCGCCGGGGCAGGCGGAACCGGTGGTGTGCGGCGTGGTGGCCTGGAATGGCGCCGAGTACGTGTTCCGCTACGGCAAAAGCTACCTCGCCCGGCCGGATGCCATCCCGCTCTCGATCCCCGGTCGCCCCCTGGGCGAGCTCACCGGCGAGCCCTACGTCCTCGACCACGAGCTCAGCGGTGCCGTGCGCGACGCGGCGCCGGACGCCTGGGGGCGGCGCATCATCCAGCGGGAAATCGCGAAAACCCTCGACCCCACCGACGAGGCCCATTACCGCCTCGAAGGCGAGCTCGGGGAGATTGATTACCTGCTCGGCGCCGGCACCGACCGCATCGGCGCCCTGGACGCCACCGACCGACCGGACGCCTACGCGCCCCGCGCCAAGCCGATCCGCCCGCTGGCGGACGCCCTGGAAGCGGCGGAACGGATGGAACGCGGCCAGGAACTGGATGATGACCTGGACGCCGCCCTGAATCACGGCACCAGCATCGGCGGCGCCCGGCCCAAGGTGCTGTTCCGGCGCGGCAAATCCTGGCTGGTCGCCAAATTCAGCTCAAGCCGGGACACCCTCAACATGATCGCCGCGGAAAGCGGCGCCATGCGGCTCGCCGCCAAAGCCGGCCTGAACGTGGCGGACACCCGGGTCCTGGAAGTCTCCGGCAAGGACGTGCTGCTGGTCCGCCGCTTCGACCGCGACACCCACGCGACCGGCCACCCAACCCGCCGCCACATGCTCAGCGCCATGACCCTGCTGGACCTGGACGAATACGCCGTCCGCACCGGCGAAGCCAGCTACCTGGAGTTGGCCGACGTCCTGCGCCAATACGCCAGGGACTTCGAACAGGACGGCCAGGAGCTCTTCCGGCGCATGGTCTTCAACATCCTGATCGGCAACACCGACGACCACGCCCGCAACCACGCCTGTTTCTGGGACGGCACCGCCCTCGACCTAACACCCGGCTACGACATCTGCCCCCAGCCCAGGCTGGGCTACTCGGCGGACCTGGCAATGGTGGTCGGCCACCAGGGCCGCGCGGCCACGCTCAACAACGCCCTCAGCCAGGCGGAACGGTTTGGCCTGAACGAACATGAAGCCGCCGAATGCGTCGACGCCATGAAGCAGGTGGTGGAGAAACACTGGAAGGCGCTGTTTTCAGCGGCGGGCATGGAAGCCGGGGATATCGAGTACCTGGCGAAGGCGACGGTTCTCTCGCCTTCGATTTTTGATTAGGCGTTAACGGCCAAAGGAGCGTCTGATTGCATACTGGGGTGCCGTCCAATTGTACCCTGGACCCCCAAAATACTCCGTCGCTTTACGGCAGGTCCTTCTTCTCCGCCAGCTTCTTGGAGTAGGGGTTCTTCGTTGACTTGGAAAAATCGTAGTCGTCACGCATGGCAGCTTACGCAGCATGCAGCGGCTTAATCCGCGACACTTCCTCTTGCACTGACCGTGACGCGGCCCATAAATCCACAGCGCGCTGCGCGTTAAGCCAGAACTCCGGAGAATTGCCGAACAACCGCCCAAGCCGCAACGCCATCTCCGGGCTGACAGCGCGGCGCTCGCGCAACAGCTCATTCACCGACTGCCGGGACACGCCGAGGCGCTCGGCAAGCTTTGCCACCGTCAGGTCATAGTCCGGCATGAAATCCTCTCGGAGCATTTCGCCGGGATGCGTCGGCTTACGCTGGATACCGGTGGTATTGGAAATCGCCATTGTCATCACCTCACTTCAGTGGTAATCGCAGACCTCCAGATCATGCCGATGACCGTATTTTGTCACGTGACACTTGTCAAACGGGTCTCAGCCACCCGCCCGCACCAAACTCTCCCGCGAAATCTCCCCAATCGCCCTGGCCCCGGTGAGCGTCATCGCCACCTTCATCTCGCTGGCGATCAGGTCCAGCACATTGAGCCACGCCCTGCTCGCCGGCGGCGGCGAGGGCGTAGACGAAGGCGCGGCCGAGCAGCACGCCGTCCGCGCCCAGGGCGAGCAGGCGCACCACGTCCAGGCCGGAGCGGACGCCGGAATCCGCCAGGATCGTCAGGTCGCCCTGCACGGCGTCGGCGATGGCCGGCAGGGCCCGGGCTGAGGAGAGCACGCCATCGAGCTGGCGCCCGCCGTGGTTGGAGACGACGATGCCGTCCGCGCCGAACCGCACCGCCTCGCGGGCGTCCTCCGGGGCGAGAATGCCCTTGAGCACCATGGCATCATCATTTGGATTCTTTCGTGCAGCACGCTGCCTGCCGGGCAATTTCCCTCTTTACCCTATATGCCGACCAGATGGGCAGCGCTTGCAGTAAAAGAACAACAGCCGAAACAATCATGTACCCAGCCCCCAAAACACGAGACCAAGGATCCTCCACTATTGCAATGAATAACAGAATCAGAGGAATACCAATAACGGACATACTGCCACCGAAAAGAAGACCAACCCAAAGAAGAAACCAGTCTAGGCGGCTTATGTGGATATCCAACTTGTCTTTCTCGTAACGAGCCAATCGAGCAGCGCGTTTAAAGTGAACAAAAGGCATTCTGCCCGCGGCACGATTGTAAATAGCCATCAAGGCTTCACGAGGCTCTTTCTCCAGTCGAATCCCTGTAGCCAGATTAAAGTATTCCGCGGCAGCTTGGCGCGTCAAGGCTTCCTGACTTTCCCCGTCGCAATATTTCGACCTCCAAGCTTCTTCGATATTCGCGACTTGCACTTTCCTACGGTTAATCATATACCGGGCAATACTAGAAAACCCTGACAGAGCAGCGACAAACAAAGTGACTGCAACGAGCAACCATTCGCCATTCTCAATAGCACCCAGCAATGACCTGACCCATTCTCCCTGCATTGCTTTCCTTACGTATCAATATTCTTTTGTGATGCGGCCGACCCACTATCCTCCGGCTCTTGATCACTCTGATTCGACCTCAAAAGACCCATACCAAAATTCAAGAGAACATAGGCAGGAAACGCCAGAATCACGCCGTAAAGCTGTCGATATTCTGCGTCTGACGGAAAGCGCCCGAAAGGTTCAAAGACCCATAGAAAACTCAAACAGCACAGCGCCCAACCGGAGCAAGCCACGAGGAATGAAGCCAGTTTCGGAAGACTCAAGACCGCTTCCGGCCCGGTTTTATCGGGGCTCTCCTTATGAAAGCTGAAATAACCAACACTGATAATGGCACACACGGCACTGATCAGCCCGGTTACCCCATTCAATAATTCCCAGTCCATACCCCCTCGCGCACCCTGTTTCCAGACCCAATCAGTCAGCCGATGACAAAGCGGTCATATTTCACCACCCTGCATGTCCTCTCAAAACCAAGCCTGAAGCTCGGATTTGGTTATCCCACATACCAATAGCGCCCTTCATACTTTATAACCCTGCTCGACTACTGCCACTCAATCTTGAGGTCTTTATGCGACTGCGCGCAGTCCCTCAAATAAAGGTTGATCAGGCTCTGATACGGCAGATCCTTCTTCTCCGCCAGGTCCTTGAAGTACTCGATGGTGTCTTCATCAAGCCGGATCGTGACCTGCTTCTTGAGCTTCTTGGCGTAGGGATTCTTGGTGGACTTGGAAAAATCGTAGTCGTCACGCATGGCGGCATTCCTCATAGGTGGTTCGCTCGCGCTTGTTGGCCTTACGGGCGGAGATGATGCGGATGGTGTCCGCCTCTCGGACGCAATGACAGACCACCAACAGGCGCGAATGGATGCTCGTGCCGAGAAGGATGAACCGGTCCTCCTCAGTAGAATGGTCCGGGTCTCCAATGACGCGGGCGAACTCGTCGGTAAACGCTGTCTTGGCTTCCTGAAACGAGACGCCGTGCTTGCGCTGATTGGACGCTTCCTTTCGCGGGTCCCATTCAAATTCCAAATGGCTCATGCATTACAATGTAGTTATTCTGTAGTTTGTGTCAAGCAGGCGTGCCAAACCCACTCGCTACCGGCATCACACCCGCATCAAACTCTCCCGCGAAACCTCCCCAACCGCCCGCGCCCCGGTCAACGTCATCGCCACCTTCATCTCGCTGGCGATCAGGTCCAGCACATGGGCCACGCCCTGCTCGCCGGCGGCGGCCAGGGCGTAGACGAAGGCGCGGCCCAGCAGCACGCCGTCCGCGCCCAGGGCGAGCAGGCGCACCCCGTCCAGGCCGGAGCGGACGCCGTAATCCGCCAGGATCGTCAGGTCGCCCTGCGCGGCGTCGGCGATGGCCGGCAGGGCCCGGGCCGAGGACAGCACGCCATCGAGCTGGCGCCCGCCGTGGTTAGAGACCACGATGCCGTCCGCGCCGAAGCGCACCGCCTCGCGGGCGTCCTCCGGATCGAGAATGCCCTTGAGCACCATGGAGCCCTTCCAGGACTCCCGAATCCATTCCAGATCCCGCCAGCCGATGGCCGGATCGAAGTTCTCGCCCAGCCAGCCGATGTAATCCTCCAGGTGGATGCGGTGACCCAGATAGGCCGACACATTGCCCAGATCGTGCGGCCGCCCGCGCAGGCCCACGTCCCACGCCCAGCGCGGATGCGTCACCGCCTGCAGCATCCGCCGCCAGGCCGCGAACGGCCCGGACATCCCCGAATGCCGATCGCGATAGCGCGCCCCCGGCACCGGCATATCCACCGTGAACACCAGGGTCCGCACCCCCGCCGCCCAGGCCCGCTCCAGCGCGTTCTTCATGAAACCGCGGTCGCGCAGCACGTACAGCTGAAACCACATCGGCCGCGTCATCGCCGGCTGCACCTCCTCAATGGGACACACCGACACCGACGACAACGTAAACGGCACGCCCCGCGACGACGCCGCCCGCGCCGCCTGCACCTCGCCGCGCCGCGCGTACATCCCGGTGAGCCCCACCGGCGCCAGCGCCACCGGCAGACTCACAGCCTCCCCGAACAACCGCGCCGAAAGATCCACCTCCCCCACTTCCTTCAACACCCGCTGCCGCAACGCCAGATCGCGCAGATCTGCCACATTGCGCCCCAGGGTGTGCTCGTCGTACGCGCCCCCGTCGATGTAGTGGAACAGGAACGGCGGCAGGCGGCGTTTGGCGGCGAGGCGGTAATCGTGGGTGGAGGAGATGATCATGGTTGTCTCCTGGTGGGGTGGCGACAGGAAAGCTTGGAGAGAAAGCCTTTGAATCCCGTGCGAACTAAAGGCCGGCCTCATTGAACAATTCGGCGGCGGAGACGTTCAACGCCCTGGCGATACGCAGGATGTTCGCCAGGGAGACATTGCGCTCGCCCCGCTCCACCGCGCCAATATAGGTGCGATGAATCCCGACCTCGGTGGCGAAGGCTTCCTGGGAAATACCGGCAGCGCGTCTACGCTCTCGGATCACGGAACCCAGCTTTTTCTGTGCGTCATCAATGGGAGTAGTCATATTCCGAATTGTTCTTATGGATGACTATAAATCTACACACGGAGTCTGTCAACATAGTTGGCACAT
>NZ_ARXR01000090.1 GCF_015356855.1 Alloalcanivorax venustensis ISO4
AACGTTAGCCATGAGCCGCGCGAGGTACGAGCGTCGGCTCGATGGCATTGTTAGCAGTTTCTGCTTCTGGATTCGGAAAAATCCTGTACGGCTGAAGTAAAATTCTCATGTTCTTACTCAACCTAGAAAATGAGTATTCTCCAACGTCGGCCCATGACTTGCTATCAGCCATGGTCGATGACTCAATGACCACCGCGAGCACCTCGTCATGGGGCAGCAGGTACCATTCGCCGGTCTCATAAAATGCAATGTACAGATCTTTACCAACGTACTTCTTGCAGAATGTGAGCCGCCCCTTCAGTTGAACCTTTAAGAACCGCTCACCATCAATATGCTGGGCGATGAAATCCGCACCTTGCCAGTCGTCGGTCAACCGGAGGGTGACGAAGCCATAGTCGGCCAGAACCGCAGACACTTTTTGGAAATTTTAGTTTTCCTTCTGTCGCGAGTTCATCTCAGAATAATCGACTAGCTTCAGTTGCACACCGCCTCCTTTTGACTTCTAACG
>NZ_ARXR01000091.1 GCF_015356855.1 Alloalcanivorax venustensis ISO4
GCAACGTGGCCTTCACCAACGTGTTCAACTTCGACAACACCGTGGGCTTCTCGCCGGTCAGCTACGCCATCGTCAAGTACGACAAGGAAGCCGATGAGCCGGTACGCGACGACAAGGGCTTCATGATCAAGGTCGGCAAGGGCGAATCCGGCCTGATGCTCGGCGAGATCACCGACAAGACCCCGTTCGACGGCTACACCGACAAGGACAAGACCGAGAAGGCGATCTTCCGGGACGTGTTCAAGAAAGGCGACGCCTGGTTCAACACCGGCGACATGATGCGCGACATCGGCTTCCGCCACGCCCAGTTCGTCGACCGCCTGGGTGACACCTTCCGCTGGAAGGGCGAGAACGTCTCCACCACCGAGGTGGAGCAGATCCTCGACGGCTTCGAGCAGATCGTCGAATCCGTGGTCTACGGCGTGGAAATCCCCGGCACCAACGGCCGCGCCGGCATGGCCGAGCTGCGTCTCGACCGCCCGCACGAGGAAGTGGACTGGCC